>JANMUE010000571.1:0-1091 GCA_031391205.1 Lysobacterales bacterium | reverse complement strand
CCCTTGACGTTGATCTCCATCATCCGATCCCACTGCTCGTCGGTGATCTGCTCGAAGGGAACAAAGCCGGTGATGCCGGCGTTGTTAACGCAGATGGTGATGGGTCCGAAGGCTTCGCGCAGTTTGCTCGCAGCAGCGGTAACCTGGGCGCGGTCGGCGATGCTCGCCTGAAGTGGGAGGGCCTTGCCGCCCGCCGCAGTGATCTCATTAGCGACCTTGGTTGCGTCCGCCAGATTAATGTCGAGAACGCCGACGGCAATCCCGTCGCGCGCAAAACGGCGGCAGATTTCCGCACCAATGCCGGCGGCCGCGCCGGTGACCAATGCAACTTTCATCGATTCATTGCTCCCATCTATGTAATTGACCCGGCGGACAAAGTTATCGTTCGTCCTGCGACCGCCATGGATGGCGGAAGCACTGGAAACGCAGGAGCGGTTTTCAGTGAGCCTGTCCCACAGGGATGACCTTTGGCCCTCGAAGGATTCTTCTGCAAAATCAAAGAACGTTTCGAAGACCGGAGGCCATCCCCAAGGGACAAGCTCACCACGAACGGCAACCAGACCTGCTTAAGCGCCGGGTTAATAACTGCTTCTTGGCAGCCTGATACCCGGCCTGTTTCCAGAGGGTAGGCAGCATAAGCGTCCTGTTCAGCAGAAACCAGCGAATCAAAATTGCCTTCAATAAGGACGAGCAAGTTTTCGTTGACCCTTGGCTGCGGGCGCCCGAACCGGCACTGCTGCAGAGACTCACTCGAATGCGATGACGATTTTTCCCATGTGACGGCCTGTTTGCAACTGAGTCAGCGCATCTGGCAATTGCGAAAAAGCATATCGCTCGGCAATCACCGGACGTACTTTGTGGAAGGTCACGGCACGGTTAAGCCCCTCAAAATCGTCACGGCTGCCGACCTTGATGGAGGTGATGTCAACACTTGCAGAAAACAAGGACGTTGCTGCGTTCGGCATGCCGCCGAGTAGACCGACAAGCGCTAGGCGTCCGCTAATGCGCGTGGACGCCAGCGAGCGCTCGATGGTGTCGGCGCCGCCCATATCGATGGTCAGATCCACACCTGCACCGCCGGTGAGATTGCG
>JANMUE010000519.1:0-3989 GCA_031391205.1 Lysobacterales bacterium | reverse complement strand
ACACCAACACCCAGCCGCTATAGTTTGCGCTGCCAAAGCGCGAGCCCATCATGACGACTTCCATCCGCCCCGCCACTCCAGCCGACGTCGGCCTGGTCCTTCAGCTGATTCGCGAACTGGCTGAATACGAAAAGCTGCTCGATCGCGTGGTCGCAACCGAGATGATGCTGCACGAGGCGCTGTTTGGCGAACGACCACGCGCCGAAGTGCTGATCGCCCAGGTCGACGGCCAGACGGCGGGCTTCGCGCTGTTCTTCCATAATTTTTCTACGTTTGTCGGACGCGCCGGCATCTATCTGGAAGACCTGTTCGTGCGTCCGAACTTCCGCAAGTTCGGCATCGGCAAGATGCTTTTGATTCATCTGGCCAGGCTTGCCGTGGAACGCGGCTGCGGTCGCGTCGAATGGGCCGTGCTCGACTGGAATGAACCCGCCATCGGCTTCTACAAGAAGCTGGGTGCTCAGCCGCAGGATGACTGGACGGTATTTCGTGTCGATGGCGAGGCTTTGCAGCGCCTTTCGGCAATGTAACGACGCGATGGCCGGTTTCCCGCTCACTTCCTGTTGTTAGGGGTAAATGCATGGCGCAATGCCACGCCCACACCGGAGTAAGCCATGCGACTGTCGGCGTTCATCATCTTGATCGGTCTGGTCTGCCAGGCCAGCGCGCAGGATCTGCCGGTCTACGACGATGCGCTGCAGAGCGGGTTTGTTGATGGCTATTCATATGGCGGCGGCACCGACCTGCAGCACGCCGGCACCACCCGCAATGGGTCGGCATTCGCCATCGCATTTACCGGCGACAACTCCAATGCCGTGGCCTTTCCGCACGAGACGGTGAATTTCACCACTGCGCAGTATTCCGGAGTGCGTTTCTACGTACATGGCGGCAGCGCTGGCGGTCAGCGACTGCGCTTCCACGTCTACAACAATCTCGGTGGCGTTCCCATCGCCAATGTGGAAATAGACAGTTTCATCAGCGGCGGCGCCATCGCCCCCAACGAGTGGCGTCTGGTCGAGATCCTGTTCGCCAGCGCGCCATTGTCTTTCACCGGCACGTTTGACCGCTTCGATCTGCAGTCCGATGATCCGGATACACAGGCAACGCTGTACATCGATGATGTCAGTCTCATCGATGCAACACCGCCTTCACCGGATATCTTCAGCAACGGATTCGAAAACGGCGGAGCACCCGGCCCGGTCGGCGAATTGCGCTTTACCGCAGCTGGCTTCGCTGTCGGTGAGGCCGATGGCAATGCAATGATCAGCGTCGAACGTGTCAACGGCAGCTCAGGCGCGGTCACGGTGACCTATGCGTCCAGCGATGGCAATGCCACGCAGCCTGACGACTATGCCAGCGCGGGCGGCACCCTGTCCTGGAACGCGGGCGCTTCGGGCGTGCGCACGTTTACCGTCGCTGTCGTCAACGATGGCGACGACGAACCCGACGAAACCGTCAATCTTGCACTGTCCGCTGCCACGGGCGGTGCGGTCATCGTCGCACCCTCGACAGCAGTGCTCACCATTGCCGACGATGACGCTGCACCGGCACCGGGAGAACTGCGCTTCAGCGCGGCCACTTACAGCGTCGGCGAAACGGACGGAACCCTCAGCGTATCGGTGCAACGCGTGAACGGCAGCAACGGCGTGGTCAGCGTCGACTATATGACGGATGACGCCACCGCGGTCGCCCCCGGCGACTACACCAGCGCGACGGGCACGTTGACATGGGGCGATGGCGATGCGCTGGACAAGAACTTCAATATCACCATCGTCGATGACGGCGTTGCCGAAACCGACGAGACACTGACGCTGACGTTGTCGAATGCGATCGGCGCTGCAACGACTGCGCCCAGCACCGCGGCGGTCACTATTGTCGAGCCGGAGTATCTCTTCGTGCCGCAATACACCACGAACCGCATCAAGGTGTATCGACGCGAGGCCGCAGGCTTCAGTCTGGTCAATACCGCCATCCTTGCTGCAGGCACCCAGCCCAATGCGCTGGCGTTCGCGCCTGATGGGCGCCTATGGGTGGTCGATAGTGGCGCCACCAAGCGGCTGCTGCGCTACGCCGCGCAGTCGGTGATCACGCTGAGCAATCCCGTCGCTGAAGTCATCATCGGACCGGTCGGTGGCGGGAGTGGCGACATTTTCGACATGGCGTTCTTCGGCGGCTTCGCCTATGTCAGCCAGAGCAACTTCGGCGGGACAAACCGCATCGTCAGATATGCCATCGCCAACCTCGCCGTCAGCGGCAATCCCGCAAGCACCCTGCTCACTGCTGCCAGCCTCAACATACCCGCGGGCCTGGAATTCGATGCGCTGGGCCGGTTGTGGATCAGCAACTACGGCAACAACACCCTGGTGCGGATGAACACTGGCAGTGGCGCGGTCGATCGAATCGGCAGCAACACCGCGATCGGCGCACGCAACGCACTCAATCTGCCCGAAGGCCTGGCCTTCGATGCCGACGACACCCTGTGGGTCGGCAATAACGGTGAGCCGACGATTTCAGGCTACGCGCAATGGCAGCTCGACGATGCGGGATTCGGTGCCACGCTTCCGGTGCATCAGATCGATGTGAATCCGGCTCTGTTTCAGGGCGATACGGTCGGTGGGCTGGTATTCGATCGCGATGGCGATCTGTGGGCCAATTATCAGAAGACGCTGTCGGTTCTTGAGTACACACTGACTCCGGCTCCACGCCCGGGCGGACTGCCCGGTGTCGGCTCTTACACCAGCGCGGCGGGACAGGTACTCGGCACTGCGACGACTTTTCCCGGATTCGGCGGCATCGCCATCTGGCCGATTCCTGCGAGCACGCATCTGGCGTCGGCGAGCTTCCGCGGCACCAATGTCACCGGCATGGAGATGGGCTACGACTTCTTCCCGCAGGCGACCGGGCCGGTGGGCGGCAAGGACTATCCGGTGCATGACACACGATTGATCGATTACTTCGCGGCCAAGGGCATGACCACGATCCGCTTCCTGTTTTCGTGGGAAGGCATGCAGTCATCGCTGATGGGGCCAATTCCGGCGGCACCCAGCGGCAACTACAAACTCTACTTCGATCGTTACAAGAACATCGTCGACTACGCGACCAACGTGAAAGGCATGCAGGTGATCATCGAACCCTGGCAGGCCAACTCCACAAATGGTGCCGGCGGTCCGCGCTGGCGCGGCGGGCTGGTCGGTTCTGTTGCTGTGCCGACGGCGGCATGGATCGATTTCTGGACCAAGTTCGCTGGTGTCTACGCCTCCAATCCGCGCGTGGCATTCGGCCTGGTCAATGAACCCAACAATATGTCGACCATGGGCTGGTGGGCGATCGCCCAGGCCGGCATCACTGCGATCCGCAATGCGGGTGCCACGCAGCGCATTTACGTGCCAGGCAACGGCTACACAGCAGCCAGCACCTGGGTGATCGGCAACGCGTTCTACGACACCGATCCGGTCAAGCGCTCGAACGCCTACGGATATCTCAATGCCAACGGCGTCGGCATGCCGATCAACGATCCGTTGAACAATATCGTGATCGAAGTACATACCTATCTCGACAATGACGAGGGCGGCAGCACCACCGGCATCACCTCGATCACCGCGGCGCGCCAACACCTCGAAGTCGTCGTCAACGAAGCCAGGGCGCAGGGCTACAAGGTTTATCTGGGCGAGATCGGATTTCTCGCCACGATGCCGCTGGCGCAGGCCGCCTGGACCGATTTCATCAACTATTTTGAAGCCAACCAGGATGTTCTGATCGGCTTTTCATGGTTCGCCGGCGGCGCACCCGGATGGTGGGACGACATCGGCGCCAGTGGCGGCGGACATTTTGCGATCACGCCCACCGACGACGCCACATTCACCGGCGACACGGTGAACATGGACATGATCGAAAACGATCTTGACTGACTGCCGGAATGTGGGTCCGACCAGCGGTGGGGCGCGTTTTAGACAGCAGGAGAGTTTTTATAGCGTGCGACCGCAGGTCGG
>JANMUE010000575.1:0-21704 GCA_031391205.1 Lysobacterales bacterium | reverse complement strand
CGAAAGGCGTCGCTG
Organism: Lysobacterales bacterium; assembly: GCA_031391205.1. Taxonomy (GTDB): domain Bacteria; phylum Pseudomonadota; class Gammaproteobacteria; order Xanthomonadales; family Ahniellaceae; genus 0-14-3-00-62-12. The sequence goes on along the minus strand of JANMUE010000575.1, from coordinate 21,689 downwards.
AGGGGTGGATTTCTCTTTGGTTACTTTCTCTTTGTCCATCCAAAGAGAAAGTAACTCGCGCGAAAGCGCGAAAGCTCTTTGGCGTCGCGCAGCGATGACGCACGCGCAGCGTGCCTGCTATTGATGTTCGTGACGAAGGATGAACATCAAAGGCAGCGGAGCAAGCCCCGCCTATGACCGAAGGAAATCCCTTTGGGACAAGAGCAGAGCAAGAGCATCGCGGCGGGACGCCGCTCCCACAACAGCAAAGCGAGAGCGACGCGGCGGCGACCGAACGGAGTCGCACGCCTCCCTCATCCGGCCTGCGGCCACCTTCTCCCGCCTGCGGGAGAAGGAACGCATCAACGCCGCGTCACGGCGTCACCTTGCGGCACCAGCGATGCGCGCCGCATCGCCATCACCCCAAGCCCGGCGAGCATCATCGCCAGCAACGCCAGCATGCCGGCGCCCAGCGCCGGAACCGGTATGGTGTTGCCGCCTACGGTGAAGGCCGTTGCATCGTTTGGTCCGCCGACTGCGGCATCGTCGGTGGTGGCGGTGGCTTCGTTGCTGCCGTTGCCGTCGGCATCGTATTGCACGGTGCCCTGATTCATGATGCTGGTGCCGGCGGCGATGCTGGGGTTGATCGACGCCGTTATCGTGATGGTGACCGAGCCCGACGCCGGGATCGCGCCGTTCCAGGTCACTGTATTGGTGCCGACGGATGCGACTGCAGTGCCCGATGTCGCGCTGGCCGACACCAGCGTCAGCTCGGCTGGCAGCACATCGGTGAACTCATTGCCGGGGTTGTCGGCCTGCGCAGCGGGGCCGGCATTGGAGATAACGATGGTGTAGTCGATTGTCGCTCCGGGCGTGAACAGGCCGGCAACTGACTTGGTCGCCGAGAGTCCCGATGGCGACGTTACTGTGGTCGGCTCGGTGTCGGAGTTGTTCGCGGTATCCGGGTCGCCGGTGGCGGAGGCGATGCCGACAGTGTGCGAGATCAAGCCGCCTGCGCTGGACGCCGGGACTGTGACGGCGAGCGTGAACACCGCGCTGCCGACTGCCATGCTGGCATTGCTGCATGACGCTGCACCACCGGCACCGACGGTCGGCGTTGTGCACGACCAGCCGGCAGGCGCAGTCATCGACACGAACGTGGTGCCCGTGGGCAGGTTGGTCGACAGCACTGCGGCCGCTGCATTGCTCGGTCCGGCGTTGGCGGCGGTGATCGTGTAGGTCAGCGTGGCGCCGGGCGCGACGGGATCGGGCGCATCGGTCAGTGTCACCGACAGATCGGCAGCCGTGACCACCGTCGTTGTCGCGGTGCCGGGGTTGTTCGCCGGATTCGGATCGGTGGTCGCCGCCGCTGCCGTGGCTGTATTGCTGATGATCGTACCCGCGGCGACCGCGGCATCCACCTGCACGACCAGTGTGAACACTGCAGTGCCGAGCGCGAACGAAGCGTTAGTGCACGAGACCGTGCCGGCAGCCCCCACCGCCGGTGTGGTGCAGCTCCAGCCGGCCGGTGATGCGAGAGACACGAAGCTGGTGCCTGCGGGCAGCGTGTCGGACAGCGTCGCCGTCGTGGCATCGCTGGGGCCGGCATTGACCGCGGTGATGGTATAGCTGAGGTTCGTGCCGGCCGTCACTGGATCGGGCGTATCAATTGTCGTCACCGAGAGATCGGCGGAACCGGCGCCGACCGTCGTCGTCGCCGTCGCGCTTCCGTTGCCGGGATTCGGATCGGTGGTGGTCGATGTCACTGTCGCCGTGTTGCTGAGTACCGTGCCCGCAGTGACGCCCGCGCCGACCTGGACAACGAGCGTGAATGCCGCATTGCCCGAAGCCATCGTCGCCACCGAGCAGGCGATCGTTCCGCCCGCGCCCACCGCCGGTGTCGTGCAGCTCCAGCCAGCCGGTGATGCGACGGACACAAAAGTCGTGCCGGCCGGCAAGGTATCGGACAGCGCAAGCGTGGCCGCATCACTGGGGCCAGCGTTGGCAACGGTGATGGTGTACGTGAGATTGCTGCCAGGCGCGACCGGATCGGGTGTATCGACCTTGGTCACCGAAAGGTCGGCAGCGGCCGCAACCGTAGTGGTGGCGGTGGCGCTTTCGTTGCCGGGATTCGGATCGGTGGTCGACGACGAAACGGTTGCCGTATTGCTGAGCACAGTGCCGCCGGCGACGCCGGCGCCGACCTGCGCGACCAGCGTGAACACCGCATTGCCCGCCGCGAATGCGGCATTCGAGCAGGTGATCGTACCGCCCGCGCCGACTGCCGGCGTGGTGCAGCTCCAGCCGGCCGGCGATGCCAGCGACACGAAGCTGGTGCCGGCGGGCAGCGTGTCGGCCAACGCCGCCGCTGCAGCGCTGCTCGGGCCGACGTTGGTGATGGTGATGGTGTAGCTGACATTGCTGCCGGCCGACACCGGATCGGGTGTATCGAGCTTGGTGATCGAGAGATCAGCCGATGCTACCACCGTTGTTGTAGCGGTGGCGCTGTTGTTCGCGGCGTTGGGGTCACCGGTCACGGACGTGGCGGCGGCAGTGTTCGACAGCACGGTGCCGCTGACCACGGCACTGTCGATCGCGACGATCAGCGTGAACACCGAGCTGCCGACAGCGAAGCTCGGATTCGAGCACGACACCGTGCCGGCCGCACCGACTGCGGGCGTGGTGCACGACCAGCCGGCAACCGCAGGCAGCGACACGAAGGTCGTGCCCGCCGGCAGCGTGTCGTTCCACGACGCAGTGGTCGCGGCATCGGGACCATTGTTGGTCATGGTGATGGTGTAAGTCAGATTGGCGCCGGCGGTCACCGGGTCGGGCGCGTCGGTCTTGGTGATGGCGAGATCGGCGCTGGTGAACAGGCCGACGATGACCGGATCGTGGTCGGAGGCCCGATACGGGGATGCTGGCTGGAACACCACGCGCGGCGGAACCAGTGCGGAACCATCGGGCTTCTCTTCGAACGCGGACTCACCGGTATCGGCGATCTCGTCGTTGTAGTCGAACAGCCCCACCTCATCGGCATTGATGTGCCAGGCGTTGGCACCGGTGACCTGTGTGAACAGCGAAGCGCTGGCGAGGCCATAGTCGAGATGGCCCAACTGGCCATCGTTGAGATAGGAATAGGCATTCGCCCCCAGGAACGCGGATTCCAGGTCGACGTAGCCGGCACCAGTCAGCGCGGTGATCGGATCTTCCATCGCGTAGGCGTTGAAGTCGCCGAGCAACAGCACGTCGGGATCGCCTGCCGCGGGCAGCACGGTGCCGTTGACCCAGGTGATCAGGCGATTGGCCTGTGCGACGCGCGTGGCGTTGAAACAGGCCTGGCCATCGCCAGCATCCGCATCGCCGCCGGTGCCCGGGCAGCTCTTCGCGCGCAGATGATTGACGACGACAGTGAAGCGCTGGCCGAACGCCGGGTTCGCGGCGTCGACGACGTCGAAGGTCTGCGCGGTCGGTGGCCGGTTGTGCACCGGATCGAGATCGGAAAGTGCCGCACCGACCGGCGAGACGATGCCGGTGCGGTAGATCTGCTGCACGCGCACCGCATCGGTGCCCAGCGTGCCGCCGGTGTTGACGAAGGCGTAGGGGTTGGCGCCGCCGCAGCGTGCGTTGACGGCACCGAGCAGGTCGGTGATGGTGGCCGTCGGCGTGGTGTTTTCCAGTTCGGCGAAGCCGAAGATGTCGGCATTGAGCAAACAGATCGCCACCGATGCGCGCTCGCGCTGGCGATTGAGTTCGGCGACGCTGTCCGCGCCGCGGCAGTCCAGCGTGCCGCCTGGTCCGCAGGGGCCGCTGTTGGTCGGGGTGGTATCGATGGTGGTGAAGTAGTTGAGCAGGTTCATCCCCACGACCTTGATCGCACCGCCCACCACAGGGGGCGTCGCGGGCCGGGGATTGGCGACAGTGAATGTCGCCGGTTCAGCACTGGTCGGGCGCAGGCGCCAGGTGTCGGCGCCGAAACCGGGGAAATCCCAGTGCAGCACGCCGGTCAGTGCGTTCACCAGATCGCCGCCGCGGAAGAAGTCGGTGCCCTGCGTGCCGACTGAGAAGCCGCCGTTGGCGCGCGGGTGGAACACGTTCTGCAAGCCATCGGCCGGACCCGGCGGTGTCGACGACGTCAGGTACCACTGCTGGGCGTTGTTGTCGTCATCGAGAATGACCTTGCGCCGCGAAAGATTATCGGCATGCGCTGCCAGCCCAGCGACGCTCGGCGGGTTGGCCTCGGTGAACTGGCGCGGACGCCCGCCTTCGAACAGGGATATCTGCCCGTAACGGCCGAGCTCGAAATACTCCGACACCGTCAGCGTGTCGACGAAGGTCACCTTCATGCCTTCGCGTGCTTCGTAGAAATCATTGACCACGCCGGCCACCGGAAGATCGATGGTCGAAGACGAAATCTGCGCCAGATTGTTGCCGGCATTGGTAACGACGACGTTACCTGCGGCGCTGGCGGTGATTTCGGTCATGTTGCTCGACTCGGCAACGACACCCGTCGCGCGCACACGCTGGCCTTCGGCGACCGGCGTCGGGCAGGCGACGCAGAAAATGAAGATGCCTTCCGACGTGGAAGGATCAGCGTCGTGGTCGGTGTTCTCTTCCTGCAGGAAGAAACCCTGCAGCCGGCTGTTGCCCTGGAAGTTGGCGATGACGATGCCCTCGACCGTTACCGTGGCACCGGCGATCGGCGATGCCGCACCATTGCCCTGCACGTCGTGGATGAAGATGAGGTCGTCGTTGGCGATCGTGCCCTGACCCTGATTATCGGCGGCGATGGCATTGGTCACGTTGGTCACATTGACGAAGAAGGTCTCGTCGGATTCCGGTGCGGTGTTGCCGTTCACCAGCACATTGAAGGCATAGGTCGAGCTGCCGGCAGGAATGGTCTGGCCGGTGAGCGCGTTTGCGACGTAGTCGTTATCTTCCGTAGCGGGAGTGTCGTCCTGCGCCGTGCCGTCGGCCGTGGCGATATCGAAGGTGACGCCGCCGGCGCCTGCAGGTGCCGACAGGCTGACGGTAAAGGTGAATGTTGTCGTGCCGGCATTGCCCTCATTGAGCGACAGGTCATTGATCGTCAGATTGGGCGCCGCATCGTCGTTGACGATGGTGCCCTGGCCCTGGCCGTCGGTCACCGTTGCACCGGTGACGTTGCTCACGTTGACGAAATACGTCTCGTTGGTCTCGGGTACCGCGTCGCCATTGACCAGCACCGTAAAGGAATAGGTCGAGCTGCCGGCGGGGATGGCCTGGCCAGCGAGCGCGTTGGCGACGTAGTCGTTGTCTTCCGCGACGGGATTGTCGTCCTGCGCCGTGCCGTCGGCCGTGGCGATATCGAAAGTCACGCCGCCTGGGCCCGCGGGCGCCGACAGGCTGACGGTAAAGGTGAAGGACGTGGTGCCGGCATTGCCTTCGTTCAACGCGACGTCGTTGATCGTCAGATTCGGCAAGGCGATCGCACCGTTCGGCGTCAGCGAAAAATCATCAGCCGACAGGCCGTCATCGGCGCCGGTCGCATCGGTGTCGACCCAACGGATCCAGAACGTTGCGCCGTTGGCGATGCTCAAAGCCGAGATGGTGGACGACAGGGCCGTGCGATTGGCTGCGGCGTTGCCGTCTCTGGCACCGGCTGTCGTCGTGAATGGTGTGACGAAGTTGAGCGCTGCTACGCCGGTCCAGGTGCCGGTGACCAGGCTGGTGGCATTGGTGCTGTATTCGAAGTTGATCTGGTCGGTGCGGCCCGCGGTGCCAAGGCGCCATTCTTCGCCGGTGTAGGCAATGCCCAGATTGTCGATCGTGGCGCCGGTATTGTTGGTGTAGCAGGCGCCGAAGTTCGAAATAAGGGTTCCGCTACGCAGGCTACCAAGTGCGCGATCGGTCGCTGCGGCGGCGCCATAACTATAGGTATCGCCGGTGTTGCTGCCGCCGGTATCCACCGCATATTGCTCGTTGTCGCGTGCACCGCCGCCGGTTTCGTTAAGAAACCAGCCGGTGATCGTCAGGTTGTTGGTGGTGCTGCCGGCGGTGTTCGAAAGCGTGTCAAAATTCTGCGTCGCCGCAGCGCCCAGTGTCGTCAGGCTCACGCACTGGGCATTGGCCAGTGGCGCAACCAGGAGCGCCGCGATGGCCAGACACATCATTGAACCCACACGCCGAACGAAATTCATGATCAACCCCGATGAAAGATGGTAGGTGCCTGGCACCCGCGATTGCTGTGAAAGACGACAAAAGCCCCGGACAAACCGGGCAACCAATGTACAACACAGCGCGTTGCAACATTGCATTCGCGCCTCGGAAAGGGGCGGATGCCGGTGTTGATCAGATGCCCGGATACCGCCCCAGATAGATCATCACGAACGCCAACGTGTTGGACACCCCATGCGCAATGATCGGATAGGCCAGTTGCCGCCCACAGGCGAGATAAAGCACACCCAGCAACAGACCGTTCCAGGCTTCCATTGCGATGCCGGTCACCCCCTGGCTTTCGCCATGGGCGCAGCCGAATACGACGCTGACCAGGATCAGGCTCAGTAGCCAGGCGCTGCGCCCGCCACCGGCGATATCGGCAACGCGATTCATCAGATAACCGCGGTAGACGAGCTCTTCACCAAAGGCGGCGAGGGTCCAGTTAAAGATCAGCAGGATGCCGAGCAGTTTAAGATTGCCGACCACGGGTCGAAAATCCGAAAGATCCGGCGGTGCATCCAATGCTGCGGCCAGCAACGGTTCGATGGCGAATATCGCCAGCAACTCCATCGCGATGCCGACTGCGGCACCTACCGCGATGGCATGCAAAAGACGCGGCGGCCACGAGAACCCGACGTCGCGCCAGCGCAGCCTGTGCAGGCGCAGCGAGACCCAGGCCAGGACCAACAGGAAAGGCGTATTGCTGAGCGGAATCAGTCCGTATCGATCCGCCACCAGCACAGCGGCGAACAAAGCGAATTCGATCAGCCACCACCATGTCCGGGCGGGACCGCTGCCCTCGGCCCGCCTGCCGTATGACGATGCGTTCATGCTACCTCCCCGTCTTGCCCCGCTTGCTTAGCGATACATTGCAACGATCGCCACCTGCTGCGGTGCAGAATAGGCAATGGTGTAGACGATTGAATGTGCTGTAAGCACCGGTAGCATGAATATGCGCAGGCGACAGCGCGCCGCAATCGAATTCAGGCGCAGCAGGCTGTGGCAGAATCCAGGCTCGCCATGCAGATGGTCGTGCAGTGGAATTTCCGCCATGAAATTATTCAGGCTTAGAGTCAACCTGCTGGGATTGTTGCTCGGCGTCGCGGGTTCAGTAGCGCTTGCATGCACTCTGCATCCGTCTGTGCCTCAAGTGAGCGAGGCCAAATCCACATCACTTGGCAAAGCGGTGTCGCCGCTGTGGATTGGCCCGGCGTTTTCCGGCTCCTGGTACAACCCGTCGCGCAGCGGCGAGGGCATCATCGTGCAGGTGTTGGACAACGGTTCGGTGATCGCGATCTGGTTCACCTTCCCGCCGGAAGGCAGTACCGCAAAACAGGCTTGGATTCTGGCGCAGGGCGGCGTGATCGATGGAGGCCGCGTACGCTTCGATCAAGCCTTTACCGTGCGTGGGCCACGTTTTGGTCCAGGCTTCGACCCAGCGGCGCGGGTGATGGAAAACTGGGGTACGCTGGAGCTGAATTTCACCGACTGCAACAACGCCCAATTCAGCTATGCCGGTCCTGCGCAATGGGGATCGGGCACGCGGGCGATCCAACGGCTGACCAGCATCGATGAGCTGGGTTGCAACGGCAAGCAGCGACTGACCGCCAATGGTGCGCGTTCACTCGCCGGACTGCGTCAGCGCAGTGCTGCGTGGTACGACCCCGCGCACAGCGGCGAGGGCTGGTTTGTCGAAGAGCTTCCGAATGGCAATGCAGTCAACTACTGGTTCACCTACGACGAGAATGGCGATCAGGCCTGGTTCGTCGGTGTGGCCGAACAATCCGGGCCGCGAATCGACGTTGCCTTCAGTGTGCGCCCGGTGGGCACGCACTTTGGTGATGATTTCGACCCGACCAAAATCAACCGGCAGCCCTGGGGCAGCTACACATTGACGTTCGATGATTGTTCCGGCGGTCGGCTGGACTACGCCTCATCCATCGAGGCCTTCGGCAGTGGCCGTCTGCTGCCGCGGCGCTTGACTCATCTGGCCGGAGCCGTGTGTATCGATGGTGAGCCGCGCGCACCTGTCGGCGGCAGCTGGAGCGCCGGTACGGTTATGCCGGGGCCTCAATCAGAGATGGCCACAGCGGTGATGAACGGGCGTTTCCATGTCGCGGGTGGCTTTGGCGGACCACGGGCATTCAAGCGCTACGACCCCGCGGCCAATACCTGGACCCAGCTCGCGGACATGCCAGGCGGACGTGATCATGCGGTGGCCGCCGCGGTGGATGGCGTGATCTATCTCAGTGGCGGCAATGAGCGCGGCGACGGGGATCAAACCAGTGCGGGCTGGCGTTACGTCGAAGCCGGGGACCGTTGGGAAGTCGTGTCGGTCCTGCCGCGGTACATAGCCAGTGGCGCAACGACGTTGAATGGCTCTGCGTATTTCGGCGACAGTTCCGGCGATATCGCGCAGTTCGATGCGCGGCTGGGACGCAGCCGCGCCATTTTCGGTGATAGTCAGGGACCCGTTCGCGATCACTCGCAGCTGGTCGCCTTCATGGGCGAATTGTGGATGCTGGGTGGGCGTGGTTCATCCGGAGAAACCAACCGCGTGTCGATCTTCGATCCGGCGAGTGAGACCTGGCGCGAAGGGCCGGCCATGCCAATCGCGCGTGGCGGATTTGCCGCCGCCGCCACTCCGACGCAACTCATCGTTGCTGGCGGCGAAGTAGTGGTGGGTGGCCTTTTGGTGCGCAACGACGTCGAAGCCATTGCCGCAGGCCAGAACACCTGGACCAGCCTGCCGGCCTTGCCGGTGGCCGTGCACGGTGTCGGTGGTGCCACCAGCGGCAATGCCTTCTATACGCTGGGTGGCTCGACGCTACCCGGCGGCGTGCGCAATCGCGGCGAGGTGCAGATTTATCGTTGGACGCCGTGATGCCCACTAACATAATGCGGCTCAGCATGCTCCGCTCTTGAGATAAGTCAAGTCACGCCGGATTCTGGCCCGCCGACCAGGCGGGTAAAGCGAAGCATAGTCCAACCCTGTGATCCCTTGCGTTACGCAACGACAGGTTGCATCCGGATCATCGACGTTCAGCGCCAGGCAACGCGTACGCTCTAGCGCACCACTCCAGCCCAGCAACCGAGCGCAATCCTCGCATTCGCAGGTAAACGCGACGGCACTCGTCGTCTGCGACGAATGCCGATGAGCCAAGCCTCGAGTTGATAGCCGGCCCCCTGTTGACTTGGCCGCCCGAGCGCACAGACATCGTAACGACATCCAGCATCACTCAATCCGCAATCTTCAAGCAACCAATCTGTCACTGACGCCGCGCATAGTGCGCCACCTGCAGTCCGTCTCCGGTACGGACGCTCCGTCAGTTCTCATTGCCAAGGATGCTCTCACCATGAAACCCACACCTCGCGTACTTGCGATTGCCATTCTCTGTGCGCTCAATGCACCGCTCGTGTTTGCAGTCGAACCCGATGTCAATGATGCCGATGCCAATGACGCCAGTGAGTTGGAGGCGATCTCGGTGGTCGGCGAGGGCGAAACCCGCCAGGTGCAGGAGCTTTCATACGAAAGCCTCAAAGTGCTGCCTGCAGGCACCAGCCCGCTGAAGGCCCTTGCCAAGCTGCCCGGTGTGAACTTTCAGTCGGCCGATCCCTGGGGCAACTATGAATGGTCGACGCGCATCGGCATACGTGGCTTCAATCAGAACCAGCTCGGCTTCACCCTCGATGGCGTGCCACTGGGTGACATGAGCTATGGCAACTTCAACGGCCTGCACATCAGTCGCGCGATGATCTCGGAAAACCTCGGCAGCGTTACTCTGGCCCAGGGCTCAGGTTCGGTCGGTGCTGCATCGACCAACAACCTCGGCGGCACCATCGAGTTTCAGAGTGCCGATCCGCTGGCCGACTATGGTGCGCGCATCGCACAGACCTTCGGCAGCGACAACGCGTTTCGCACGTACGCACGCCTGGATACCGGCAATCACGACGGCTTCAGCATGTACCTTTCGGCCGCCTATGCCGACAGCGACAAATGGAAGGGCTTTGGCCAGCAGGAACAGAAGCAGCTCAACGGCAAATTTATCTGGGATATCGACGCGCTGCGCATCAGCGGCTATGTCGCCACCTCGCGCCGCGACGAAACCGATTACGCCGACCTGTCGCTGGAATCGGCCGCACGCCTGGGCTACGACTGGGACAACTATGCGGAAGATTGGGATCGTGCCCTGGCGGCGGCAACAGGCACATTCACTGGTGGCGTCAACTCGCTTGACGATGCCTACTACATCGCGCGCGGCCTGCGCGACGACGAACTGGTGTACCTGTCGCTGGATCTGCCGCTCGGTGACACTGCGGCGATCACCGGCACCGCGTATGTGCATACCAATGAGGGGCAGGGACATTGGGCCACGCCGTATCGCCCGTCTTCGGCTGCAGTGCCGATCTCGATGCGCACCACCGAGTACGACATCGAGCGGCTTGGCGCCATCGGTCGCGCCATGATCGATATCGGCGATCACCACATCGAAGGCGGCTTCTGGTACGAGACCAATGCCCATGGTCTGCAGCGTAATTTCTACAACCTGAGTCTGGAAAGTCCGCCGGATGATGGTTTCTTCTACCGCGATCCGGATTTGCGCGTATTCCGTCAGCGTTTCGACGTCGAAACGCGCCAACTGTGGTTGAGTGACCGTATCAGCTTGATCGATGGTCGCCTGCTGATCGATGCCGGCTTCAAGTCGATAGACGTCGACGTCGATACGCGCCGCATCATCGGTACCCGCGCCGCTGGCGAACTGGAGACCAGCGACAGCTTCGTGCCGCAATTGGGCGCGCGCTGGAAGATGACCGACGGCGAGGAAATCTTCGCTTCCTACGCCGAAAACCTCGGCGCGCTGCGCGCTGGCGTCGGCGGCCCGTTCGCCACCTCGCAGGCCGTCTTTGACACGTTCGCCGCCAGCCTGCAGCCTGAGTCATCGCAGACACTGGAAGCCGGTGTGCGCACCGTGCGCGACAATCTGGAAGCATCGGCCACCCTGTACACCGTAAAGTTCGACGATCGCCTGCTCGGCATCGCGCGCTGCGCAGGCATCGTCGGTTGCGCCGGTGCCTTCGCCAACGTCGGCGAGGTGCGCAGCAATGGTGCGGAAGTCGCGCTGTTGTGGCGCGTCAACGATGCATTCGAGTTGTTCGGATCGCTGTCGCACAACAAGTCCGAGTACCGCTCGGATTATCTTGATGGCGTCACCCTCATACCCGCCGATGGCAAGCAGGTTGTGGATGCGCCCGAGGTGTTGTTCGTCGGCGAGGCCACCTGGCGCGTTGCCGGGTTCGACTTACGCCTTGGCGCCAAGTTCACCGACGAGCGCTTTATCACCTACCTCAATGATTCCAAGGTCGACAGTTTCTGGACGCTGGACGCGACCGTTGGCTATGACTTCGGTGAGGTCGGCTTTGCCGACACGCTGCGTGCGCAGTTGAATCTCTCCAACCTGCTCGATGAGGAATACTTCTCGACCGTGGGCAGCAATGGTTTCGTCACCTCTGATCCGGACGGATTGAACTACACCCTGCTGGCCGGCGCACCACGTCAGGCGTTCCTCACCCTGGAAGCGACCTTCTGATCAACCCTGCGGCGCCGTGACGGCGCCGCGTCCATCCTGACCGCGCGCATCGACTGATGACGCGCGGCGTTCCGGAGCGAAAGCCATGCGTACCACTTTACTGATCATGCTTGCTTTGGTGAGCGCGCATCCTGCGCAGGCAATGGATTTGGCGCCAGAAACCACGCTGACACGGATTGCCTTCGGCTCCTGCTCGAAGCAATCCAAGCCGCAACCGATCTGGGATGCGGTATTGGGTACCAAGCCGCAGGCCTTCGTGTTTCTCGGCGACAACATCTATGCCGATACGCGCGATATTCGAATCATCGAAAGCAAATACCAGCAACTCGCGGCCATCGAAGGGTTTGCGAAACTGCGTGAAACCACGCCCGTGTTCGCGACCTGGGACGATCATGATTTCGGCGAGAACGATGCCGGCGGCGACTATCCGTTGAAGGAAAAGAGCCGTCAGGCCTTCCTGCACTTCTGGGATGAGCCCGAGTCTTCGCCGCGTTGGCAACGTGATGGCATCTACACCAGCTACCTGTTCGGACCACCGGGCCGTCGCGTACAGCTGATCCTGCTCGATCTGCGCTACAACCGTTCGCCGATCAAGGTGGATGCGCGCTGGGGCAGCACCGACAACTACGATCGCTGGGCAGAAAAAGCGGCCAGGCAGGGCGGCGATGTGCCGGGACCCTATGTGCGTAATCCTGATTCCGCAGCCGAGATGCTCGGCGAGAAGCAGTGGGCCTGGCTGGAAGCACGGCTGCGCGAACCGGCGGATGTGCGCGTGATCGGATCGAGCTTGCAGGTGCTGGCCGATTTCCCGGGTTGGGAAGGTTGGGTCAACTATGCGCGTAATCAGGCGCGCTTGTTCGAAACCATCCGTAATACCGGCGCCAATGGCGTGGTTTTCGTCTCGGGCGACACCCACTACGGCGAGCTGTCCAAGCTCGACGTGAATGTGCCCTATCCGATGTATGACCTCACCAGCAGCGGTCTTACCGAAGAGTGGAAGGTGTCGGTTCCCAATGCGCTGCGCGTCGGTCAAGCGTTCAACAGTGCCAACTTTGGCCTTGTCGATATCGACTGGGAGCAGGGTCTTATCGAGATGTCGCTGCGCGATGTTGCCGGCAAGACATTGCTGACGCACACGCTAGAGCTCAATGAGTTACGCGTGAAGCGTTGAACTCTGCGCCGTGCGCAGCAGGCGGGCGTCTGCGCCATCGCCTGATTCGGCGAGCGGGACGGCATCGCCCTCGTCCCGCTCGTAGGCGCGCGGTGCGTCCTGGAGAACGCGCATTGAAAACGTTACCCTGCTGAGGAGTTCCACGGCGAAAGGGCGTTTTTGACATGGTCCAGATCAGGTGCACAGCGGTGCAGGCCATGTCGGTCCAACGCCATGAGCACTAGCGCAATGCCGCTGATTGCCGTATCCATCGTGAACTGGAACACCGGTGTCCTGACGCTGCGCTGCCTGCATATGCTGCAGGCGTCGAGTTACCGCAATTTCCGCGTCGTGGTCATCGACAATGCTTCCGGCGATGACAGCGTGGCGAGGATTCGCAGCGAGTTTCCCGACGCCGCCATCGTGCAGAGTGCGCAGAACCTGGGCTTCGCCGGCGGTCATGAGTTGGGTTATCGCCAGGCGCTGGCCTGGGGCGCCGCAGCCATCTGGCTGCTCAACAGCGATGCCGAGCCGGATAGCGAAGCATTGGCGCATCTGATTGCTGCGTGGCAGATGCATGACGACGCGATCTACGGCGCGGCGCCACTGTTCAAGAGCGCCGACGGCAGCGTGATGCTGAATTTTCCGGCCAAGTATCTGGATCCGAATGGGCGACCGCGTGCGCTGCAACGTGATGCGATGGTCGTGTTCGATGCGGATTGGCGGCAGCGCGCGCCGCTGCGTGTCGGCACCGTAGTGGGCAGCAGCATGTTGTTGCCGATGTCACTAGTACGGGCACATGGCTGGATGGATGCGGCATGGTTTCTGTACTGTGAGGAAATCGACTATTGCCATCGGCTACGAAAAAACGGCGTGCCCTGCTATCTGGTGCCGCAGTCCCAGGTGTTGCATCGCGGTGGTGGCAGTCATCGCGGCCGGCCGCGGGTTGAAGACGTCATCCATTACTACCGCGCGCGCAATGAAATTGTGCTGGCGCGGCGCTACGCCGGGAATGCCACAGCTGCGATGATCGCAGTGAAGAAAATGCTGCGCGGCGCCTATGTCGGCCTGCGCCGCCCGCGGCGCGCATGGTTGATCTGGCGGGGCGTGCGCGATGCGCTGATCGGCCACATGGGCAAGACCCTGGCGCCCGACGCGGCATTGAATGACGGCAATCTGCTCACCGGCATCAGACGTGGGTTCGGCAACTTGCGCGGGCTTCTGGGGCGACGCACTCTGCGTATCGAAGCCGTGCATCGTGCAAAGCTTGCCTACAACCCGGCGCATACGATCTACATTCGTCATTACTACTTGTATTGCGTGGCATTGTTCCGGCGGCGTCTGTCGACATTCGATACGCCGCTCAACGTGATCTTCGGCGACTACACGGTCGACATGGGACATGCGCACCCTACCCTGCGTATCGACATTCAGCATGAGCACACTCTGGTCATACCCGGTGGACGTGACAGCGCCGGGGCCGTCATCGGCACGACCCCGATCGCCGGCAGCGACGAGCACTATCGGGTGCGCATCGAGCGCTATGAATATCTGCAGAAGCTGGACGCGATCATCGAGTACAGCGCGCCGAATATCGCGCACATCGCAGCCAGTGGACAGTTCGAGGACTATCTGCGCAGGAACGTTCAGATCGCGCCGCTGCTCTATGACTTCGATGCAGGAACCATGCAGCGCAGCGACAACATGATCGCGTTGTTCTCGGAATTCGGCCAACCCAGGCGCGCGGCATTTCTGCAACAGGCGCAGTCGCTGCGACTCCCGCTGCGCAGGATCAAGGGGTTGTTCGATGGCGAACATCTGCGCCGCCTCTATCGAAATACCAAGGTGCTGGTCAACGTGCACCAGACCGATCACCACCACACTTTTGAAGAGCTGCGCGTGCTGCCGGCGTTGCTGTGCGGGGTGATCGTGGTCAGCGAAGACGTGCCGCTGAAGGAACACATCCCCTACGCGCGATTCATTGTCTGGTCGCGCTACGAGGATCTGGGTGACACTTTGCGTTCAGTGCATGAACACTACGGTGAGCATTGGCAGCGCATTTTTGGCGATCCCGAGTTGGCTGAGGTCCTGGCGCAGATGCGGCAGCGGAATATCGACAATGTGGATGCTGCGGTACAGCGCATGACGCGAGCGTAGGGTGGGTGCAACCCACCATTGTCAAACGTTGGAGAACGGTGGGTTGCACCCACCCTACGACAAAACGCGCTGCTCATGGGTATACACATTCATCCGTTCGCCACGCGCGAATGCAATCAGCGTCAGGCCCGAGGCATGCGCAAGCTCGATCGCCGCGGTGGTCGGTGCCGACACCGTGGCCAGCAGCGGAATGCCGGCGCTGACGGCCTTATGCACCAGTTCATACGACGCGCGCGAGGTCATCACCGCGAAGCCCGGCCCGAAGTCGGCGCGGGCACGTGCGCCCACCAGTTTATCCAATGCGTTGTGGCGGCCCACATCCTCGCGCACCAACAGGCCGCCGTCATAGGCATAGCCGGCTGCATGCACACCGCCGCTGCGGTTGTTGAGCGGCTGCGCCGCAGCGAGGTCACGCAATGCCTGGAAAATGCGCGCGCTTTGGATCGTCGGACCCGGTTCGATCAGTGCGATGAGCGGGCGCAGCGCTGCCTGCAACGATTCGCTACCGCAAAGCCCGCAGGCGCTGCTGCTGATGAGATGACGTCGCTGCGCCTGCACCGCATCGAAACGCGCCTGTGGAATATGCATCTCGACGCTGACGCCGCCATCGTGTCGGCGCGCCTCGATAAAGTGCCATTCCGAAGCACAGGCGACGATGCCTTCGCTGAGCGAATATCCCAGGCTAAAATCCTCAAGGTCGGCCGGCGTCGCCATCATCACTGCCTGCGTCGTGCCGTTGTAGACCAGAGCAATGGCCGCTTCCTCGATCACCGTATCGTCGAGGCGTTCGCGCTCGGCACCCTGGATACGCAGTGCGGAGCGGATATGCAGCGATGGTGGATCGGTCGCCGTCATCGCATCGATATCAGCTGGCCGCGGTGCCTGCGGCGCTGGCGCGCAGCCGCACCGGGATCGACTTGGATGCCGGCGTGCCGGCACGCTCGGCGACATGGTCGAGCGGCACCAGGGCGTTGGTCTCGGGGTAGTAGCTCGCCAGGCATCCGGGCGGAATATCGTATTCGACCAAGGTGAATCCGCTGGCGATACGTTCGCCGTCGTGCCAGACCGAGATCAGATCGACCAGATTACCGGCGCGCAGCCCCAGTCGTTGCATATCCGCAGACGAAATGAAACAGATGCGACGCAGCCCACGTACACCACGATAGCGGTCGTCCAGACCATAGATGGTGGTGTTGTACTGATCGTGGGAACGTATCGTCATCAACTGCAGCGTTTCTCCGGCCGGCGATGCATGCGCAGCGGTCAGTGCGTGCGCGATCAGCAGCGCCCTGCCCTCGGCATTCGGAAACTGTCGCTCGCGTGCCGGATGGCGCAGATGAAAGCCGCCGCGTTCGCGCACGCGCCTGTTGAAATCCTCGAAACCGGGGATCACCCGCGCGATATGTTCGCGAATGCGGTCGTAGTTCTCGACCAGATGCAGCCAGGGAATCCTGCTGCCGGGCAGCGTCGCTGCCGCCAGTCGCGCCACGATTGCCGGCTCCGACAAGAGATGCTCCGAGGCGGGCGCCTTCATCCCCGATGAGAGATGCACCATGCTCATCGAATCCTCCACGCTCACCGCCTGCGGCCCTGCGGCCTGCAGATCGATCTCGCTGCGGCCCAGGCAGGGCAGAATCAGTGCCTCGCGGCCATGCACCAGGTGCGAGCGATTGAGCTTGGTCGACACATGTACGGTGAGCGCGCAGCGGCGCAGTGCGTCCACAGTGGCGGCCGTGTCGGGCGTTGCAGCGGCAAAATTTCCACCCATCGCGAAAAACACCTGAACCTTGCCATTGCGCATCGCCTCAATGGTGGCGACCGCGTCGAAGCCATGAGCGCGCGGCGGCGTGAAATCGAATTCCGCACCGAGCCGATCGATGAACGAAGCACTGGGCTTCTCGTAGATGCCCATAGTGCGATCGCCCTGCACATTGGAATGACCGCGCACCGGACAGGGCCCGGCGCCAGGCTTGCCGATATTGCCGCCGAGCAGCAGCACATTCATCAGCATCTGGATGGTGGCGACACTGCGCTGGTGCTGAGTAATGCCCATGCCCCAGCAGAAAATCGTGGCACGGCTGCTGCGATAGATTTCCGCCGCCGCTTCGATATCGGCGCGGCTCAGGCCCGACTGAGTCTCGATTTCGGTCCAATCCATTGCACGCAGATGCCGGGCGAGCGCGTCGAAGCCCTGCGTATGCGCGGCGATGAACGCGTGGTCTACGGCATCGTGCTCGATCAGGTATTTCGCCATCCCGGTCAACACCGCCAGATCGCCGCCGATGCGCGGCTGCCAGTAGCGCGAGGCGATCTCGGTGCTGGAACCGGTCAGCATGTCCTTGGGGCTCTGCGGATTAGAGAAGCGCTCCAGCCCGCGCTCGCGCAGCGGATTGAACACCACGATGCGGCAGCCACGTTTCGCCGCTGCGCGCAACTCGCCCAGCATGCGCGGATGATTGGTGCCGGGGTTCTGGCCGAACACGAAGATCGCCTCGGCCAGCTCGAAGTCCTCCAATGTGACCGAGCCCTTGCCACTGCCGATCTGTTCGATCATCGCCACGCCCGAGGCCTCGTGGCAGAGGTTGGAACAATCCGGCAGATTGTTGGTGCCGAAGGCGCGTACGAATAATTGATAGAGGAACGCCGCCTCGTTGGACGTGCGTCCCGAGGTATAGAACGCGGCACGATCAGGATGGTCCAGCGCCTGCAGGTGCAGCGCGACCAACGCAAACGCCGCATCCCAGGAAACCGGTAGGTAATGATCGCTGGCGGCGTCATAGCGCATCGGCTCGGTCAGCCGGCCCTGTGCCTCCAGCCAGATATCTTCGTGCGCCGCCAGTTCGGTCACGGTATGCGCGGCGAAAAAATCCCGCGTCACCCGCTTGGCGGTGATCTCGGCCGCCACCGCCTTGACGCCGTTCTCGCAGAACTCGAACGTGGAATTCGGATTGCGATCAGGCCAGGCACAGCCAGGGCAGTCGAACCCATCGACCTTGTTGGTGCGCAGCATCGTGCCCGCGCCAATCGTCAGCACGCCCTCATCACGCAGCGCCCGCCACGACCGCTTCAGCGAATCCCAGCCACCGGCGGGTTTGTCGTAGGGTTTGATGGTGTGGGTCATGGCTTGGCGTAGGGTGGGTGCAACCCACCATTGTCGAATGTTACACAATGGTGGGTTGTACCCACCCTACTCGCCAACGGGTGTATTTGGGAAAACATCGGTACCCCAATCGGGCGAATAGATCCCGCGTTCAACAAACGATCGAAATGTCGAAAATGGCCAGTCAGCCGTCGTTTGCGCCCAGCCGTGCTTCACCGGATTGTAGTGAATGTAGTCGGCATGTTTTGCATAATCGTCTTCATCACGAATCAGGTGCTCGAAGAATCGACGTTGCCATATTCCACGCTCACCCTTTGCAACCTGACTCTTGCTTAGCGACGGTGACGGCGGGCAGTCTCGGGAAAATTCCGACTTGATCAGCTTCCAGCGTGTGGCGAAATCCGCATCGCCGTGCGGGAGCGTCCACATGGCATGCATATGCTCCGGCAAGACAACCATTGCATCAATTTCGAACGGAAGCTTTTTGCGGGCATTGCGAATCGAAGCACGAAGCAAATCAATACGATCCACCAGCAACGAATTGCCGCGACGGTCAGCCAGTGTCACAGTGAAGAAATAGGTGCCTCCAGAAACCCAGGCACGCCGATAGTTGGGCATAACGAATGTCAACGTAGGATGGGTGGAGCGTAGCGCAACCCACAATCGGGTGACGATCGACAACGGTGGGTTGCGCTACGCTCCACCCACCCTACGGTCGACGACCATAGGTGAGATATCGCCACACCCATTCCATCGGCCCATAGCGGAATCGCCGCAGCCACCACAAGCTGATGCCGATCTGCAGCACAAACACCAGCACGGCCAGCGCCAGAGAGAATGCCGCACCGGCAATCGGCAGCGCGCCCAGCCCGAATCCATACAGCACAAACACAAACACCAGCGTCTGCATCAGATAGTTGCTCAGCGCCATGCGTCCGACAGCGGCCAGGCCGCGGGTGAATCGGACGAGTGCACCGCCCTGCATGATGCGGATCAGGCTCAAGGCATAGGCGGCGGCCAGCATCAGCTTGGCGACCTCGTCGAACAAGGTAGTGATCAGCAGCAGGCTCGTCGAATATCCGATCGGCAGATACCAGAGTCCTTCCTCGATCACGGCCAGCGCCAGGCCACCACACAGCAGTATCGGAAGCGCTGTGTCCAGCCGCTCTGCATGCTCACCTGGTTGCCCCAGAAAACCCAGGCGAGCGATCCAGTAGCCGAGCAGAAAGCGTCCGAACACATAAACGAAATAGGTCACCCCATAGGGCGTGGCCAGATATTCGTCGATGCTGCTGTGCCAGAGCTCGCGCACATAGGCCGGAAAATCGTCACCGAGAAACAGCACCGAGCGGCGCGCAATGCCGGCATCCCAGAGCTGCTCCAGCGGTGGCAGCGTGTCGGCATTCGGCGCAGTGCTGTCCAGCCACGCATAGAACAGCGGCCAGGCCAGCAATGAGCAACTCAGCCCCAGCCCCAGCAACCAGCGCGTCGGCAGCGGTCGCGCCAGCAGCAACGCAAATCCCATCAGCGCATACACATGCAGAATGTCGAAGGCGAAGAACACCCAAAGATGCAGGCAGCCGATCGCCAGCAGTATCGCGAGTCGCCGCATATACATCGCCGCAAACGCCGCTCCGCGCGCCCCGGCACGCTGCATCTGCAGCGCAAAACCGAATCCGAACAGCATCGAGAACAACGCCTGCGCCTTGCCGTTCCACAACACGTTGATGAAGAATCCTATCCACCGATCCACCGCCGCAGTCGGCATCGCATCGATCTGCTGCTCGGTCAAAGCCAGCTGATCCTGGGCATAAAGGTTGACCAGCAGCACACCGAACAGCGCCAGCCCGCGGATCGCGTCGACGTGCTGCAGGCGTTGCTCGGGGGTGGTGGCTTCGCTGAGGGGCTTCATCGCGATGATGATAGTCCGCTGGATCGTAGGGTGGGTGCAACCCACCATTGTCAAACCCTCGAGAATGGTGGGTTGCGCTGCGCTACACCCACCCTACTCCACTAGTCCTTCAGAAGATGCGAGTACCGCTCATCCGTAAGCGACCGCAGAAACGCTTCCAGCGCACGCCTATCCTCGAAATCCAATCCAGCGCCACGATCCGGCGCCGAATAATAGATCTCGTGTGCGATCGCGTCGCTCAATGTAGTAACCGATCCATCATGCATATACGGTCCCGTCACCGCGACGTTGTACAGCGACGGAGTCTTGAACTTCCCAATATCGGCGGGAGATCCGGTGACGAGGTAGCGGCCCAATGCGGCGAGCTCGGCTGAGCCCAGGGCGTCCTGCAACGATGCCGATGCTGGCCGCGATTCCCACTGCGCAACGATCTGACTGAGCCGCTCTTTCAGTATGGCCTGCGCGATGCCGTGATCGTGGAACTGCGCATCGGTCAGCGGCGCTGAGTCTATACCCAACAAATGACAGGCCGAGCATCCAGCGCGTCCTCGAAACAGCCCGGCACCGCGTTGCGCCGTGGTGGTTGGCGCGTCGCTGCTTAGGTGTCGCTTTGCTAGTTCAACGGTAGCTGGTTCTGGTTTCAGGGATTCGACAAACGCGGCAATGGCCACAGCCGCCAATTCGGACTTGGACGAGGCCACATTGCGCTGAGTAAAACCGCGTTCAAACTCGCGGAAATAGCGCAAGCTGCCCAAGCGCTCATCCAATTCGGCGGTATTACGTAAGCCGTGTTCGCGCGCATTTAGAAGCGGCTCCAATGCCAATTGGTCGAGCCGATTCTGACGACCATCCCAGAACAGCGGCATGGCTTCGAAAAGTCCGATCAAAGAAGGTGTGTTTCGCGTGCCCGGTTGGGCGGAAATTCCATCCGCTACAGCTTTCCCGTCCACGAAGGCGTGGGCAGGGTTATGGCAGTGGGCGCAACTGATGCTGCCATCGGCGCTGAGTTTTCGCTCGGAAAAAAGCCGTTCGCCTAATCTGCGCAAGACGCCCGATGCATCGGTATTCGCGCTAAGTGCCAATGGACATAAAAACGTCATGGCGGCGAATATCAATAGCTTGCCAAATATACGCGGCATAATCCGTCACCCGTGCGTACGGGGAGCAAGAGAAGTCACATGAATTCCGAGTTGACCGAACCGGATAAACCTGACAGATTCGGCGGCGAATGCCAAGGATTGGGCGCTCTTGATGCCCGCTGTCTGATCCTGTGGTGAATTTCAGGCTGCCACGGGAACAAACAGAATGCCAAACTCAAGGAAGCTCACGGCCGCGCGCTGTACGCGGATTGTCGCCTCGTGCTGGGCAATAGGCACAGCCTTCTTGCTCGCGACAGTCTCGGCGCATGCCACGCGTTACGTTTATGACGACGCTGGGCGGGTAATCGGCGTCATCAATCAGTCCCCTGATTAGTTCCCATCCTCAGCTCACAAAATTGCTCGCCTGACGCAGCATCGTTGTAGCGCATGGGCTGCAGAGGACCATGGCGATGAGCAATCGCGGCATCAGCTCACGTAGCTTGAAGCGACGATTGAATCGGTAGGC
>JANMUE010000556.1:0-7465 GCA_031391205.1 Lysobacterales bacterium | reverse complement strand
GTTCGATGTGGTTGCCATGTCAGTGGCAGGGCCTTCGCTCACCAGCGAATGGGGGATTACCGACAAGCAAAAAGGTTTCATCCTGAGCGCGGCGCTGTTTGGCATGGCGATTGGCGCTGCGCTTATTGCGCCTTATTCCGATGTTGTCGGCCGCCGCAAGATGATCCTGTTGGCGACTGGGATGATTGGAATGTCGATGATCGTCACAGGATTCATTCCGGAATCGGTGCCATTCATGGTGGCCATCCGCATCGTGTCCGGTCTGGGTATCGGCGTGATCATGGCAAGCGGCGCTGCTATCGCCACCGAGTTCGCTCCCGAGAAATACCGTAACTTGGCAGTGACCACAGTGGTCATGGGGTATCCGTTTGGCGCGATGGTCGTCGGCCCGGTAGCGAGTTTTGTCATTCCACGCCAGGGCTGGGAAATGCTGTTTGTGTACGGCGGTGGGGCGACGTTAGCGTTGGGAGCCGTGTTGTTTTTTGTGCTTCCGGAATCAGTTGAATTTCTGGCACACAAGGCATTGCCTAGCGAACAAAATCTACTCCGGATCAATGCCATATTGAAGAGACTGAAGCGAGATCCCCTATTGGAATTTCCCGCACGACTGCACGATCCGCAGGTTAAATCAGCAAATGTGGTTAGCTTGTTCGAGAACGATCATGCGCTCGATACCCTGTTTTTATGGGGGATATACTTTCTCGGCTTTCTGACACTTTACTTTCTGATGTCATGGATTCCGTCACTGTTCGTCGACGCCGGCTTCACGCGCAGCCAAGGAATCTTCGCGCTGACCATTCACAATCTCGGTGCGGTGGTGGGCATCATCGTGATCGGGCTTCTGACCACCAAGGTTCGCCTCGCGAAGCCCATTGGTTTTTTCTTCCTGGGATCAGCGGTCTTTCTGGGTTTGCTCTATGAACTGAAGCCCCAGAGCACCGCAGTACTGAATGGCCTAATCTTTATGATTGGCGTCCTGCTGCAGGGTGGCTTCACGGCCATGTACGCCTTGGCTGCGCGGATATATCCTACGGCCATTCGCGCTACCGGAATCGGCTGGGGCGCGGGTCTCGGTCGGACGGGGGCGATCTTATCTCCGACCGTTGCCGGATTTCTTTCCGCAGCGGGCTGGGATATCTATGACTTGTCGCTGCTATTCGCTGCCCCATTGGTCATCGCTGGAGTATTGGTCATGAGATACAAGGTGTGATGGCTATGGGATCGCGCTATATAAGCAACGCAATGGCAGTGGAGCCGGCACCGGTTCCGCAGTTCCTGTTGTACGGCGAGCGTCCGGAGAAGCGCGAGGCTTGGTTTGTGAATATCGAACACCTTGCCGACAGATGTCGTGACAAAGGCTGGCGTATTGAGCCACATGCGCACCCCGATTTCGGCCAGGTGATGTTCGTACGCAGTGGTCGTGGTGTTGTGACGCTCGAAGGCCGCAGCCTACCGTTCGAAAGCCCATTCGTGTTTCTGCTGCCGACACATTGCGTTCACGGGTTCAACTACGAAGTGGATACCGACGGCTGGGTGTTGACCATTGAGGCCACGTATCTGCGGCAAATCAACGCACGGCTCCCTGAATTCAGCCAGTTGTGGACGCAGCCTCGGACCGTTTCGCTGACACGCGATTCCGACGAGGCGACCGAGTTTCACCGGACGCTTAGGAGCCTGGAGCGCGAAGTCGAATCCAAAGCCGTCGGCCATGTAGTGGCAGCCGAAGTCTTGCTGACTTCACTGTTCCTGACGCTGGTTCGCTGTAGCGGTGCCGAAGATGCCGACCAGGTAATTGCAACGCGCAATGAGATGCGCATCGTTGATCAATTTCGTGGACTGATCGATCGGCATTATCGCCAGGATTGGCAGGTGCAAGACTATGCATCGGTGCTCGGCGTATCCCTGGTACAGCTACGTGCGGCTTGCGTTGCAGCATCGGGGCAGCACCCCATCAAAATGGTTCATTCCTGCATCATCACCGAAGCCAAACGAAATTTGATATTCGGGGAGATATCGGTGGAGCAAATCGCCTACTGGCTAGGGTTCGCAGACCCTGCGTACTTCACGCGCTTCTTCAAGAAAGAAGTAGGTAAAACGCCGAGCCAGTTCCGCAAGGATAGCCAGGAGTTAGCCCAGGGCTAGCTGACGAAACCAACGACCCAACGGCCCATGGGGGGCGCCTGGGCAAACTATTCGCCACATCGCCTGCAAAAACAGGACGAATCACTCGGGCGAATGGCACTTCCTTAAGCCGTACAAGCTCCCTCCCCCGTCGAACGGGGGAAGGGATGCTTCCTGACATTGATGGCTTAAGGAAGCGCCATTCTCACTAGCGCCTGTTGTCGTTCTTGATGCGGCGCGACCCTGTACGCAAAAGTGCAAGTGAATACCCTAAAACTGCATGGATGTTGGCCGCCATGCTCTGCAATATCGCAGTACTGGCGGTAAAACCAGGCTTGGGGAAGCCAGCTAGACTCGGGGGATAACAACGATGATATGCACGATCAGGTGCGGCGATTTGACCGGCAATGTGCCTCGCTTAGGTTGACGGGCGAAGCCCATGGCAAAAATTCTGGGCGCAATCGCGAGCTCGCACACGCCGACTATCGGCTTTGCCGTCGACACGGGCAAGCAGAACGACCCCGCTTGGCAGCCTATTTTTGCAGCGTATGAACCGGTACGGCAGTGGCTTGCGGAAAAGCAACCGGATGTGCTCCTGTACATCTTCAACGATCATGCCACTTCGTTTTTCTTCGATCACTATTCGGCGTTTTCGTTAGGCGTAGGCGACACCTATCCGGTAGCCGATGAAGGCGGCGGTGCGCGCAATCTGCCCGCGTTGCGCGGCGATCCAGCACTCGCGCGTCACATCGGCACCGCGCTGATGGCGGAAGAATTCGACATGTCCTTCTTTCAGGACAAAGCGCTCGATCACGGCTGCTTCTCACCCTTGTCCATCATGTGGCCGCACGATCCGAATTGGCCGGGATGTGTGGTGCCATTGCAAGTAGGCGTGTTGCAGTTCCCGATACCGACGGCAGCGCGCTGTTTCAAACTCGGTCAAGCCTTGCGGCGCGCGATTGAGTCTTATCCCGCAGATACCAAAGTCGCCATTGTTGCGACGGGTGGTTTATCGCATCAAGTGCATGGCGAGCGTGCGGGTTTCAATAACACTGAATGGGATCAGCAATTCCTCGAGCTATTCGAGAACGATCCGCAAGCACTCACGCGCATGACGCATGCGGATTACGCACGCCTAGGTGGATTCGAAGGCGCTGAGGTCATCATGTGGTTGGTGATGCGGGGCGCGATGCCGGCGCGCATGCGCAAGCTGCATCAGAGCTATTACCTACCGTCGATGACCGGCATTGCCACTGCCATTTACGAAAGCGAAGTCGAGAACGCGCCGTGTCAGCATACGGCCGAGTATCTCGAGTTTTGCAATCGCCAGTTGGCCGGCGTCGAAGACTTGCCAGGCACACATCCGTTTACGCTGGAACGCAGTGTCAAAGCGTACCGCCTTAATAAATTTCTACACGGCCTGATCGATCCGAAGCAACGCGCGCGTTTCAAGGATAGTGAAGAGGCAACCTTCGCTGCCGCGGGATTGAGTGACGAAGAACAACGGCTAGTGCGTAATCGCGATTGGCTCGGGATGATTCACTACGGCGTGATCTTCTTCATGCTCGAGAAGCTCGGTGCGGTCATCGGCGTGTCTAATCCACATATCTATGCGGTGTTTCGCGGCGAGACGCTCGAACAGTTTCAAAAGAGTCGCAATGCGGCTGTGCTGTATTCGGTGGCCGGTAAGGACGCCGTAAGGGCGCTCAGCTGGGAAAAGGATGCAACCGCTCCAACACGTGACTAGGTCGGGTAGCACTAACTAGCCGCCGCCATTAATTGAGTGCAAACACAAGGCGATGAATACCAGAGTGATCTTTTCAAAGCGACTGAAGATTCGGCGACAACCCGTGAGCATGCGCAAATAACCCGCAAATTGTTCACTGGCGATACTAAAAAACACAGGGGGAGATTCTTATGAAGACACGAAGCATGTTTGGTCCAGCGTCGCTCTTAGCGAGCACGCTTGCGTTGATTACAAATCCTGCGGCTGCTCAGAATGCTGCCCCGACCGACAAGAGCGGCCCAGACGTTTTGGAGGAGATCGTCGTCACTGCAAACAAGCGTGAGGAAAAACTTCAAAGCGTTCCCGCAAGTATTGTGGCAATAACATCCGACGTGATGGACAAGCAGCAAATCCTGCAGATCAAAGATTTCCAGCAATTTGCGCCGTCGCTCAACTTCCAGTCTGGCGATGAAGCACGTCTGTTCAACTTTTCCATACGCGGCGTGGGCTCGGAATCCTTCTCAGTCGGAATAGAACCCAGTGTATCGACGATTGTTGACGGCGTTGTTTACACCCGCCCCGGCGCAGCCTTTGACGGTCTAGGCGACTTGGAGCGAGTAGAAGTCCTCAACGGGCCGCAGGGCACGCTGCAAGGCAAGAATGCTTCGGCCGGTGCGGTCGTCATCGTTACCAAGCGGCCGAACCGGAATGCCTTCGAGGGCAAGGTCGACTACACCGTCGCCGAAGACAATGACCACAATGTCAGCTTGATGCTAACCGGACCGTTCAACGACACGCTCGCCTACCGACTCTATAGCTACTACAAATCGGCAGACGGTCAGGTCGTCAATGTCGGAACGGGCAAGACCGTCAATGACGTTGAAGGCCACGGCTTTCGTGGCAAGCTGGAGTTCGAACCAACAGACGGTATCAATCTGCTGCTTGCTGCAGATTACACGTACCGCGACTCTGCTTGCTGCGGCGAGCCCATTCGCGTACCTGCTGCCTCAGGCAATGTCACGGCTGCCTTCACCGGTGCAGCAGTCGGTCCCAACAGTAACCAGATCAATTTCGATACGGTTCAGGAAGGTCAACAAAAAAACCGAGGTGTTAGCCTTGAGGGTAACTTCAAGGTGGCAGACCTGACGCTTACGTCGTTGACTGCCTATCGCGAGTATGAGGACTTTGCGATCCGCGATCGCGACGGTACCAACGCCCCGTTCACCGGCGTAACGGCGCAGCAACTGTTTGAAGCGACCAATCCCGGCATCACCCAGGCCGCGGCAACCGTACTACTTGATAATTTGCTGCTTAATCCGTTGAGCTTTTCCTGTCGCGGCAATGTATGCGGCGAAAGCAACAACCTCGAAAAGAATGGCACCTTCAGCCAGGAATTCCGGCTCACCTCGCCGGGTGGCGGGTTCTTCGACTATCTGTTCGGCCTGTACTACTACGATTCCGCGGTCGAACGCGACCTGACCATCGCGGGCGTGCGCTCCAACATTGGGGGCAACGTTACCTTCCCAACCCCGACCACCGTCGTGGTCAATCGACCCACGGCCTATGTGCTGGCAGACCTGATCACCAAAGTTGACACGGTCAATAAAGCGGTGTTTGGTAACTTCAACTTGCGACCGGTCTCCGGCCTAACGCTGACCGCTGGTTTTCGCTATCTGCACGATGAGCTGAAGTGGGATCACAAACGAGTGACTGGCCCCAATGGTGATCACATCGGTGGTGGAGCGGGCACTAATCCAGCGGGACAAGCAGCTCCGGGCGCTAATGTTGGCACGCCAGCTTTCAACTTCGTTCGCAAGTTTAGCGACAGTGCGTTGATCGGCAAACTGACTGCCAAGTATGAGTTCAACCCAGACTTGCTAACCTAAGTATCGTGGGCTCGCGGCTACAAGGGTCAGGCAGTGGATGCCGACATGTTCCTCACTCAAGCAGGGTTCAACTCGAGCCCCGTAGCGCCGGAAGAGTCGCGCGCATGGGAAGCCGGCCTCAGGAGTAGTTTCTTAGCGCGTCGTGTGACATTCAACGTTACCTACTACGACACTCTTTTCAGTGGCTATCAGACTGCATCCACGGGCACCGATGGTTCGGGGGCACCTGTGCTGCGCTCGGCCGGCCAGCTCTACACCAAGGGCGTGGAAACTGAAGTAAGTGTCCGTCCGATAACCGGTCTGACGCTGTCGGCCAATGCGGAATTCGGCGACGCCAAGTTTGGCGACCTCTTTGTAACAGCAACACAGAACCTGAAGGGCGGCGTTCCACTGAATGCACCGAAGCGCAAGTATGGATTTGCTACAACCTATGACTTCGACATTGGTCAATGGGGCACGACGCTCGCCGGCAACTATAGCTATACATCGGAGACGCTGTTCACCAATCTTGCGGATGCGACCAATCCGAATTCGATTTGGCTACGTCCGTCCTACGGTGTTGCCAATGCGAGCCTTGGCTTTACCTCACCGAGCACAAAATATCGGGCGATATTGTTCGTCAAGAACCTGTTCGACGAGCACTACGTAGGCAGTCTGCGCCGCATCTCCGGTTCGGTCGGTGGTGCTGGCGTGGTCGCTCAATCAATTCCTCGCGACTTTGATCGCTACTTCGGTGTCACCTTATCTGCGAAGTTCTAATGACCCAAACCCCGTAACTCGAAAGAGTTGCGGGGCTATTAACGCGGCGCTTAAATAGGTCTGCCCATCAAAACGCTTCGACTCCGCTCAGCGACCGGAATAAGTGGCTCCGGTCACAGAGCGAAGTCGACGTGTCTTGGATGCTTGCAGATGTGTTTACAAGCCGGGTTAATTAAGTGCATAGCGACATATGATCTTTTCAACAGCGTGCAAACAATGACAACAGATACAACAGACAACATTAATCGCAAGCTCACGATACAGGCTGGGATAATCGGCGGCCTGGTGGGTGGAGTAATCATCTGGATTTACGAAGCCCTGGTTTGGGTCGGCGCGCAGCACTTAATGCCATTGGCTGGCATTCCGCGTAACGCAACGGGTTTGGTATTCGGTAAAGAAGTACAAGAGTCCATCGGTTGGGCAGCGTACTTGGTTGGCACCGGAATTCATTTTCTGTTCTCCATCGCGTGGGGCGTACTGTTTGCTTGGATGTGGCCGCACTTCCGCAAGCGAGGGTATGAAGCAACGCTAGTAGCATTGTTTTACGCAGTGTTCGCCTGGATCGTGATGCATGTAGCGATCATGATCGCCTCCGACAACCATCCCAATTACTATGACCCAGTGGTGATCATTGGTGGCTTCATGTCGCACTTCTTCTTTGCAATACCATTGGCGCTGATCGTGAAACGTCAGATGGCTAAGCAGCACTTCTCTTCCTAACGTCGCCTGGGCATAGGAACAATAAACGCGCTTTCCCGCAGCAGCCAACTCAACAACGCACGGCGAGCGGGCTTCATCCCTGCCACCTCCTCGGCTCTGAGCCTTGATCGTATGGCATCGAGGCGGATCATCACATCGATTCAGCGGGTTTGCGCCTGACGACAGGGTTCTCCTGATCTTCAGGCGAACGCACCCAGCACGGTGGTTGATAGACCTCGCGTTCCCTGCGCTACCCTCAATGACACGTATCGAC
>JANMUE010000548.1:0-1517 GCA_031391205.1 Lysobacterales bacterium | reverse complement strand
CCCCGTCGTCGCACATCCTGCGAAGAACAGGAAAACAGGGACCAGGAGGAATGTTGCTGCTCGGCGTATGTAGCGAATTGTCATACGCTAGCGTAGCGGACTTGGATCATTGAATCTCGGGGTTTTAGTTCAAGCGGGTCTTCGAGGAGGCCGGTTCATGGAACGGACAACTTCGCCCCGATTAAGTGCGCACTGATCGCGTTGCGGTGGGGTCAAGTCAACATCTGGAATTGATGCCAGTGTGTTTTGGTCATCACATCGAATACCGAGGCAATGTAATCGACTGACACACAATTGAAGAGCTGGAAGCGGAGTTGGTGAGGGGCAGTGATTTGCAGAGTTAGGGAAGGTCTGATCAACCTGTTGTTGTCATTTCGACCGAAGGGAGAAATCTTGCAAGTGCTTGATCTTGTGCATATGTAGAAAAGAAGGATTTCTCACTGCGTTCGAAATGACAAGTAAATCAGATCTTCCTTAGGTCAAGATATTGGTAGTTGAGCAAGAGACGGTTCACTTCTTGTCGATATAAGGTGGCGCAGACTCTTGAACCCGCTGCCCCGGCGGAACAGCCTGGGGTGACAGGTATTCCACGATGCCGCTGCGGCTGACAACTACTGAAGTACCCGTCTTGCGCGCCAGTTCGTGAGCTTGTCGCGCCGCACGCTGTAGCGCCACTTTTGAAAGGCGCAGGTCTGCATCATGCGCCTGCTCGATGGGTTGTTTATTCATGGCTTCTCACTCCAGTCAAGCAGCAGGGGTTGACTGTCGGAATTGTCGTACAGAGCCCAAGCATCAACGTTGGGTGCATATAGTTTCTCGAAATTCTTTTGGCCAGCAGCGAAGCGGCGACGAATCACCGCCTCTGGAATATGGTGCCCACCTTGCTTAACGCGCTGAGCGACTCGAGCAATTGCTTCTTCGGGAGTGGCAAGTTGCAGGAAGATCAGCTTTACGCGATAGCCGGCTGCTTGCCATTGATCGATCAGGTGCAGATAGCCACGCCCGGCTAACGTGGTTTCAATCGCGAAGCTTTCGTGTGCCGCAAAGTGCCGAGCCATCTCCTCCAGCATAAGACGTCCCGCGCGAATCGCGGCCGATTCCGGTGCAAATGGCGCCAGTCCTGCGGCAATCAAATCGGCATTGACGAATACCGGGCAACCCGCTTCGCTGGGCAAGAACTCACGAGCAAATGTAGTTTTTCCCGCGTCATTGGGGCCTGCAATGATGATCACGCGCGGATTGGCTTCGGCGGTCATTCGACGTTCTCGTGACTAATCCCTGGCATCGGTAAACTCTACTTGCTGATGGGGCAGCGCGGAAGTGGCTCTGGCCGAAGAATGTTGGCAGCACGGGGAAATAATGGACTCACCCCGCGCGCATCTTCAACAGCGTTTCGATATCCATCGTCTCTGCATAACGCTTGAGCTCGGCGGTCTTGCTCAGCGCCCCATACATGGCCATGCGATCAGCCAATTCATTGCCTTCGGTACCGACGTGCGCGGCAACGTGGGTGAGGG
>JANMUE010000504.1:0-12571 GCA_031391205.1 Lysobacterales bacterium | reverse complement strand
GAAAATCTTCCACACTGCCGGCTTTGAGCATGGGGATGTGGATCATGTACGCCCCTGTGGGAGCGGCCTCTGGCCGCGAATGCTTTTTTGCCTTTGACTTTGTAGAGCGGGGCTTGCTCCGCTGCCTTTGATCTCAACGTCACGAAAGATCAAAGGCAGCGGAGCAAGCCCCGCTCTACAAAGTCAAAGGCAAAAAAGCATTCGCGGCCAGAGGCCGCTCCCACAGGGGCGTACATGATCCACATCCCCATGCTCAAAGCCGGCAGTGTGGAAGATTTTCCACCGGTCGAGTTGGCGTTGGATGAGCCCAATGGTCTGCTCTGCGCTGGCGGCGATCTGGGTGTGGAGCGCCTGTTGCGTGCCTACAGCCGCGGCATATTTCCCTGGTTCAATCCGGGCGAACCTATCCTGTGGTGGTCACCGGATCCGCGCTGCGTGTTCGATCTGGAAACGCTGCGGCCATCGCGCAGTCTGCGGCGTTTTGCGCGTCAATGCGACTGGACACTGAGTGCCGACTGCGCCTTCGAATCGGTGATAACCGCCTGCGCCGAACCGCGCACTGACAGCGAAGGCACCTGGATCAGTGCCCAGATGCGTGCTGCCTATCTCCATCTGCATCAACAAGGATACGCGCACAGCGTCGAAGTGTGGGAAAACGACGCACTGATCGGCGGCGTCTACGGCATCGCACTCGGCCGGATGTTTTTCGGAGAGTCCATGTTCAGTCGTTGCAGCAATGGCTCGAAGATCGCCCTCTTCGCACTGGCCCGACAATTGACGGACTGGGGATTCGTGCTGATCGACGGCCAGGTGCGCAATCCGCATTTGATCGGCCTGGGTGCCATCCAGATACCGCGCAGGGATTTCCTGCGCCTGGTGGATCGGCATTGCAGTGCAGACGCCGCCTCAGTGGGCGGTTGGTCGAGCAACTGGGCCTTGGCCAACGCCGTTCAGATAGCCGACAACCCGGCTTGAAACCTCGCCGAGTCCGGTGTTGACAGCGCATTCTCCCGCCCCGCCAGAGCGGCCACTAGAGGTTTTGCTTTCACGCACGTCAATACCGTGGCAGAATCGCGCGCCTTCCCGGCATGCCCGGGTTCAACAGAAGTGACGAATGTCTAAAGACGATCAAATCGAGATGGAAGGGACCGTACTGGAAACCCTGCCCAACACGGTATTCCGCGTGCAACTGGAGAACGGTCACGTGGTGACTGCACATATCTCCGGACGCATGCGCAAGAACTATATCCGCATCCTGACCGGCGACAAGGTCAAGGTCGAGATGACTCCGTACGACCTGACCAAGGGCCGTATCAGCTACCGCATGAAGTAAGGCGCAGAGCGGTGGAGGATTCCCACACCGCTCCGCTCATTCGGATTATTCGAATCCGTTGGCAAACAGCGGCGGCAGCGACCAGTCGCCAATCGGCACGATGACGGGGCCGGCCTTCTTGCAAACCATCGAATTGACCCCGGTCAGATCGCGCACACCGCTGCGGTAATACAGCACCACGTCGGTGCCGGTGTTGGTGCCACCATTAAGGTCGCCGCCGTTGGCCAGATTGCCATGCGCCATCGTGCAGTCGTTCAGATCGTTGTCCGGTTGATCGCCATACTCGCCGGCAACGTAGACTGAGCCGATGACGTCAGTTCGATGGTGGTTGAGTCCGGACTGATTGGTCGGGGTGATGTAGTCCTCGGCCGAAGGCAGCACGCGATAGCCACGACCGGTCACGCTATCTACGACAGACCAGTTGCGCTCAGTGACACAGGAAGGCGTGGTGCCGGGATTGCAACGTGTGCTCGTGAATTCCAGCGGCTGCACCACATCGTTCTCGGAGATCACATCGTTGGCCGAGCCTTCGATATCGAAGTCCAGGCGCCAGTAGTTATGGTGCCAGTGCGTGATGTTGTTGTTGGTGCCATCGGAATTGCCGAAGCCAAATTCGGGCTCGAAGGAACCATCTGGATAAAAGAAGAACCGCGACGAATACTGATACCAGGCGGCGGAGTGCTGAGTGCTCACCACCAGCGAATTACCGCGATCTTCCAGCGACACACCGGAAAAGCAATCGCCCCCGGGATTGCCCTGGCTGAATGGACAGGCGCCAAAGCCATTGGTGGGATGCGTGGAAACGTCACAACTCTGCTTCACCGCAAATGTCGGCACACCGACCACATTACGCACCGAGGGCGGCGCAATGAAACTCACCGTTGCATCTTTCCAGTCGCGGTAGCAAAGCTGGGAGGCGTACTCGGCGAACAGCAGGGGCGAGTGCGCGCGTTTCAGCACCAGACGTCCGTTGTAGTGGACGTCGCGCAGCTCAAGGCTGGATCCATCCACCGCCGAGCTCTGGCCCGGATTCAGGAAACAGAACTCCCATACCGGATTGCCAATGGGCCAGGACGCCTTGATCGCTGGTGCCGTACACACTGGAGTTGCTGCATGGATTTGGCCAAAGCCGGCTGACGTCAGCAATAACGCGGCCAGCATGCGGTAGTTGGGCTTCATGGTTTTGATTCCTGTTGGCGGTGCTTGACGAGTTTCGGGTAGAGCTTGGAACCGGGTTCGGCTTCGAATGACCGCCCGGTCATGAGATTGACGATCACATGCATGCTGGTGACCTGCCCACCATCGCTGGAAGCGAACACATGGATGCAGCGCGACTGCGCCGCGCATTGCGCATGGCCGGGCTCGCGAAAGATGAAGCCGCCGTACAGCGTCGATTCCGGCGACAAGTGCGCGGCCCAACGTGGATCGGCACGCACCAGTGAAAATGCATAGCTCTGTTCCTGCTCGGTGGCGCTCATGCTCAGCGCAGGCTTGTCGGTCAGGCTCAGCATCTGACCCTGCACATCGTAGGTGCGCTCCTGGGCGATGCCTTGCGTGTAGTTCCATGCATACTGATAGCGCCGCTGCACCAGTTGATCATCGATCTTGAGTTCGTCGAGATAATCGCGGGTGACCAGGATACGGTCGCCGTTTTCCGCCGCGATGTCGTCGACATGGTCGAGTACGCCCTGGGCGACTTTCGACTCCTTGGTACCGGTCGCGGCACAAGCGGACAGAAGAATGCACCCAACTACGACGATGCAGCGAACCGCCCGGAAACCCAATCTGCGCAGTGACATGTGGCGGTGTCTCAGGGTGAGGTTGAAATGGAGTGAACGGCAGCAGCTATAGGTGGCGAGCGACCAAGCGCGGGATCGTCCCAGAGGTCGTACAGAAACTGACCGCGACTCTTGTCGGCCGGCCCCTCGGTCCAGCTGCGCCCGCACATGGCGTTCTCGCTTGGCTGGGCATTTTCGACCGCCTGGTTGCGCAGAAATGTGATGTAGTCCTTGCTTGCGGTCTGGTACTGCAGAGTGGCCCGCACAGTCACTGGAAGCGGCGTATTCACCGGCACGTTGATCGTGTAGGGCGCCACATCGTAGTTGACCAGAACGCCACTGCCCGGCGAAGTCTCGGCATACGTGGCGCCTACGGGACGCATCTCCAAGCCTTCGGGATCGCCGGCATGCGCCGGGGTGAAACCCAGCGGCGGAATGCGATTGTCCTTGGCGACGCAGTTGTTCAACGCAAAATGAAACTCCGGACGCCCCAGGCCATCAGTGGTTTCGCAGGTGCCCAGGGTACTGTTCCAACGCCCTTGCAAAGTCTCGTAAATCCGCAGTTGTGCATCTGGCATCAGATCGCCGGTGGCGGAATTCCAGGCACCGCTGCTGAACACCAATGCGCCGTTGGCATCGTGCGCCTCGATCAGCAACCACATGCGGCGGCCTTCGCTATAACCGGTAGGCAGCTTGTGTCCCGAAATATTGGTGACCGTGACTGAGGCCTGCAGCGGCCCCGAACCCGCCGTCCAGGGTGCCAGGGCCACATTGATCGTGGCGCTGCGCATCGACAGCAACTGCTCTGACCAGAGAATGGCCTGATCGATCGCCGCTTCGCGATTCAGTCCGGTAACGCCGCCGTACAACGACTTGATCAGTCTGAGCGCCCATGCGCCGCCGCCAACGAACTCATGTACCGCAAGGTTGTCGGTTCGCGACCCGAATGGATTTTGCACGCAGGCGCGCGCATTGACGTCGCTGCTGCTGCGCATATGGCAGTCCTGGCAATCGGTGATCTGCACGCCGGATTTGGACGGGGTACCGGGACGCTCGAAGGAGTCCACCAGAAAAGCATTGCCGAAACTGCTCTGACGCCATTCGGCAAAGGTGCGCTCTATCGGAAACGGCATGCCGGTATCACGACCGGCATTGGTCATATTGGGCACGATCAGCGTCTTCACGGCCGTACCCAGATCGGTAAGGGGCGACGAGACATCGTGGCAGCTGCCGCACATCGCACTGGAAACAGTGAAGTTGGCATAGGCCCAGACGTGCGGCGCCGTCAACTCGTCGGATTGATGATAATTGTATGGCCCAAAGCGACACGGTTGATCGCCGCACTGTCCGAGGTTGTTGACGCTGGCATCATCCAGCCAGAAATTGCCGCCGCCCTGCGGTGCAGATGCCGCATTGGGCCCAAGCTCCTTCATGCGGTGACATTGGTGGCAAGTCACACCGGAATAGTCATCTTTGGGGCCATCGTTGTCGGTGAAGCTTCCGCGCAACAGACAGCCGTTGCTGCCATCAACGGTTTCGCCGGGGACACCACTGCCCGTCTTGCTGACACGCCCACCCAGCCAACCCACAGGCGAATGGCAACGCAGACACCAGTCGCCAATACCAGGCACATCGCGATTGGCGACGTCCAGCGCTGCCCAGAAGATCGGATCACGTGTGGCATGCGCCATCATCGAGCCCGACCAGGTCGAATGCGGCATAAAAGTACGGCTAGGCAATGAGGTACCGCCATGACACGACCGGCACACAGTGGGCTCTGCAAGCGGCGTCATAAGCCCGGGCTGAGTGCCGTGCGGCGTGAAATCGAGGGCGAAAACACGCCCCGAAGCGGCGATGCACACCATCGAGAACACTACGCCTAAAAACAAAGCGCCAAGGCGACCTAGCCTTTCGATCACAAGCACTGTTCTCACCACTCAAGCTACGCCCTTCCCAACTTTAGCATGAGCTTTCAAGCGAAGGCGACGCGCCAGAAAACAGTGCTGTGACTCAGTGTGA
Source organism: Lysobacterales bacterium (assembly GCA_031391205.1). GTDB lineage: Bacteria > Pseudomonadota > Gammaproteobacteria > Xanthomonadales > Ahniellaceae > 0-14-3-00-62-12. Next base: position 7,441 of record JANMUE010000504.1, on the reverse strand, counting down.
AATCCGAGCCAGGCGCCATCGGGTGGGAGCAACTGTCCTTGTGGGTTCGACCTGTGGTCGGGCGCTTTTTGTCGACTCGGTCCACGCTGGCGAAAGCGTCCGACCACAGGTCGGACCCACAATGTGGGAAGCACCGCCGGGAGGATTTAAGGAGTAGTAGAAGCCGAATCGATCGCCACCGGCAGGGGTGCCGAACGACCATACATGGGGTCGGCCCACAGGTCGAAAACGAACTGGCCACGGCTCTTGTCTGCTGGACCTTCGCTCCAATTGCGTCCACACATCGTGTTCTCGGTGGGCTGCGAGTTCTCGACGGCCTGATCGCGCAGGAAGGTCATGTATTCCTTGCTCGCGGTCTGATATCGCAGCGTAGCGCGCACGGTCACCGGCAGTGCAGTCCCCATGGGAACCGGGATGGCATAGGGTGTGACATCGTAGTTGACCAGGACGCCCGAGCCCGGCGCCGTCTCGGGATACACATAGTTCACCGGACGCAACTCCAGGCCATCCGGGTCAGCGCCGCGACGCGGCGTAAATCCCAGTGGCGGGATCCGATTGTCCTTGGCGATGCAGTCATTCAAAGCGAAGTGAAACACTTCGCGCCCACTGCCGTCGGTGGTCTTGCAGGTACCGTTTCCCGCATCCCAGATTCCCTGCAGCACCTCATACACCTTCAACTGTGGGTCGTGGGTCAGATCGCCGGTGGCGTCGTTCCAGTCGCCGCTGGTGAAGATCGGAACGCCGTTGGCATCGAGCGCTTGCACCGTCAACCACACGCGGCGCCCCTCGGGATATCCCGTGGGAAGTTTGTGCCCGGCAAGATTGGTGACGCGGACGCTGGCCTGCAGATCGCCTGCTCCGGGTGACCAGGGTGCCAGGGTTACGTCCAATGTCGCCGTACGCGTTTCCAGCAGATCTTCCGACCAGGCGATCGCTTGGTCGAAGGCGGCGACGCGCCCTGGTCCCAGCAGCGCACCGTAAAGTCCCTTGATCATTCGCAGCGGCCAGGCACCGCCGCCAACGAACTCATGCACGGCGAGATTATTGGTGCGCGAACCGGGATCATTGCTGAGACAGGCGCGCGTCGCCGGATGCGTGCTGTTGCGCATATGGCAATCCTGGCAAGCGGTCACCTGCACCGATGCGGCGGATGCTGCGCCGGCGTGCTCGAAGGAATCAACGAAAAATGCATTGCCGAAACTGCTTTGTCGCCATTCGGAATAAGTACGCTCGGCAGGGAACGGCAGGCCGGTATCGAGCCCCGCGGGCGTAGCGTTGGGCACGATCAGCGTTCGCGCCGCCACTCCGGCATCGGTAATCGGCGAGGACACGTCGTGGCAGGTGCCGCAATGATCACTGGAGACCGTAAACGCCGAATACTTCCACTCATGCGGCGGCTGCAGTCCGCTCGTAGCCTCATAATGATAAGGACCGTAGCGACACGGCCCGAATCCACAACTGGGGCCGTCATCAATCCAGAAATTTCCGCTGCCGGGGGGCGCTGACTGCGCACTGGGACCAAGGGGCGTCATGCGATGGCATAGATGACAGGTGACACCAGCATAGTCATCTTTAGGACCGTCGTTGGCGGTGAAGCTGCCTTGCAGAAGACAGCCATTGGTACCGTTGACCGTGTCACCCGGCGCGATGCCGGTCTTGCTCACTCGACCACGCAGCCAACCCAACGGGCTGTGGCAGCGCAGACACCAATCACCGACGCCAGGCACATCGCGCTCGGCAACATCCAATGCCGCCCAGAACAACGGGTCACGCGTGGCGTTGGACATCATCGAACCCGACCAGGTCGAATGCGGCATGATCGCATCGTCTGCTGCACCGCCGCCGCTGTGGCAGCCAATACAGGATTGCGGTTCCTCAAGCTGGAAGAACAGGCCTGGCTGAGTGCCATGCGGGGTAAAATCGACGCCCAGCACTCTGCCTGACAGCACCGCAAGCGCGGTCATCGCCAGAGCAAAACAAAATACTGTGCGAATGCGCCACGACCTATCCATTTGAAGCGCTACTCTACCCCAATGAACTACTGCACCGGTCACTTTACCATGCCGCGGCGAATCGTCAGTGCGCGTAGTGTCGTAGGCGGCGGTAAGGACGTAGGCTGGAGGTGAGCCTGCGAACCCCAGCAGACGTGCAATGCTGCTGGGGTTCGCTGCGTTCACCCCAGCCTACATTCGCTACGCTCACCCGGCCTGCGCTCAGATAGCCAGCGGCTCAGGCACCTCAGCAGCCTCGACAACCGTCTTGAGCTTGCCATCCTGGACGATCAGCGTGACCTTGCCACCCCCATCCGACAGAGCGCCGAACAGCAACTCATCGGCAAGCGGTCGCTTGACGTGCTCCTGGATGATGCGTGCCATCGGTCGCGCGCCCATTTGCGGATCGAAACCGTTCTCAGCCAGCCACTGCCGCGCCTCGGGCATCGCCGTGATACTGACGTGCTTGTCCTGCAACTGGGCTTCCAGTTCGATCAGGAATTTGTCGACCACACGCAGGATATGTTCGAAGTCGAGCGCGCCAAACTGGATGATCGCGTCCAGACGATTGCGAAACTCCGGCGAGAACGAACGCCGCAGCACTTCCATGGCGTCGGTGGCATGATTCTGATGCACGAAACCGATGGTGCGCCGTGCCGCCTGGGCGGCACCGGCATTGGTCGTCATTACCAGGATCACGTTCTTGAAACTGGCTTCACGGCCGTTGGTGTCGGTCAACGCACCGCGATCCATGACCTGGAGCAAAATATTGAACACGTCCGGATGCGCCTTCTCGATCTCATCGAGCAGGATCACCGCATGCGGATGCTTGGTCACCGCCTCGGTCAATAGACCACCCTGATCAAAACCGACATAACCCGGAGGCGCACCGATCAACCGCGACACCGAGTGCGCTTCCATGTACTCGCTCATGTCGAAGCGGATCAACTCGATGCCGAGTTGCATCGACAGCTGCCGTGTGACCTCGGTCTTGCCGACACCGGTCGGACCGGCAAACAGGAAGCAGCCGATCGGCTTGGCCGGATTGGCCAGGCCGGAACGCGCCATCTTGATCGACGAGGCCAGCGCCTCGATCGCAGTCTCCTGCCCGAACACCACCATCTTGAGGTTTCGTTCGAGGTTTTTCAGCACATCCTTGTCCGACACCGACACCTGCTTGGGAGGAATGCGCGCCATCTTGGCGATGATGTATTCGATCTCAGCGACATCGACGATATTCTTGCGCTCAGCCTCGGGCATCAGCCGTTGCCGTGCTCCGGCTTCATCGATCACATCGATCGCCTTGTCGGGCAATAGTCGATCACCAATGTGTTTGACCGAAAGATCCACCGCCGCTTTCAACGCGTCAGGGGTGTACTCGATCTGGTGGTGTTCCTCGAAGCGCGACTTCAGCCCCTTGAGAATTTCCAGAGCGTCGGCGATCGACGGCTCGACGATGTCGATTTTCTGGAAACGCCGTGCCAGCGCACGATCCTTCTCGAATACCTGGCGGAATTCCTGAAATGTGGTGGAGCCAATGCAGCGCAGCTCGCCACTGCTCAGCACCGGTTTGATCAGGTTGGAGGCGTCCATGGTGCCACCCGACGCCGAACCGGCACCGATGATGGTGTGGATCTCGTCAATGAACAGGATCGAGTTCGGTTCCTTCTTCAGCTCGGCCAGCACCGCCTTGAGCCGCTTCTCGAAATCGCCGCGATACTTCGTGCCCGCAACCAACGCACCCAGATCCAATGAGTAGATCGTGGCTTCCTTCAATACTTCAGGCACCTGGCCTTCGACAATGCGCTTGGCCAGACCTTCGGCAATGGCGGTCTTGCCTACACCGGCTTCACCAACATAGAGCGGATTATTCTTTCGGCGACGGCAAAGCACCTGGATAGTGCGTTCGACTTCATCCTGGCGACCGATCAATGGATCGATCTTGCCCATCCTGGCCTGCTCGTTGAGGTTGATCGCGAATTCGATCAATGGATTGACGCGGGCCTCTTCTCCGCCTTCGCCATCCTGCGTTTTGCTCTCGGCATCGGCGCCCTTGGGTTCATGGCCGATCTTGGCGATCTTGTGCGAGATGAAATTCACCACATCTAGCCGGGTGATTTCCTGCTGATTGAGGAAAAACACGGCATGCGAGTCCTTCTCACCGAAGATCGCGACGAGTACGTTGCCACCGGTCACCTCACTGCGACCGCTGGACTGGACGTGATAGACCGCGCGTTGCAGAACCCGCTGGAAACCCAGCGTAGGCTGAGTATCGCGACCATCACCCGTCGGCAGAACTGGCACCGTTTCGGCAATGATCGAACGCAAGTCGGAATTGACCTTCTTGAAGTCCGCTCCGCAGGCGCGCAGCACGGCCGCGGCGGAGGGGTTATCGAGCAGCGCCAATAGCAGATGCTCCACCGTCATGAACTCATGACGACGTTCGCGCGCATCCTTGTAACAATGCGCCAGGGTTTGCTCGAGATCTTTGCTGAACATGCCCTTCTCCCAGGATAAAACGCGTGGCGTTAGCCACTCAACTAACGCTTCTCCTTCCGGGAGAAGCTGGCCCGCAGGGCCTGATGAGGGCAAACCTGCGTCAAAACACAAACCGCGTACATCTCATCCAGCGAATCTCTGTGCGAACCTGCAATCTTCATGCCGTTCGGCATTACAGCTTTTCCATCACACATAACAACGGGTGCTGGTGGCTGCGGGCGAACTCGTTGACTTGAATCACCTTGGTTTCTGCCACTTCTCGTGTGAACACACCGCATACGCCCTTACCGCGAGTGTGCACTGCCAGCATAATTTGTGTTGCGCGAGTGTGGTCCAACGCGAAAAACATTTGCAACACCGACACTACAAACTCCATAGGCGTATAGTCATCGTTCATCAGCGCCACTTCGTACATTGGAGGTTTGGCCACCTCTGGCCGCGCCTCCTCCAGCAAGGTGCCGGACTGGTGTTGCTCGCGAGGTTCCTTTGTCGCTGACATCCAAAACCATTCCCAGAAGAGTTGCGACGAGTATACGTCCGCCTTGCCCAAACCGTTGAGCAATACATTGGCCTTCGGCGTTGTGTGGCATATAGATGACTCTGCGAACGCGCCCGACGAAGCGCCGCGCCTGCCCATGGATATGGGGTGCCCGCGTCATTCCACAAGCACAGCACTTGGCTCGGTTAGAATTCACCCGGATAAACGAGTTTCAGAATGAATGATCCCTTGATCTGGCGGCCCGACGTAACGGTCGCTGCAGTGGTGGAACAGGACGGCCGTTTCCTGTTCATTGAAGAGCGTGTTCGTGGACAACTGGTACTGAATCAACCTGCCGGCCATCTAGAAACGGGTGAGTCGCTGATCGAAGCAGCCTGCCGGGAAACCCTGGAGGAATCTGCTTGGGAGATAGAACCGACGCATCTGGTGGGCATCTATCAATGGACCAGCCCGGTCGATGGCGTCGGCTTCATGCGTTTTGCGTTCGCTGCACGCGCGCTGCGTCAGCAACAACGCCCCCTCGACCAGGGCATAGAACGTACGCTCTGGCTCAGCGCCGAAGATCTGGCCATGCATCCCGTGCCGGCGCGAAGCCCCCTGGTTGGGGTCTGCGTGCACGACTATCTTGCCGGGCGTCGCCACCCTTTCGAATTGCTGCGTAATCTCGACGCAGCTCGACGAAAACCCGGATGAACACCCGTGCAGTCATGGTCGGCATATCCGGCGGCGTGGATTCGTCGGTAGCGGCTTTGCTGCTGTCGCAGAGTGGCCAGCCAGTATCGGGCATGTTTATGAAAAACTGGGAAGAAGATGACCCGGAAGGGCTGTGCCCGGCCGAACAGGACGCCCGCGACGCCGAAGCGGTATGCAGCATGCTCGGCATCGCGTTTCATGCGCGCAATTTTGCGTCGGAATACTGGGACGGTGTGTTCCAGCATTTCCTGGACGAATACCGGGCCGGGCGCACACCGAACCCGGACGTGCTGTGCAACCGCGAAATCAAGTTCAAGACCTTCATCGAGCACGCCGAAGATCTGGGCGCCGGACGCATCGCCACCGGGCACTACGCGCGCACCGACAGCGTCGATGGTCGCTTTCGCCTGCTGCGCGGGCGAGATGAAAACAAAGATCAAAGCTACTTTCTGCACGCGATCGGCCAGCAGGCGCTGTCACGCACGCTGTTTCCTGTCGGCGAGCTGCCCAAATCAGAAGTACGCCGCATCGCCACCGAAGCCGGCTTCGTCACAGCAGCCAAGAAAGACTCGACTGGCATCTGCTTCATCGGCGAACGCCGCTTCCGCGAATTTCTCGCGCGCTTCGTCGCCGCACAGCCTGGCGATATCGAAACCCCCGACGGCAAGCGCATCGGATCGCATGGCGGCGTCTGTTTCTACACGATTGGTCAGCGCGATGGCCTCGGCATCGGCGGGCGACGCGACGCCGGTCCCGAGCCCTGGTATGTGGTCGGCAAAGATCTCGCACGCAACGTTCTGATTGCCGTACAGGGCACCGATCACCCACTGCTGATGTCACAACGCCTGCGGGCGCATTCGGCGACCTGGGTATCGGGTGTAGCACCGACTGCGGAATTTCGCTGTACCGCCAAGACGCGTTATCGACAACCTGACCAGACTTGCACACTGCACCCACTCGCCGATGGACGCGTCCAGGTCATATTCGACCAGCTGCAGCGTGCCGTCACGCCGGGGCAATCGGTAGTGTTCTACCAGGCAGAGGAATGCCTGGGCGGCGCGGTGATCGAGTCTACCGACGCCGTCTATGGCGGCTGGGTGGAATCATGAAGACCGGCGCGATACTCGGCCTGGCGGCCATGTTGCAGGCATTGGTCCAGGTGCGTCGTCTTGGCTTCGAGGCGAGCTGGGACGAGGCCAAGGCGCTGCCTCTGATCGAGAGCCTGTTTCATACCGATGCAGATTCCGCTGAATCGGTCTACGGCGGTGCACAGTCGCTGCAGGCCGGCATCGACATACTCTGCAATCAGATGGAGGGTCGGCAGGTCGACGCCCAGGTCGCGCGTATGGCCGGCACGATTTTGCATCTGGAACGTAAACTGACGCGCCGTCAACCTATGCTCAAATTGCTGAGCGGGCATATCCATGACGCCGAACGCGCGCGCGACGCGTTTGGCACGCTGCACGACAACGTCATCGAACGCATGAGCGAGGCCTATTCCGACACGCTCAGCCGGCTCAGCCCGCGAGTGATGGTGCAGGGTAACCCCGATCATCTGAGCAATCCGCGCAATGTGGCACGCATTCGCGCACTGCTGCTCACCGCAGTACGTGGCGCAGTGCTGTGGCGTCAATCCGGTGGCAGCGGCTGGCACTTGCTGATCAAGCGCAGGAAGATACTGGCTGCGGCGCGCGCGCTGCTGTTGGAAAACAATGTGGGAGCGGCGTGAGCCGCGATGCTCTTGCCTTTGACTTGTCCC
>JANMUE010000489.1:0-7747 GCA_031391205.1 Lysobacterales bacterium | reverse complement strand
AGAGCAAGGGCTTCGCGGCTCACGCCGCTCCCACATTGTCTTACAAAAGCCGCAACGTGATCGCCTTGAGCACGGCCCGGGTGCGGTCGCGGGTATCGAGCTTTTCCAGGATCTCGCTGACGTAGTTTTTCACCGTGCCTTCGGCCAGAAACACCGTGCGCGCGATCTCCTTGTTGGAATAGCCGCCGGCCATCAGCCGCAGGATAGCGAGCTCGCGTTCGGACAGTTCCACCTTGAAGCGGGCATCGCTGCTGGCACTGCGCGGCTCCACATAACGAAGGCGTGAGCGTACCGGGTCGATCGACACGGGTTGCAGCAGGGTTTCGCCAGCGGCGACGCGCAGAATCGCGTCACGCAGATCTTCAGGTGAGGCATCCTTGAGCAGAAAGCCCTGGGCACCGGCATCGACCGCGGCCAGCATCAGCTCATGATCGTCGAAGGTCGTCAGCAGAATCACCGGCGTCTTGTCGCCGCGTTCACGCAATGCAATCAGCGCATCGATGCCGGTGAGCTCGGGCATGCGGATATCCGAGACAATGACATCCACCGGCTGCGTCGTCAGCGCATCGATCAACGTGCGGCCGCTGTCGGCTTCGATCGCGATATCGATGCCGCCGATGCTGCAGAGCAGGGCGCGCAGGCCCTTGCGTACCAGCGCCTGATCGTCCGCCAGCGCGATGCGTACGTTCATGCCGCCGGAATCCAGGCATGCAGCGCAAAGCCGTGTCCGGGCGATGTCGCTGGCTGCAGATCGCCACCCAGTGCTTCGATGCGCTCGCGCATTCCGGAAAGTCCACTACCGAACCGCACCGCGCCACTGCCACGACCATCGTCGCGCACATCCAGCTCGATGCGATCGTCGCGTCGGCGCAGCACGATCCAGATGTTTTCGGCATTGCCGTGGCGCGCTGCATTGGTAATCGCCTCTTGCACCGCACGCAACAGCGCTTCGGCCTGCAGTGCATTGCCCACCGAGGCGTCGGCCTCGACATCGATATGCGCGCGTGGCCTGGGCATGGCCTGGGCGATCTGTTCGATGGCAGCGGCCAGACTCATGCCATCGTGGGCACGCATCTGTTTGACGACTTCACGGATATCGCCGAGCAACTCATCGGCGAGTTGCGCGCAGGTGCCGACTTCGGCAACGTCGTGCATGCGGGGATCGCGAGCCAGGGCCAGCAGATGCAGCTTCATCGCCGTGAGCTTGTGCCCGGCAACATCATGCAGCTCGCGCGAGATGCGCAGGCGCTCCTGATCGCGGGCGCTTTCGGCCAGAAGGGTGCGCGTGGCCAGCAGATGCGCGTTGACCTGCTGCAGCTCGGCGCTCACGCTCTGCGCACGCTTTGCATAGGTAGTGGTCATCACTGCGAACAGTTGGAATCCGCCAAAACTCAATGAGGCGATGCTGGCATCGGCCCAACCCCAGCGCAGCGCGAGAATGTAGGTGACAGCGAGATTCACCGTCACGAAGAACAGCGCCAGGCGCTGCCAGCTCATTACCGCGGCAAGTTCGGCCATCACGATGATCAGAAGAATCGGTCCCACCGTGTTCTTCGATACCGATGTCACCACCAGCGCGGCGAGGACCTGCAGTACGGTCGGCAACGGCCGGAAAGTTACGCAGCCTTCTTTTTCGCTCAGCGCGCAACCAATCATCAGCAGCGTAAACACCAACAGACTGCCCAGCGCCAGCGCCCGCTGCACTGATGCGGAGAACGGCAGCAGATCGGTAACGCCCGATCGCCAGACCGTCAGCAGCACGGCGACCAAGGTGATGTGGGCCGCGATCATTGTCGGCTCGAACAGCACACGCCAGCGTGAGAAAACGGAATCACTCATGGCTGCATGCTGACGCTGCCTGGGCCGACGATCAAGCCGCTGCGCGCACAAGGTGACTTCCGGCACCGCGATTTGATGACCTTGGACACCTGAGTCGGTCGCGCCCTTGCCCGATGCTGATCCTGCCCCAACCAGAGGATCGCGCCATGGGAATCTACAGTCTCACCAAGAACCTGCATTACTTCATCGGCCTGATCGCACTTGCCACGTTCTGGATCGCCGCGTTTACTCGCAAGGGCAGCCCGGCGCATAAGCTGGTCGGCAAGATCTATCTGCTGGCAATGACCGGTATCGTGTCCAGTGCCGCGTTGATGACGGTCATTTCGACAATGCGCGATCCCGGCCCCATGGATGCGTTTCTCGGTTATCTGCTGATCATCACCGCAACCGGCGTGTGGACGTCCTGGCGTGCGATTCGCGACAAACGCGATTTTGCGCGCTATGTCGGTCCGGTGTATCGGGTGCTGGAGCTACTCAATCCCCTCGCCGCTCTGACGGTGCTGGTGATCGGCATCAGCATCAACTCGGTGCTGCTCGCAGGCTTCAGCGTGGTCGGAATTTTCATCGGTCTTGGCATGTGGCGCCTGCGCCGCAACGGCCCGCCGCATGCGCTGTGGTGGCGCAATGAACACTTCAGCGGAATGATCGGCAACGGCGTCGCCACGCATATCGCCTTCCTGTCTATCGGCCTGCCCAAGGTGCTGCCGATGCTGGCTGGGCCCACGCTGCAGAACCTCGCCTGGTTCGGACCGCTGGTCGTGGCCACGGTCGTCGGCATCTGGCTGACGCGCAAATACACGCCAAAAGCCAAGGCAATCGGCAACACGAATGTCGGAGCGGCGTGAGCCGCGATGCTCCTGCTCTGATCTGGAATGTAGGAGCGGCGTGAGCCGCGAAGCTCTTGCTCTAATGCTTTGCTTGAAATCCAGAGCAAGAGCTTCGCGGCTCACGCCGCTCCTACAGTCAGCGCGTCAGCCACGCCACCAATCGATCGGCGAGTTTTCCATACGGCGGCCGGAACAGACTGAGCGCACTCCAGCGCGCCTGATAGAACACCGGCTTCTGTTTGCTGAAGGTCAGGAAACCGGCATGGCCATGATAGTGACCCATGCCGCTGGCACCGATGCCGCCGAAGGGCAATTCATCCTGGGCAAAATGGAACAGCGTGTCGTTGATCGACACACCGCCGGCGACGGTGCGATCGAGCACGCGTTCGGTGCGCTGCTTGTTGTGGTCGAAGTGATACAGCGCCAGGGGCCTGGGCCGCGCATTGATGTAGTCGATAGCGGCATCGACACTGGCGCAATCGACCAGCGGCAGGATCGGCCCGAAGATTTCGTCCTGCATCAGCTTCATGCTGTCGTTGACCCCGGTGACCACTGTCGGTGGAAATACGCGCCGATCGGCGGCCTTGGATTCGGCCAGCGCAATCACCGTCGCCCCCTTGGCGCGCGCATCGTCCAGATACCCGGACAGGCGATCGAACTGGCGCTGGTTGACGACGCTGGTGTAGTCCTTGGAAGCGTCCAGGTCCGGATAGGCATGGGTGACCGCAGCGCGCAGCGCGTCAACAAAACGCGCCTGATCGGCGCTGGGCAGCAGCACATAGTCGGGCGCGATGCAGGTCTGCCCGCCATTGAAGAATTTGCCGGCGGCGATGCGCGCGGCAGCGGATTCCAACGGGAAATCCGGTGCCAGGATCGCGGGCGACTTGCCGCCGAGTTCCAGCGTCACCGGCGTCAGATTCGGCGCCGCCGCCGCCATCACCATGCGCCCGACCTGGGTCGATCCCGTAAAAAACAGATGATCGAGCGGCAGTGCCGCAAACGCCGCCGCGACATCGGCACCGCCGAGCACGCAGGCCACCTGTTCGCGCGGGAACAGCGCGGACAGAAACTCATTCAGCAATTCAGAAGTGCGCGGTGTGTGCTCGGAGGGCTTCAGCATCACACGATTACCCGCAGCCAGCGCGCTGACCAGCGGCGCCAGCGCCAGGTTCACCGGATAGTTCCACGGCGCGATGATGCCGACCACGCCCACCGGCTGATAACGCACCTCGGCGCGCGCCGGCAGAAAATTGATGTCTACGCTGCGTGGACTGTTGCGCATCCAGCGCTGCAGGTTCTTGCAGATGTGATCGATTTCGCGCAACACAGGCATGCCATCACTGGCCACCGATTCATGCCAGCTGCGCTGTCCGAAATCAGCAGCGATGGCCGCAACGAAATCATTCAGCCGCGCCTTGAACGCCGCGCGCAGACGCTTCAGGTCCGCGATGCGCTCGGCGTAACTGGAGGTGTGCGCGAGTTGCGCCTGCTGCTGCGCGCGCAAAATTTTGGCGAGCATGTCGGCCGATACCACCGGTACGGATTTGAGTTGGGCATTCACGATCGGGCTCCGGGCTGCTGAATGTCCCAAGTGTACCCCTGGCACGTGGAGCCGGCGCTTCACGCGCCGTGATCGTCAATAACCCGGTTTGAAATCCCAGCCCTTCTCTCGACTCCGCCGAGATCTCAGGGAGGGGGCTTTTATCTGGAGTGCGGCAGCTTGCTGCCGCTGTGCTTGTCACACATGCGGCGATGGTGGCAAAAATACAGAGGAGCAAGCTGCCACACCCCACACAGGCAGTCGTGTCGAAACTCAAACTCGACTACTACCAAAGATCACAGTTACTCCCCCATTTCGGCATATCAATCTACACTCCACCCATGAACATCCGACCTTTCAAGTCCCAAATGCCGCGGCTTGCTGCGGGCGTGTATGTCGATCCGGCTGGCCTGGTGATCGGCGATGTTGAACTGGGTGAGGACGCCTCGATCTGGCCGTTCGCCGTCGCACGCGGCGACGTGCATCGCATCCGTGTTGGTGCACGTACCAATGTGCAGGATGGCGCGGTGTTGCATGTCACCCACGATGGGCCGTATACCTCAGGTGGCTTTCCGCTGTTGATCGGTGACGACGTCACCATTGGCCATGGCGCCATCCTGCATGCCTGCACCGTGGAGGACGCCTGCCTGATCGGCATGCATGCCACGGTGCTCGATGGCGCGCAGATCAGGAAGAACGGTTTCGTCGGCGCCGGATGTCTGGTGCCGCCCGGCAAGATTGTCGGCGAGCGCGAAATGTGGCTGGGCAATCCCGGCAAATGCGTGCGCCTGATCAGTGACAAGGAAGTCGAGATGATTTATTACTCGGCACGCAACTACGTGAAGTTGAAGAACCAGTATCTCAACGACTCGGCACCGTTTGCGACCCTCATCACGTAGGGTGGGTGCAACCCACCATTTTCGAACGATCAAGAATGGTGGGTTGCACCCACCCTACGTTCCGCGCGGCTTGGCGCGATGCGTGGCCGTCGCCGTCCACGGATCGTCGGGCCAGGGGTGGCGGGGATAGCGGCCTTTGAGTTCCTTCTTCACTTCCGGATAGGTGCGTTCCCAGAACCCTTTCAGGTCCTGGGTAACCTGCACCGGCTTCATGCCCGGTGACAGCAGATGCAGCACCGCCGGCACCCGCCCCTTGGCGATGCGTGGGGTATCGGCGAGACCGAACAGTTCCTGCAATTTCACCGCGAGGATCGGCGCCTCGCCGCGGGTATAGCTGAGCTTGCGGCTCATGCCGCTGGGTACGGTGATTTCGCGCGGCGCATGTTCATCAACCGCGCGCCGCTGCGCATAGTCCAGCCGCCCGCGCAGCGCTTCGCCGAAATCCTCGCCATTGAGTTCACTCAGCTTGGATTTTCCCTGCAGCGCCGGCAACAACCATTCCTCCAGCGTCGTCGTCAACACTTCATCGCTGACATCCGGCAACCCAAGCTCCGAACACCATTCGCGCAGACTCTGCACGCGTGCCTGCCATTCGCGCGTGCCCTCGCCCCAGGGCAGACAGTCGAGTCCGAGCTGCGCGATACCTGCGAGCAGCATCGCAGCCGTGGCCGCATCCTTGGGGGTGGGCACATGGCGGCGATCCAGCACCAGATCGGCGAAGCGTTTCTCGTCGCTGGCTTCGACGATCCGCGATTCACGGTTGAACGCGAGGCGCCGGCCACTGCTGAAGTGACTGGAAAATTCGCGCTCGAGCATGGCGTAGTCCAGTGGCGCAGCACGTTGAATCAAACTGTCGCGCTCATCGAAACGAATCTCGGCGATCACGATCCAGAGCTCGCCAAACAGCGCCGACTCATGCAGCAGCTGCGCACCGCGGCCATTGGCCATCTGATAGCGTCGCGGATTGGCCGGGTCTTTGCGCGCGATGCGATCCGGATAGGCAAAGGCCAGCACATCGCCAACATCATGCGTGCCGATATCCGCTTCGCGCGCATTGTCGACACGCAGCCGGCGCCGCCATTGTTTCGCCGCCTGATCGATGCTGGACAATACGTTGCGATCCACGCCATCGCGGTCCAGCCGTCCGCTGCGCAGTGCCTGCAGCGCGGCGATGCGGATACGAAGATCATCGCTGCGCCTGGCCTCGCCACGCATCGGGTCCCGCGCTTCGATCAGCGCGGCGATATCGCAGGCCAGCCCCTTCAACGCCGCCGGCGCACGCCGCATCGCATTGGCCAGGCGCGGATGCACGCCCAGATCCAGCAGCGATCGACCATGCGCGGTCAGTCGGTCGTCGGCGTCGATCGCATCCAGCGCGCGCAGCAAGTCCATCGCCTGCGCCAATGTGCCGACCGGCGGCGGATCGAGCAGACGCAGGTCGCTGCTGCCCCAGGTCTTGAGCTCCAGCGCGAAGGCCGAGAGTTCAATGCGATGCAATTCCGGCCGCGTTGCCGGATCGAGGCGCTGGCTCTCCGGCCATAGCCGATAGCAACGACCCGGCGCCACACGGCCGGCACGACCGGCACGCTGAGTGGCCGATGACTGCGCAATCGTCACCGTCTCCAACCGACTCATGCCACTGGCCGCATCGAAACGCGGCTCGCGCGCCAAACCGGAATCAACGACGGCGCGCACGCCGGGTAAAGTCACGCTGGATTCGGCGACATTGGTCGCCAATACCACGCGCCGGCGCGTGCCAGGGCGCAGAAGCCGCGCCTGTTCATCGACGCCCAATTCACCATGCAAGGCATCGACTTCGGCATCGACTTCGCCGAGCAGACGCATCGTGCGATCGATCTCGGCCTTGCCGGGCAGAAAGCACAGCACATCGCCATCGGTCTCGGCCAGCGCCTGCTGTACGACGCGCTTCATGTGGAATTCCAGCGTCTCCTGCGGTTTTGCCGACACATGTGTAGTCGTCACCGGGTAACTGCGCCCTTCAGCGGTGAGCCTGGGTGCATCGAGGTAGCGCGCCAGTTTCTCGCCATCCAGTGTCGCCGACATCACCAGCAGGCACAGATCCGGCCGCAGCCCGGACTGGATATCCAGACACAGCGCGAGTCCGAGGTCGCTGTGCAGATGGCGCTCATGAAATTCATCGAACAGCACCGCGGCGATGCCATCGAGCATGGGATCGTCCTGCAGCATGCGCGTCAGAATGCCCTCGGTCACTACCTCGACGCGGGTGCGTGCTGACACCCTGGATTCAAAGCGGATGCGATAGCCGACTCGCTCACCGACCTCTTCTCCGAGCTGCGCCGCCATGAACATCGCCGCCGAGCGCGCCGCGATACGTCGCGGTTCCAGCATCAGGATCTTCCCGCTCAGCCACGGAGCCTGCATCAGCGCCAGCGGCACCTGTGTCGTCTTGCCGGCACCAGGCGGTGCCTCCAGCACCAGACGCGGCGTAGCCTGCAGACTGGCGACGATATCGGGCAGCAGCGGGGTGATCGGAAACTCGGGCGAGGCGCTCATCGGCGCCATTGTAGGTTGCCGCGGGCATGACGCGCTGCCGAGTGGGAGTGGCGTTGTGGGAGCGGCGTCCCGCCGCGAAGCCTTTGCTTGACTATCAAGAGTAGAGC
>JANMUE010000470.1:0-55908 GCA_031391205.1 Lysobacterales bacterium | reverse complement strand
GGCGGCTGGGCGGCCGCCGCACGGCATGGATCAGCGCACCGGATCGGCGATCGGGATTCCTTGCTCGATCGCCGCCACGAAGATCCAGCCTGAATTGGACTGACCCGTTCGAGCGTGGCGCTGGATCAATGCGACGATGTCGTCGACGCGATCGGCCTCGCAGAACACGTCCAGCTGGATCTCCTGCGTCACGCGCTCGCCGAGTTCGACCGAATAGTCCTGTTCGCGACTGCTGGAGGCACGCAACAGGCCGGTCGAGTGCACGACACTGATCCGGCGTTGACCGACGGCCTCCAGCGCGTGGACGATGTCGCCCATGCGATGGGCATGCAACAACGCGGTGATGCGTTTCATGACGAAGCCTCCTGGGCACGCCGTTCGGCGCGGGTTTCCAGCCACTCGTAGAGCACGGGCAGCAGGATCAACGTCAAAAAGGTCGAGCTGATCAGGCCACCGACGACCACTGTGGCCAAGGGACGCTGGGTTTCGGCACCGACGCCGCTGGAGATCAGCATCGGCACCAGGCCGAGGATCGCCACGCTCGCGGTCATCAGCACCGGCCGCAGACGCAGCGCGGTGCCTTGCACCACAGCCTCACGGATCGACAGGCCGCGTTCGCGCTGCTCGTTGAGGAAAGTGACCAGCACGATGCCGTTGAGCATCGCGACGCCAAACACCGCAATAAAGCCAATCGCTGAGGGCACCGAGAGATACTGGCCGGTGATGAACAGCGCGAGCAATCCGCCGATTGTCGCGAACGGCACGTTGGCCAGGATCAGTGCAGCAAACTTGATCGAGTTAAACGCGGTATAGAGCAGCACGAAAATGAAGAAGATCGTGATTGGCACGATCAGGCTCAGCTTCGCCAATGCGCGCTGCTGGTTGGCAAAAGCGCCGCCCCATTCGACCCAGTAACCCGGTGGCAGTTTGACCTGTGCGGCGATCGCGGCGCCGGCTTCCTTGACGAAGCTATCGACGTCACGCCCACGCACATCCATCTGGATCACCGCATAGCGTTGCAGCTGCTCGCGGCGCACAAAGGAATAGCCCTCGGCGACGGAGACATTCGCTACCTCCGACAGCGGCACCAGAGCCCCTGATGCGGCCTTGAGCGGGATGCGGCGAAGCGATTCGACCGAACTGCGCGAATCGTCATCCAGCCGCACGGCGATATCGAAGCGTTTGACGCCATCGAGCAGCACGCTGACCGGTTCTCCGCCCAGACCGTTGCGCACGATGGTCAACACGTCCTCGGCATTCATACCGTGCCGTGCGAGCTCCTCGCGATCAACCTCGATGCGGATCTGCGGCTTACCGACATTCGCTTCGAGCGACAGATCGGCGACGCCGGCAATGCTGGCGAGCACCGGCTTGATCTGGGCGCTGATCCGATCCAGTTCATTCAGATCTTCACCGTAGAGCTTCAGCGCCAACGTAGCGCGCACCCCCGAGATCAATTCCTCGACGCGCATCTGGATCGGCTGGGTGTAGCCGGGCACCACGTTGGGCACGACCTTCTCCAGCGTTTCCTGCATGTCGACTTCGAGCTGCTTGATGGTGCGGCCCGATTCCCACTGATCTTCCGGCGTCAATGCGGTGTAAATCTCCATATAGTTCACGTCGGCGGTTTCACCTTTCTCGGCGCGCCCGATCATCGCCAAAGTCGTCTCAACTTCTGGAAACTTGTTGAAGGCGTCGGCGATGCTCTTGCTGGTGCGGATCGATTCGTCGAGGGAGGTCGACGGGATTCCGGTCACTCGCCACATGATCGAACCTTCCTGCAGCTGGGGCATGAATTCCTTGCCGAGAAAAGGAAACAGCGCGAGGCTGCCGATCAACGCCACGATGGCGCTGATCACCACGATCCGCTTGCGGCCCAGCGCCGCCTGCAGCATCGGTTGATAGCCCCGCTTCAGCCGAGCCACCAGCCAGGTGTCTTTTTCTTCCTTAGGCTTGAGGATCATCGATGCGAGCACCGGAATCAACGTCAGGCTCAGCAGCAGCGAGCCACCCATCGCGAACGCGATATTGAAGGCCATCGGCTTGAAGAGCTTACCTTCCAATCCTTCCAGGCTGAACAGTGGGAGGAACACCACGATGATGATCAGGATCGCGAACGAGACCGGGTTGGCGACCTCCTTGGCGGCTGCCAGCACAGCAGAAGTTCGATCGACGGTTTCGCCGTTCGCCTTGCGTTCGGCCATGATGCGGAAGGCGTTCTCGACCATCACCACCGATCCATCGACCATCATGCCGATGCCGATCGCGAGACCCGCGAGCGACATCAGGTTCGCCGACAATCCGAACTGACCCATGCCGATGAACGCGATCAGCATCGCCAGCGGTAGCGTGACGATCACCACCAGAGCTGAGCGCAGCTCGCCGAGGAACAAGAACAAGATGATCGCGACCAGGATCGATCCTTCGATGAGCGCCCGCGTCGCGGTGCCGACCGCCTTGTTGACGAGATCGGTACGCTCGTAGATTGGCTTGACGATCATGCCTTCCGGCAACGCATTGCGCACGGTATCGAGCTTGGTCTTGACGGCCTCGACGACGTCCTTGGCATTCTCACCGATACGTGACAAGGCCATGCCGAGCACCACTTCCTCGCCATCACGCGTGACCGCACCAAAGCGCGGTGCCGGCGATTCGATCACGCGGCCGATATCGCGCACATAGACCGGCACGCCATCCTCGGCCTTGAGTACGATGCCGCCGATATCTTCTGCAGATTTCAGCAGGCCGAGGCCGCGTACGAGGTATTGCTCGCGACCGACATCGAGCACATTGCCACCGACCTGGCCATTGTTGGCAGGCAGTGCGTTGATGACATCAGCGAAGCTGAGGCCGCGTGCATACAGTCGCTGCGGATCGATGCGCACTTGATATTCGCGCTCACCGCCGCCCCAGGACGTCACATCGTCGACACCGGGCGCGGTGCGCAAGATCAGGCGCAAGGTCCAGTCCTGCCAGGTGCGCAGATCCATGTTGGTGATCTGTTCTTCGGAGACACCCGGCGCACGCTCGACTGTGTACCAGAACACCTGGCCAAGTCCGGAGCTGTTCGGGCCCATGCTCGGTTTGCCGTAGCCTTCGGGCAAACGGTCGCCGACTTCCTGTAGCCGCTCGTTGACGAGCTGCCGCGCAAAGTAGATGTCCATGTCGTCTTCGAAATACACCGACACATAGGACAAACCGAACAGACTGACCGAGCGGATTTCCTGCACCTTGGGCAAGCCGGCCATTGCCGACTCGACCGGAAAGGTCAGCAGCTGCTCGACATCCTCGGCAGCAAGACCGGGTGACTCGGTATAGATATTGACCTGCGCCGGCGTGACATCAGGGAACGCGTCGATCGGCACATCTCGCACCGCCCGCGCACCGAGAAATGCGACGACACCGAAGACGATCAGCACCAGAAATTTGTAACGCAACGAAAGTTCGACCAGGCGATTCAGCATGGCGCACCTCGCGTTTGGAAGATCAGGTCGTCAATGCGCATGACCTTCTCCCAGTTGCGACTTCAGCATCTGCGCCTTGAGCGCATAGGCGCCTTCGACGACGATGCTGTCGCCCTCTGCAACGCCATCGAGCACGACCGTGCGATCACCGACCACGGTGCCAGTGCGTACGGCGATCGGCGTCAATGTGCCGTCGGCGTCCTGGCGGAATACGATGGTCTCGCCTTCGAGTTGCAGCAACGCGGCCGTTGGCACCGCAAGCTGCGCTTCGGCTGTGCCGCCTGCGTCCAGATAGGCTTCGACATAGTCGCCGCCGTGCAGCTGGTCGCCGGTGTTGGCCACTTCGATGCGCACCAGGGCATTGCGGGTGTCTTCAGACGTACGATGGGCCTGCTGGACGACCTTGCCAGGGAGCGTGACTTCACCCAGCACGATGCGCGCAGGACTGTCGACGGCAACGCGTCGCGCTGCGTCTGAGGGCAGCTTGGCGTCGACCCAGACGATGGATTCGTCGACCAAGCGGAACAACGTGCGACCCGGTTCGATGCGTTCGCCGACGACAAACGCGTCTTCGGTGAGGCGACCGGCATGTGTTGCATACAGAGTGAACTCGCCGTTGGCGGCACCTTTGGCGCCAGAGGCCAGACCGTAGGCGCGTGCTGTCGCCCGAGCTTGCTCAACCGCTACTTGTGCTTCGCTGTAGCGACGGCCTGAGACGGCCTCTTTGCCCAACGACTGCACACGCTTCCAATCCTGCTCGGCAATCGACAACGTGCCCTGTGCGGTGGCCACCTCGACCGATGACAGGGTCACCAGTGGCGCTCCGACCTTCACTTCGTCGCCGAGCTTGGCATGCCGACGTACGACCAACCCTTCGACACGCGGCGTGATGAGGGTGGTGCCATAGGCATTGTCGACGACTTCGCCGGGCGCACGCAGTACTTCGCGCAGCGCGGCCTTTGCCAGCGTAGCAACGCTGATACCGGCGGCTTTCATGGCTTCGGCGTCCATACGGATTGGCTCCATGGCTTCTTCGCCATGCTCGTCGGCACCTTCATCGCCATGCTCATCGCCGTGCTCGTCGCCATGTTCATCGCCGTCGTCATCGGCATGTTTTTCTTCGGCCTTGGCCTGAGAGGCGGCAGGCTTTGCCGCCGTACCTTCGGGAGACTTGGCGTCGTCGCCGCAAGCGGTCAACGCAAGCATCGCGGCCAGCAGCAAAGGAGTGGTCGCGGTGGGGAAACGGTTCATGGGGTCACCTCGGAAACGGAGTGTTCAAAGCCGATCCAGGCATCAAGCTGCCCGGTGGCGTAAAGGGCATCGACATAGGCGCGCCAGACGCGGCCTTGCAGATCGGCGCCGGCGAGTGCGGTGTCCAGCGTCTGCTGCAGTTGGATCAGATAGTCGGCGGTGCTGATCTCTCCGGCACGCCACAGGCGCTCCAGGAGGTCCGCTCTCGCCTCGACATCGGTGCCGGGGCTCTTCGCCCACAGCGCCCAGGCGTCGCGAACGGCGGTGTACGTCACTCGTGCACGCTCTGCCCGCGCCCGCACCTGCAATGAGACGAGCTGCTGCTCGGCAGCAGCGGCCGCACTATCGGCTTGTGCCGCGACACCTTCGGCCCGATAGCTGTTGCGCACGAAAAGCGGCACGGTCACCGTCAACCCGATGACGTTGTCACTCGTTGGGCCGAGATCCACCTGACCACCACGCAGACTCAACGTCGGATCCGCACGTCGATCGCGCTCGGCGACCGTCACCAGCCGTTCCGCCTGCAGGGACTGCGCCATCGCGATTCGCTGCTCCGGAACGTCGCGGAGGTTCTCGTCGGCGAGGGTGAGCACCGGAGGCACTTCATCAGCGCTCGCTGTGAGCGTGCGTTCCGGCAAGCCACCGACCACTCGAAAGGCTTCATCGGCCGCGGCCGCATCGGCCAGCAGCGTTGCCTGTTCGGCCAGTGTCTGATCACGGGCTAGCAGCGCGAGGTCGCGTTCTAGCGATGAGATATCACCAACCCGCAGTTGCTTGTCGGCAAGGTCGGCAAAGCGCTGCACCAGGCTCACGCGCTGCGCACCGAGTTGTACGCGATGCTGTGCGGCCTGGCGTTCGGCCCAGCCATGCAGCCACGCTTGCGCAAACGTACCGCGGCGCAAGTGCGCTTGCGCTTCAGCGAGCGCAAACGCGGCATCGCCCGCAGCAGCACGCGCACGACGTTTGCCGAAGAGATCAAGCGTCATGCCGATACCGGCGGTCATCGTGCGATCCGCGCCTTCGTCCTCGACATCGAATTCGAGCTCGGGGTTGTAGAGCGGCTGAGCCGCGGCGTCGGCCCGTGCGCGGGCTGCGGCCAGCGTCTGCTCGGCAGCAACGGCACCGGGATGCGTTGCCCAGGCAGCGCGCACGGCATCGGATAGGTCGTCAGGCGCCGCGGCCATCAGGGCGGAAGAAAAAGCAGCACCGGTACTCAAGATCAACGCGGCGTGCCAACGCCGCGCACGCACGGTCATACGACCGCGCGGCAATAGAGAAAACAACATGGATACCATCCTCTGAACAATGAAAGCAGCCCGACGTGCTCACGCACGTCGGATCGTGACAATCAGAATTCAGACAATGGGTGGGCGCAGATCGCGCTCAGGCGGCACATCGGTGCGCGGGATGTACTCGATGACCTCGACAGCCATCGCTTTCACAACGGCCAACGTCATCGGCGACGAAGCAAGCGTTACACCGTGATGACAGCTGCATTGCCGACAGTGGTCCGAGGCGTGATCCGAAAGATCCCCATCATCGCCTGGGTCGCCGACGGCAAGTGCCTGCGCCAACTCAGTCTCACCACCAAACAGCTCGGCAAACTCATGCGGCTCACAAGCCACCGTAATGCCCACCCGAACCAAGAACACGATCAGCATGAAGCCCGCGAGCGCGCTTGCGCGGCGGAGCGATGCGAGTCGGAATGGTCGTTGGTTAGACATCGTGGTTCAGCATAGTGTGAGGCCTTGGTGTTACACAATCTCGCGGCGCGCTTGGCGCAGGATGGCACCGAGATCATCCGGAATGGGCATTGGTTCAAAAGCGCTGACATGTGCGCCGCCGGTATTGCCCTCGGGCACCCAGATGCGGGAGAACAGGAACGCAGCGAGGACGCGCGGCCCCTGACCGATCACCTCACGGATATCGCGGCGTAACCAGCCGATGCGCAGCATCGCAACGTGGCACTTCACATGCAGCCAGGTGATGCGCTGACTCAGGATATGGGCACGCTCCAGGTGCGAAAACGCCACATCGAACTGGCCGGCACGCCGCGCTTCCGAAGCCGACCGCCACTCCCGCTCGAAAGCCGATCGAACGACGGCCGTGTCGGTCATAGGGGCGCCTTTGCAATCGGGGCATGCGCGCTGCGTCGGTTGAAGAGGTAGCCGGCCAGCAGCGCCAGCAGCGTGATCGCCTGCGCCGACAGAACCTGCAGCGAGGGATAGACCCCCAGCCAGTCGATGCGCGGGAACGCGATCGACGAGACGCCGAACCAACCCGCCTCCTGCAACGCCGCGACACCCTTGCCGGTCAGTACAACAGCGAGAATCGCCATCAGCAACGAGCTCAGCGAAAAGAACTGACCGATCGGTAGGCGCCGGGTGAAACGCAACATGGCCACGGTCACCGCGGCGAGCACCAGCAGCCCGGCCAGGAATCCGCCGACCACCATGTGGTTGTCGCCTTGCTCGTTCCACATCGCGGTGTAAAACAGGATCGTCTCGAAGACCTCGCGATAAACCGCGACGAAACTGAGCCCGAACAGGAACCATGAGGACTGTCGCGACAACGCCTCCGAGATCTTGCCCTTGAGGTACTGCTGCCAGCGGCCGGCGTAGCTTTTCTGATGCAGCCACAGGCCGACACTGACCAGGACCACGGCCGCGAGCAGTGCCGAGAATCCCTCGACCACTTCGCGTTGCGCGCCGCTGATGCTGACCACGTAGGTCGCGACCACCCAGGTGGCGATGCCTGCCACCAGGGCACCCACCCAGCCGGCATGCACATAGCGGACGATCTCGGGACGTTCGGCCTTACGCAGGAAAGCCAGCATCGCGATCACGATCAGCAGCGCTTCAAGCCCTTCACGCACCAGGATCGTGAGCGCACCCAAGAAGGCTGACCAACCCCCTGTTTCCGCGGAAGCACTCAGCGCCTGCGCCGCTTCGTCGGTCAGTTGCCTGACGGCGCTGGCCAAGGCTTTCACTTCTTCGACGGGCGCGCCGCGATCGATGCCGGCGCGAAGCGCCAACATGGCCTGTTCGACCTGCAACAAAAGATCGGGACGGCGCGTCGCGATCTGCGGCTCCAGGGGCTCGAAACCGTCGAGATAGGCGGAGAGTGCCGCAGCCGCGGCCGCGGCGCGATCGCCGCGCTGATAGGCCGCGATGGTTTCGTCCAGACGCGAGCGGACAATGGACCATTGATCGTCGGATACCGTCGGTGCGGCCGTAGGTGGATGGTGGCGCATTTGCGCGGTGATGGCTTTGGCGCGATCGTCACCGATCCGATCGGCAAGCGCTGCCGGCGTCGTCTGCACGATTTCCTGCAGGCTACGGGCATCGACCGTTTCACCCGATGGCGGTGGATTCGGCACTGGTGCATCCGGATACGCGAAACCGCCGACATGAAATGCCAGCGCCCAACGATCGTCCTCTGGAAGCTGGGCGAAGCTCGCCATGGCGGTGCCTTCGAGCCCCTGTGTAATCACCTGGTAGAGCGCGAACAGGCTGCGCTCCCGCGCCCGTGCCTCATCGGTGAAATCCACGGGTGCCGGATCGAGATTGGCGGCCGCTGGACCGTCGCCGGCGCCGCTGGCGCCGTGGCAGCTCGCGCACAACGATTGGTATAGCTCAGCACCGCGGCCGAG
This sequence comes from Lysobacterales bacterium, assembly GCA_031391205.1. GTDB lineage: Bacteria > Pseudomonadota > Gammaproteobacteria > Xanthomonadales > Ahniellaceae > 0-14-3-00-62-12. The sequence goes on along the minus strand of JANMUE010000470.1, from coordinate 47,541 downwards.
GTGCGGCGCCTGGGCTGGGGCGAGCGCAAGGGGATAGGCGGCGATCAGCGCCGCACCCAGCGTCCGGGCAGAAGCCGCTACCGTCGCCGGTGTGGCGCGTTGCTCAACGAGCGCCACCAAATGTTCGGCATCCTGCAGCAGCGTGGACTGCTGCGGATGCTTTGGAAGCGACGCAAGCTTCTTGACGACAGTCGCCGAGAACTCGCGCATTTCCGCGTACTCGGCCTCGCTGATGACCTGTCCGTCGTGGACAGCCCCTGTGTAGTCCACGGCGATGTAATCGAGCAACCGCCAAACGACCGCAGTTTCCTGCTTCGACGTTTGCGCAAACGCCGGTGCCGCGCACATGACCAGAAAAGTGATCAGAAGGCAGAGCCTCCGCCCGAATCCGATAGTGTGCTCAGGCTTCCTGCGGTGGGGCCAAGATGTCATGGCACGGTCTCTCGATTTGCAGACGTTTCCGCCGCCTCGCGCCGGGCCTGCCTGGACTCCCTCAGAATTTCGAAGGCTTCCTTGATGACGTACAACCCAATCAGCGTGCCAATGACGAGATCGGGAATGCGGGAGTGGAGCCAGGCGACCAGCACGCCCGACGCGATCACGCCGACATTGGCCACCACGTCGGCACGCGTAAAGATCCAGCTGGCGCGCAGATGGATGCCGCCTGACCGCAGCGGCGCCAGCATCCGCAGGACCGTCACGTTGACCGCGAGAGACAGCAGCGAGATGCCGATCATCCAGCTGCCTTCCGGGACGCTGCCGTAGAACGCACGCCGTCCGACCTCGACCAGCACCCCGATGCCCAGCAACAGCAGCACGCTGCCGCTGATAAAGGCCGCATTGACCTTGAACCGGGCGGCACGACCAATGGCCGCCAAACCAATCGCATAAGCCGTTGCATCCGACAGCATGTCCAGCGCATCGGCCAGCAAGCCGGTCGATTGCGCAATCCAGCCGGCGACCGCGCCGATCACCGCCATCGCGGCGTTGAGCCCCAGTGCGATCCACAGCACGAGCCGCTCCCTGGCATTGCGTGCCTCGTGCTGGCATCCACAGTCACTCATTCGCTTGTCCTGGTCGTGTTAGGGCCGCTGCCGGTTGCAGCTTCGTCGCCGAGCACCGATCATAGACCCCGTAGCGACTACAGGGTCAAGCCATGAAAATCGGTGAAGCAGCGACGGCCAGCGGTTGCCATATCGAAACCATCCGCTACTACGAGCGCATCGGCATGCTGCCGCTTCCCGAGCGCACGCGGGGTGGCTACCGTGACTACGCGGTGCCGGAAGTCGACCGGCTGCGATTCATCACCCGTGGACGCGATCTGGGATTCAGCCTCGATGAAATCCGCAGCCTGCTCGGACTGGCTGACGATCCTGGGCTCTCATGCGCTGACGTCGACCAACTGGCACGGCGCCACCTCGCAGAAATCACGCAACGGATCGGCGAACTCGAACGGATTGCCACCGAGCTGAAACTAACGATCAGCGGATGCGCAGGTGGCCAGCGCGGCCGTTGCGCGATTCTGGGAGCACTGCGCGCCGACGATCCGCCATCCGCCGTCAGCGCAACGCGCACACGAGTTTCGTCTTCAACGACTGGACGCACGAAACGGCCAGCGCAGTTGCCGCCAGTACGTTCGCGGAAACGCCCGGTCCCTTAGTCCGACATCGCCGGCACGGACTTCGGAGGGCAGCTCGAAGAACGTCCCGAACAGCCGATCCCACACCATCCAGAACTCTCCGAAATTCACCTGCGCGTCCTCGTACTCGCGCTTGTGGTGCCAGCGATGCACCTCAGCGACACCGAGCCAGTGGCGCAGTGCGCCTAGCCGATAGTCGAGATTGGCGTGCTGAAAAGCCAAATGCACCGTGAGAAACGACAACCAGGCAGCCACCACCAGCGGGGGTGCGCCGGCGGCAACCACCGCGATCACACCGGGAGCAGCAAGGACAATGGCTGAGAACGGATGCCGCCTTTCGCCGTTGAGCCAGTACAAGCGCTCGGAGCTGTGATGGATCGCATGCAACCGCCACAACCAGGCGTTCGTGTGACTCCAGCGATGCATGAGGTACAGGCCCAGGTCGATCACGGCGCCGGCCAGCAGGATTTGCAAGGGCAACAGCCAGGTCTGCGGCCAGATGCCAGCGAACAAGATGTGTTCGCGCAGCCAGAACAGGCCTTCTAACGTCAGCAGCACGATCGTCAGGTTGACGATTGCGTGTGCGGTATCGGTGAAGAGGTCGCCATGATCGGCGCGCCAGAGCGGCTCATACGGCGCAACGCGCTCCAGCAAGGCCACCGCAACCAGACCGACGGCGGCGATCAGCGAGAACGCAGGCCAGTGCGGAACGTCCAGACTGGAGGCCATCGCAATGGCAAGCGCTGCGCCGCCTGCGACAACGGGGTATGCCGCATAGCGAATCAAGGTTCGGATCATGTCGAGGCGCCTTCTGTGTGATTAACGACCACAGTGTGGGCAGCGGCGGTGCCTGGGGCTTGAACGAATCGGCTAACTGTTGGCCAAATTCGTCAGCACAGAGGGATGGATGCCGAAGTGTCGACGGAAGGTGCGCGAGAGATGCGCGGCATCGGCAAACCCCGCTGCATGGGCGGCAGTAGTCGCCGAGGTCCCGGAAACCATGCCGGCAGCGGCGCGCTGCAGGCGCAACCAACGCAGGTAGGGCCGCAGCGGCATCCCGGTATGCAGGCGGAACCGATGCGCAAACCGACTCGGGGAAAGATGCGCCCAGGCAGCGATCTCGGCCAGTGTTCGGTCGAGGTGTTCTTCAGTCTGCAGGCGCTCGATAACCGCTGACACGCGCGGGTCTATCTGATCGATAGGTGCCTGGAATGCGAAGCCGGCCAGCAATTGAGAGAACCCTTCCGGGTGACCAGCCGTCGCACGCTCGAACGCCTGTCGAATGCGGACCGTATCGATGTCCGGAAGAAGCCATACCCGCTCGCGCATGTGGCTGAGCGAGCGTCCCAAGGTCGACTCGGCATCGATGTACAGCAAGCCGACTGTCGTATCACTGGGTAGCAACGCGTGGACCTGGTCACTGGGGATCACGGCTGCGCCGACCGACTGCGGTCCATTCGCCGGCGTCCACAGCGTCACTGGATGTCCAAACGCGTTGACCACCTGCACCGCGTGGTGCGCATGTGGGTGGTTGTCGCCTGCGGTGCCCAGAAATGAGGCCCAGCCAGCCCCAATGCACGCGCGGCCACGCCAGCGGGCAGTTACGTCTGAATGTTCGCCTCGTATCGAGCGCACCACCACCTCCGCAATCGATCTGCCAGACAAAGCCCTCGCAAACGTGATCGAGAAGGCCAGAATCCGCCGGACAGATTACCTGCTCACGATCCATAGACCGGGTAACCCGATCAGGATCGATGCGGCCATGCAATCACCGCCACGACGGCAATTTACGTGTCGTCGCCCACTTCGGCCGGGAGTAGGAGATCAGCGCAGCCACGAATACGTCATGACCGCATGCGCACGATGCATCTGCGTCGTCAATTTTGTCGGACACCAACGTCCGCGCAGCGCTGGCGGAAAGCGATAACGCGACGGACCACTTCAGAATTTCAGGCGAGAACCCATCGGCAACGACGGCATCGAACAATCCTGCTAACGCACGATTGACCGCTGCTCGCCAACGAGCGGCAGAATTTTTGGGCGTGTGAGGCCTCTCAATGACCGGATCGACCGGGTTTAGCTGTCGACGACGATCCGCTTCAAGCCGTGCGACCAGTGGCGCCCCGGCATGACGCCGGAAAAGTTGGTCGAGGAACAGGTCGAAGCACGTCGCAGACGCAGTGATCGTGCCGTTATGCCTCGCGGCGATCATCTCCCAGCGCAAGCACTTCGAACAGTTCACTATGCGATTGGCTTGTTTCCATACGGTATTATCGATACTTATGAAGTAATCGATGGAAGCGTCGCGGCGGTTCAGGCATCTCGGAGAAACAGGGAATCTAAATGGAACCGAAGAAACTCGAAGTAGAGATTGGTTTGCTCACCGTCGACCTCGAAAACTTCAGGATCGGCGATCAGGAAACTACGCGAGCCGCGTATCAGGCGATGATCGCGGAAGAGGGCGACGACTTGGCGAATTTGGCTGACGACATCATCCAGCACGGCTTGAGTCCAGCGGAGTTATTCATCATCTGCCCCGATCCAGAAAAGCCAAAGCACTACATCATCTGTGAAGGGAATCGGCGATTGACTGCGATTCGTCTTCTCGAAACCCCCGCCCTTGCGGCGGAGACCCCGGTCCACAAGCGCTTTATGGCACTTTCCAAAACATATGCCAAGGCACCCATCAAGAAACTGAGCTGCGTGGTCTTGGAAAACAAAGAGGCAGCATTGCTGTGGATCGAGCGCAAGCACCTGGATTTGGGTGGGCGCGGTATCGCGAAATGGGGCGCAAACGCCACGGGGCGTGCAGATGCTTTCCGAGGAAAGATTCGCGCGTCCCGCGCTGTCCTCGATCACTTGAATCAGCGCCGGCTCTTGACCAAGACGCTGGAGGCGAAGCTGGCCCGACAAACCACCAATCTCGACCGAGTCTTCCAGATGCCCTACTTGTCCAGTGCACTGGGCATCAAAATCGAAAAGGGTGGCGATATCGTATTTGGGAACGGCGACCAAGCGCGCGGTGACGATCTGCTGCTGCGCATCGTGAAAACCATGGCCGCCGATGGATTCACGGTCGACAATATCCGTCACATGTCCGATCGAATGGACTTCATAGATGGGTTTGCGGAGCACGCTGTTTCGGCAACCGAAGCGGCTGCCGACAAGAAGCCGACAGCCGTGAAGAATGCGACGGCGCTGGCCGCCGCGAATTCTAAGGTTGTGCGACGACGTGTACCGTCTCCACTGGAACGCACCACACTTGCGCTCAAGGGGCGCGAAAACGTCTTCGCGATCACTGAGCCGCGATTGAACGCGCTCTATGATGAGGCATTACATCTCAACCCGGAAACCCATCCGAACAGTGCAGCGATTCTGACGCGTGTCTTTCTAGAGCTGAGTACCGACTACTTTCTGACAACTACAAAGGTGGCAATCCCTGCTATTCACAAGGACAAGGGCAGGCGCCATTGGTCGGATATTGGGATCACGCTGAAGGAAAAGATTGCCATCACGCTGAAGAACCTGGACCCGTCCGACAAAGAGCCTGCTTTGAAGGATGCGCGTACTGCGAGATCCAAGAGCGATGTCTTGCATTCAGTCGAGGCGCTGCACGACTTCATCCATCAGCTCAAGGCCGATCCAGACCCCAAGGAAGTCAAGCGTATCTGGTCGCGCTGGCACCCCTATTTCGCACACCTCTACGAGCGGATTGCGGCGCTTAAAAAATAGCGCTGGCCAAGAGCACAGATTTTTGCTATCAAGAGCGCAGCGCCGCCATCGGGAACTGGATCATGCTGTTCAATACGCCCCTGCGGTACCCAGGTGGTAAAGGCCGGCTCTCGCAGTGTGTCGCGGACATCATGGACGCAAACGGCCTCACAGGTGGGCACTATGTCGAACCGTACGCGGGCGGCTCAGCCGTTGCTTTAACCTTGTTGATGCTGGAATACGCATCCCATGTCCACATCAACGACCTCAATCGTTCGGTTCACGCGTTTTGGCATGCGGTCCTGAACGACACTGATCAGCTGTGCGCGCGAATCCGCTCCAGGCGCGTGTCAATGACCGAATGGCATCGCCAACGTGAGGTGCAGAAGGATACCGATGCCGAACCCCTCGATCTGGCTTACTCGACCTTCTTTCTAAATCGAACCAATCGCTCTGGCATCGTGCTGGGGGGCGTGATCGGCGGCAAGAACCAAGACGGGCCATGGAAGATCAATGCGCGCTACAACAAAGTCGACTTGCTTCAGAGAATTGAGCGGATCGCCGCACTCAGACACCACATCACCCTACACAATATGGACGCGGTGGAGTTGATCAAAAACGTCTTGCCCTCCATTCCCAGGCGCTCAATGGTTTACCTCGATCCACCTTACTACGTCAAAGGGAAAGGGCTCTATGAAGATCACTACCAGCATGCCGATCATGCCGCTGTTGCCCAGCGCGTCGCCACACTGAAACAGCACTGGTTGGTCTCATACGACAATGTTCCAGAGATTCGTAAACTCTACTCGAACTACCGGTGCCGAACCTTCGGACTCCGTTACAGCGCGCAAGAGCGTTACGAAGGTGCCGAGGTAATGTTCTTTTCGGACAACTTGAAGGTGCCATTAGAAGTCGTTCCGTCACGAGCTCGGGCGGCGTAACGCTTTCCTTTCAAGGTTGGCAAGGTCATCTATCTTCTGAGTTGAAATACTGGCCTACGCCATGACCTGGCAGACCGATCTGGCGGGCATTCGCTCGCGAGGACAGGCTCGCAAGGCTCAGCGCTCTCAATAGCGCTCTCGGTCGGTACGTACCAAAATCACTTCCGCTCGAATTTTCTCGGGAAGCTCATAGCACAGCCACAAAAGGCCTGTCGCCATCAGCAGACCAAAAAGGCCGATCGAGACACCTACGACTACCTCTAGATCGTAGTCATGACGATGCGCACCAAACAGAAGAGTGATACCAATCAACCAAAGTACAAGGAAGTTGCAGCGGCCTCCCCAAGCAATCCAACCTGGAGCGTTTACCTCGATCCGCCCATCGTGCCACTTAAGACTCCCCGACCGATTCAGCCATCGGATCTGCTGATCCGAAAGATGAACCTCACGTTGAAAATCCAGCAGCGCTTCGCGGTCACGTCGCGACCAACTCACCGCATAACGACGCGCGAACTCTCTTTCGTCAAACAATGCCTCGCTCTCCTTCTCGTGGAGGCTTTGCTCAATGAGCATCGTCCGCATTCGCTGATGCCACGCGCTTAATCGATCGTCGCGCAGCGACTCAAGTGATCGAATCGGCACGACCTTGTCGTCGGTCATACTCATGACGCCATGCGAATCAAGTCGCGAATGCGACGCGTGGACACCGCCCTTTCTTCCGCGGCATAGCAGTACGCGAAATAGAGGAACTTGGCGTACTTCGCGGCCGTAAAGGTCACCTTGGCTGCCTTGAGTTCGTGGGCCACAACATCAAACACTTCTGCCAACAGTCGCCGGTCCACCTTGCGCTCGGCGACGTATTCTGGCTCGACTTCGACTCCTTTTAGGAGCCACACCGGATCGATGTTGTAGACATCTAGTAGCCCACGGACCACCGTTGCAGGCAGTTCGCGCGTACCGCGTTCATAGTTTGAGAACGCCCTGTCGGAAAGGCCAATACTTTCGGCAAATTGCACTTGAGTCATTCCGGACGCTGCGCGAACCGCCGCAAGTCGGACACCAACCTCTGAGTTGAAATTGTCTGTTGCCAGTCTCGACATTTGTGCGTATCGTTAGACTCATTCGTTGGTCTAACCCTATCACGAAGCCATGCAACAGTCGCAACTCAAGCAGCATGAATGGATCAAGTTTCGACTGCGCCAAGTGGGCAGTTCGTTGGCGTCAATCGCTAGGGAGCTAGATCTGAGACCGACCACAGTAACGATAGTGAGCCAGGGGCAACGTCGCTCTCAACGAATCGAATCCGCGATCTCAAACAAATTGGGGGTGCCGGCGGCCACGCTGTGGCCTGACAAATACAGCTAACAATCTCAAGCGCTAACACAGCTCTCTGCTGCTCAGTTTTCTGTGAGTGGTCACGATCAGTGCGTGCCAGCGCTTTTCAATCCCCAGAAACGCAAAATGCCCAGGGGGCTACCTGAGCATTCGCGCCAGCATCGCTGCCAGTCAAGTGAGGACTTGTTGGTGCGTAGTGTGAGCTGTCGTGCCCGATCCGTCAAGAACCATTGCGGCGGTGGCGTTCGTGGGTCATTTCCCTTGGTCGGTCCGCCAAGGGGCTCCCGCGTGGAAGCCCATCAATGCGTATTCCAATATACCAACAGCGCGATGTCATTCGCAGAATCGCAACACATCCTAATGAGTCGAGCAGAAGCATCAGCAGAGCTATTGGCATCGCTTCGAACTCGGTGCTCGCTATTCGCAGGGCGTACGTTCAGGCAGGCCTAAGTGTCGACGCACTCAGTGATCTAGATGACGATCAGTGGTGCAACACTCTTGGTACGGTGGACAGCAGCATCGCTCAGCGGAAGCCCGCTCCTGAATGGAACTACATTCACGAGCAGATGGGCCTCGCAGACGCCACACTGATGGCCCTGTGGACAGACTTCAGGCAAGAGCATCCAGGCGGTATCGGGTACAGCCAGTTCGCTGAAGGCTATCGGCTCTACACACGGCAACTCAACATTGCGATGCGTCGTACGCACGTGCCGGGTGACAAGATGTACTGCGACTTCTGTGGTCGAACCGTTCCGATTCGTGATCCGAACGGTGGGCCTGGATTCGATGCGCAGATCTTCATCGCCGTGCTCGGTCACTCAAACTATTCATTCGCCCATGCCGTCGCCTCTCAGAAGATCCATGATTGGAACGCCTGTCATGCATCGGCTTTCGAATTCTTCGGCGGCACTCCCGTTTGGATCGTATCGGACAACTTGAAGTCTGCAGTTATTCGACGCACTGCAGAGACCTTGGTGTTGAACAAATCCTATCGCGAATGTCTCACGCACTATGGGGCGTCCGCTGCACCCAGGCGTGTCAGAAAGCCGCGCGACAACGCGAAAGCCGAGAGCGCCGTTCAGTACGTGCAGCGCTCAATCTTGTTTGCGCTGCGCAACATGACGTTCTTCAGTCTGGCCGAACTCAATGCCGAGTTGCACCGCCGCATTGCGATCCTCAACGAGAAGCCGTTCAAGAAACTCCCTGGGAATCGTCGCGAACGTTACGAGCGCGTGGAGCGCGCATCGCTGAAGCCACTACCGGCGCAACCTTTCGAACCGAGGGAGTGGCGATTCGAGGTTCTGGTAGGACAAGACTATGTCTTCGATCATGAGAAATGTGTGTACTCGGTACCATGCGAGTATCGAAACAGCCGCGTCGACCTTCGTATTACGGCCACTGTTGTCGAAGTAATGCATCGCGGAAAGCGCATCGCGATCCATGAGCGAAAATTCGTTCCTGGAGAGCTCACGATGATCGACGATCATCGGCCGATATCTCACCGGCGAGTCCTCGAAGGCGAGCCCAAAATGCTCATGTCGTGGTCCCTTACCGTAGGCCCACATACAGAGGCGATGTTCCAGTACCACCTTCGGGACCGTACTGATGTCACCAATGGTCTGCGTACCGCTCAGCGGTTTCGAGAGCTAGCTCGTCAGTACGGCGACACACGATTCGAAGAGGTTTGTAGCTACGCCATTCCTCTGAACATGACTTCATTGAAAAGCATCAAGTCCATCCTTGCGCATTCGCCGGACAAGAAGAAACGAGAGCAGCCCGCACGTCCCCATCCCGCGCATCCGAATGTTCGCGGAGCCAACTATTACGGAGATGAAACATGACCGCTGTACAACAAACCATTGAAAGTTTGCGCGGACTTCGGCTTAGTGCGATGGCGGAAGCCTATCAGCGCCAGTTGTCGACTCCTTCGCTCCAAGAGGCAGGCTTCGACGACCGGTTCGCCTTGTTAGTTGAGCTAGAAATCTCGCATCGAACCAACCGGAAGCTCAAACGTCTCGTCACACGAGCACATATGCCGGAACTTGCCACCATCGAGGAGTTGGAGGTCAAGGCGGGCCGCGGTCTGGAGAAGGCCACGATTAACAGCTTGTCGACTTGTGAGTGGGTTAGGAACCACCTTAATCTCCTGATCATTGGACCGACTGGCGTTGGAAAGACATTCTTGGCATGCGCTTTCGGTACCGAGGTCTGCCGGCAACGCATGTCCGTCATCTTCTACAAGGTCGGTGACCTTCTGGATGACATCGCAAGCGCCGAAGTCGACGGATCGTTGGCGAAGCTAAAGAGCAACCTGTCTAAACCCGATCTTCTGATCCTCGACGACCTAGGCATCGGGACAATCTCCGATGGCGCCGCGCAGTTTTTGCTGTCGGTGGTGGATCGCAGGATGCGATCCACTTCGTTGCTCATCACGAGTCAATGGCCAACTGACGCTTGGCATGGGTTCTTCCCCGATCCTACGGTGGCTGATGCCATTCTGGATCGAATTGTCCACGCGTCTCATCGGATCACCATCTCGGGCGAGTCGATGAGGAAGCAGCAGGCCAAGAAGCGTCTAGGGAAGACTGGGTGAACATTTCTGCCGGCCGACGAACTTAGCCGATGGAAGTCACGCGCTGTTCGAGTCGTCAGACTCGTTGACCTTGGTGCTGGACCTGCTGCTCACGTAGCCGGTCCCAGCGCTCATCGTGCCGGACGGAGAAGAGTTATCAACTCAGCGGGAACCGGTGTTCAGAAATTCCCGGAACTTCTGTTCATGATGAACTGGAATTGGTGCTCACGACCTACCGGAATACGCAACGCCGCCGTAGGTTGTGCGCAGCAACAACAAAAACCCCGCGTCAGCGGGGCTTGGGGGTGTGGCTTCGTGGCTTCGGCTATCTATTCTTCTCGCAATTCTTTCAGACTAAGCTTGTTGTACTCGATCATCGACGCAAAGAACTCCGCGAACGAAACGTAACGGTCGATTTCTTCGCCCGCCCACCACACGATCGGAGGGCGCAGTACGCCATCCTGTATCTGCATGAAGAAAATGTCCTTATCCATCGGAGATGACGCGATCGGGAATACAGCGCTGCGCTGAACACCACATTGCGATTCAATATATGGCGCAGCCACATCGAGCATCGCATTCGCTGCAAGCAGTGCGGGGCTTCCAAGCAGCTCAGACGATCCAAATAACAGCTTCACGCTCTGAGAGAACCACGGCCATCCATCGCCCGCAGCCAGGAACCCTCTGTATTCTGGATCAAGTTCAAAACCCAATTGCTTCTCGACCCGAGCAAGCGTCACTTCGGACGCTGCAACGCGCGGCCAGTGATACTCCCACAGCCGCTCCTTGTCCGCTTCGTACAACGCTTGTAGGACTTCGATCATTCTGATGATGAACGGTCGCCAGTCGCGAATCACCGCAAATTCTCCAAGTCATCGATAACTTCAAAGATGGTCGGCTTGTAGCCGACCGGATAGCGCCCAGTTTGCCCGCCAAGACTCGTGTTGACGCGTGGGCTAAGGTCTGCCCAACCGGGCGGCACTGGATTGCCGGTCCACGTCGTGTCGGGAACGTGGCCAGCATGCCCTTGGTAAGGTTGCCCCGCGGTCTCAGCCCGCGCTCTTTCTCTATCTGCAGCTCGCGAAGCCTTCTCACGAAGGGGGCCTTTTGTAGAAACACGCCCCGTTGGCGAAAGCTCTCCCTGGGCGAGTGCTTGGTTACACCCATCACAATATCTACGAACCTGTGCAAGTTCATCCGGCGTAGCACCAGGCGGCGGCTTAAGCCGCACTGGGCCTGTCATGGCTGTTGATGAACCTGGCGCAGGCCCAATCACTGGCGTGGTAACAGCGGCTGAATTTTCCATCGCGATCACAGGTTTGCCCTGCTGCATCGCTCGCGCAGCCGCACGCTCGGAGCGCCACATAACGTAGGCTTCACGACCCGCTAAACCAATCGGAAGCGCGCCTAGCGTCGCTTCCAGCGCGCCAGCGGTGAACTCATACCCATCTTTGGCGGTAGCCATGGTGTGTAAACCGCTGGCCACTGCCACTGGCGGCAACGAGTGGAATGCCGCTGTACCCGCCACCTCGGTGCCGTGGCCGTAGCCCACATAGTTCGGATCAAAGCCGAGTGCCCGATCCAACTCGGCGCTACTTTGCATAGCCGATAAATTCCGCGATGAGCCGCCTTCAACATACGGCCGCTCGAACTGCCCGGCGCCGGTCGCCAACAGCGGTTGCGCAACCATCGGCCCGTCGCTGCGTCCGCTGTTGAACAACCCTGCACGGGCCTGTGCCTCGATCAATGCATCGGCCTGTTCCACCGATCCCATCTGCGACGGACTCAAGAACGGTAACGCGCTTCCCGCCATCGCCACCGACCCGCAACTTCCATCCTCACTACACGATGTGACATTAACCTCGATCGATTGGCGACCGTCCGGGTCTTTGAATCGAATTGGGTTTGCGTTGGCATAGAGGTACTTGTTGAGCGTGATCGGGGCGCCGTTGTCGCCCGCCCACGGATCCATTCCGTTGAACCCACCGACGAGCGGGTCGTAGAACCGCGCACCTGCGTAGTAGAGGCCGGTAGCTTCGTCTCGGATATAGCCGGTAAACCCAATGCTTTGACCGTCGTTGCTCAGCAACGCCGCCTGCCCCGTGTTGTCGGGCGCATAGCTCGGCATCTGCCAAGGCGCTTGCGCGATGCCGTTGGCGACTTGCTCTTCGATCTCGCCCCATGCCGAGTACGCGGTGCGGTTGATGGTGTTGCCGTTGCTGTCCGTCATCGCGACGGGGGTGGCTAGGGCGTCGAGTTGGTAGTGGCGCAGCGTGATGCTGCCGTTCTGCGCGATGGCGAGGTGGCGGTCCAGGTGGGCGCTGTGGCGGTAGGTGTCGGTGAGGCGGAGGCCGCCGTTTGCGTTGGATGGATCGGCTTCGTGGATTAGGGTTTGGCCGGTGTAGAGGGAGAGTTTCGCGACTGACGTCGCTCCTACGTTGGCGGGGGTTTCGATGGATTCGATCCGTCGGCCATCGGCGTCGTAGGTGTAGTCAACGGTGGCGGCGTTCGCGGTGTTGGGCGCGTTGGGCTCGGCCTTGATCATTCGATCGCGGGCGTCGAAGGTGTACGTCGTGGTCTGCGGCGGCTGGCCCTGCTTCGTGACCGTGCGGCGGGTGCGGTTGCCGTTCTGGTCATAGTCGTACGCGACGGTGAGTTGATTCACCGGGTTGGTCATCGTCTCCAGCTGATCTCTTGCGCTGTAGGTGTAGGTCTTGCTGCTGGTGACCGTGTCAGCACCAGGACAGCGAACGATGCTGCCCGATCGACAAGTCACCACCTCGGTCAGTCGATTGCCGACGTGATCCAGCGTCCACACGGTGCGTTCGTCGGGTGTGGTGGCGCTGGGTGGCTGATGGGAGACGTTGGTGCCGGTCAGCCGATCATCTTGGTCGTAGTCATAAGTGGTCGTGGTGATGCTGCCGGCCTGGCCTGCGATCGCGGACTGGGTGCGGGTTTCAGTCTTGCGGTTGCCGTTCTTGTCGTAGGTATAGGCGAAGCTCAGCGTGACGGCGGAGTCGTGGCTGTGGCTGATGCCGGTGACGCGTTTGGCGCGGTCGTATTGATAGTTCGATTGGGTGCCGTTGGCATGGGTTACCGAACGCAATGTGCCGTCTTTGTTCCAGGTGTTGGTGGTGCTGCCTTCGCCGGGGGTGGCGGTCGATTCGATGCGGTTGTAGGCGTCGAAGGTTTGGGTGGAGGTTTTGTTGCCGGCGTCGGTGGTGGTGCGGCGGTTGCCGTTGCCGTCCAGGGCGAAGTGTTGGGTGTGCGAATAACCCTGGGGAATCGCGACTGACGTCGCTCCTACAGACGAGGTCTCACGTTCGAGGCGGTTCTGCGCATCGAAGTGGCGCTGGACGGTCAGGGCGCGGCCGGCTTGGGTGAGGCTGCTGTCGGTGGGGTTGCTGCTGGCGTCGTAGCTGATCGAGAGCATCGCGGCTAACGCCGCTCCTACGTAGCTCAGGGTGCGCGGGCGGTTGAGGCCGTCAAAGGTTCGGGTGATGCTGGTGTCGGGGTGGGTTTCTGTCTTGGCATTGCCTTCGCCATCGAACACGGTGCGGAAGCTGGCACCGCCCGGATAATGGCGTGCACTGATGCGGCCCAGGGGATCGCTTTCCAGCGTGACGGTATGTCCGTTCGCATCCTCGATGCGGGCGAGCTGATCATCGGGGTGGTAGTCGTAGAGTGTGGTCTTGCCCAGTGGACTCACCACTTTCTCGAGGCGATTGGCGGCATCGAAGGTCTGCGTCCAGGTCTGCAGTTCAGGCAATTGGATCGTCAGGCGATTGCCGTTGCCGTCGTAGGTGTAGATACGGGTTTCGTTGGCGGCATTCTTTTCCGTCTTGACATGATCGCGAACGTCGTAGGTGAATGTGGTGACATCACTGGCACGGTCGGTGTGCGTCTGGATCTGGTTCGACGGCGTATACGTCCACGACTCGATATCGCCGCCGCGGGTGATGCTCTTGCGCTGGTTGGCGGCATCGTATTCAAAGGTGCTGAGGTGGCCGTTGGCATCGCGTTGCGTCTTGAGGTTGCCATTGCCATCATAGGTATTGACCTCGCGCGAGCTGCTGGCGCGGGTGCGGGTCTCCATCCGGTCTTCGCCATCGTAGGTCATCACCGTCTGCACACCGCCGCGGTCGGTATGCGTCAACGGGTTGTTGCGGGCGTCATAGGTCCACACCTCGGCACTACCGCCATCATTGGCCGTGACCGATGCGCTGGTCTTGCGGTTGAGATCGTCGTAGCCGAAGGTGGTGACGACGCCGTTGCTGTCGGTCTGCGTCAGCACATTGCCGACCGCATCGTATGTCCAGGCACGGGGTGTTACCGCGCCCGCACCGGACGGCAGCGCCGTCTGCATGCGCTGGCCCAGCGCATCGACAGTGTGCGTGGTGACGAAGCCGCGGGCGTTGGTTTCGGTCAGCACATCGCCGTGCACGCTGTAGGTCCAGTTCAGCGTGCGCCCCAGGGGTTGCTGCGCTTGCTCGCGCTGGTTCAACGCATTGACGGTGTAGGTCGTGGTATTGCTGCGGGCATCGATCTCGGCGGTGACGTTGCCATCGGCGTCATAACCACGGGTCAGGAACAGGCCGATCTGGTCGGTGCTGGTCTTCAGCCGATGCAGATCATCGTAGGTGTGGTGCACATCACGTCCACCGCTCAGCGCCTCGCGCTTGCGGTTGCCGACCCCATCGTACTCATACAACACCTGCTGATCCGCCCGCGGGCCGCTCATTCGGGTCACGCGATTGCGTCCATCCAGCGTATACGTCGTCACGCCACTGCGGGCATCGGTACGCGAGGCGACTTCGCCATTGGGGTGGTACGCGGTGCTGCTGCCATAACCCGCGCCATCGGTATAGTGCACATTGCGGTTGGCGCTGTCGTATACCCAGGTGCGCGTGCGACCGCCTACGGACTCGGTCAGCTTGTTGCCGTTGCCGTCGTAGGTGATCGCAGTGACTCGGCCCGGCTCCTGAATCGATGTCGGCCGATCGAACGCATCAAACTCCCGAACCGTCTCGCGGCCCAGCGAATCACTCGTCGTGAGTGGATTGCCGGCGTTGTCGGGGTGAATCAGCTGACCACGCGGCCCGCCCTGCCCGCCCGATTGCGTGACGCGCGTTCGGAAGTAGAGCGGATGGTTGTATTCGTAGTGGGTGACTCGCGTCGCACTACCCGGCCCGGAGATGGATTCGGACAGGACATGGCCGAGATCGTCATGCGTGAAGACTGTGGTCTTGCCCAGCGGCTCGGTCTTGGTTTGCAGCCGGTTACCGGCGTCGTAGGTGTAGACCGTGGGATTGCCGCGGAAGTCGGTCTCGTCGGTGAGGTTGCCATTGCCGTCATACTCAAGCGTGCGCGTCGCAATCAGCGCATTGCGCACTTCGGTCAATCGGCCCAGACCGTCGAAGCGATTGACCGTGGGCTGGCCGTTCTCATCGGTGACGGTCTGTTTGCGGCCGCCTTCCTCGTAGCGTGTGACGCGCGAGGTGCCGCCGGCAAAACCCCTGTAGACCTGTCGATCCGAAGCGTCGTAGTCGTAGGTCGTGGTATTGCCATTGGCATCCCGTTCCGATTGCAACCGGCCGCGGGCGTCATAGAAGCTGAGCCATCCGTTGCTTTTGGGGTCGGTCCTGGTGCTGGGGAAGCCATACGCATCGAATCCAAAGCCCCAGACGCCCGCGTTGAAATCGGTATGCGTGACCCGGTCGCCACGACCATCGTAGCCAAAGGATTCCGATTTGCCCGCTCTGGTACGCGACAGCAGATGACCACGACCATCGTACACGTAGGTTTCGACAATACCGCGTGCATCCGTATAGGTACTTGCACGATTCTTGATCGGGATTGTAAAAGTCTCGGGTGCGTAGTAGCTCCAGCTACGGATTACCCCGCCCTGGATGGATTCTTCGGTCTTGTTGCCGTGTTCGTCATAGGTGTAGTTTGTGGCACGATTCATCGCGTCGGTGACGCTTGCCGGCTTATAGTGCGTGAAGTTCCAAACCGTGCGCGTCATGCCGATCGCGTCCGTCACGGTTTCGGCGGCACCGTAGCGGTTGAGCGAATGCGTCGTCGACAGGCCGCGACCGTCCTGCACCACCGTGTTGGCTGGCACCAGACCCCGGTTCGGCGGCTGGTAGCCGAATTGCCAGACGCTGCTATCGAACGTGACCAGGCTATCGATGCCGCGCGTCGGAATCTGCAGCAGATAGGTCTGCCCGCCATCGACGATGTTCTGGTCCAGCGTCAATGGCTCATACTGATAGCGCGCGCTGGCGTTGCCGATCTGCTCGATACCCGACAACGCCGGACCATGGTGCACCGTGGTCGGGAATTGCGCATTGGGCAAGAGGTAAGCACTGCGGCCGAGATCAACATAGCGATAGCGCTCGCAATGCCCTGGCGCACAGGCGTTGCCGTCCCGGTTCGCCGATACCAGCATGCCGTCGGAGTTGTAGGTGTAGTGCACAACCAGACCCCCGGTGACGGTGACCCGTGTCAGCACCATGCGGCCGCGCATGGGGAAACTTTCTTCCTCGCCATCACCGTTGGTGAATTTCATCAGTTCGGGAGATGGCTCGTAATCGAATCGAAGCACGCGGCCAGCGCTATCCCGCAACTCGACGACTTGCTGATGGCCGCCGCCATCTAGAGATCCGTAGATGTATTCGACTGCATTGCCGTCCGAATCCTGAATCAGGACAAGTCGTGCCAACTGACCGGTCTGTGCACCTTCGGCAGCACTCACCGGTTCGAAGTGGTAGCGCGTACCGTCGATGCTGAAATAGTCGAACATCCCGCTTGCGCGCTTGATCAGCGTGCCGTGATAGCCATGCAGCGGTTTATAGGTGGTATCGCCGCCATTGCTGGATACGGCGTGCAGGAACCGCTGTGCGCCGCCATCGGCGCCGGTCACCATGAAGCCACCGCAACCGCCGGCGACTTCGATGCCCGATTCAATATTGCTGTGCCAACCGTAGCCCAGCGCACCGGCATCACCGCGTGCGGGCCGTGGGCTGGAATAGAAGCGGGTAAATTTCAGCCCGGGGCCACGGCCACCCAGATCGATATCGGCCCGCGCTATACCCAGATTGCCATCGTGCAGATCGACGTTTTGCACGATGGAACGTGACAAGGGCAATGCATCGAGCATATCCACTTCATTGGAGAGCGACGCTTCGTGCGGTTCTTCCTCGTCGGTTTCAGGGTCCGTCGCAGTGATCTGGAGGCGGTAATCACCCCAGGGAATATCGAAAGGTTGCAGTGTTTTGGAATGAGTGCCCTCATCGAACTCGGCGGATTCGATCAGCGCTATCGGGCTGCCTTCTGTTCCATCCTGTCGAATGGGATAGGCGAGCACTTCCACCGTCGCCGCCCGATACAGCTCGAACTCGAAGGAGACAGGGTCGTAGCAAACAAGGTCGGCGGCACGATCAAGCGTCTGCTTTATGCGCAGTCGCCTAGGAAAGCTGCCAGAGTCACTGCCGTTTTTTCCGCCCGACATGCCGTAGCGCTTCAGCATCGGCTGCCCGAATTCGAGGTCTACGCGCTCTGATCGTAATTGCGCAACACTGCCGTAATGCAAGACGACTTCTACCGTGAACTCGTCTTCGGGATCGCTGCGATCGAGTCGAAACAACGGTGGCACGATGACGTCCGCGCCGCCGCTCACTGCGCTGAATGGCGCGCGATCGTCAATCTTCCACACATGCACGACGTTGCCGTTTTTTCGAAACACAGCAGTAGGCGATATCGGGTAGCGCTGCCACGGGCTGGGATCGACGGATTCCCACACAATGGGAATCCTGATCTCTTCTAACGGATATCCTCGATCGTCCAGCTCTATCCTCGGCAACTCGTCGCCTTGAATGCGGAAATTTATGGTGTGAAAACCATCGACACGCATACCATGCAAAAACCCATTGCCGGTATTGAAACGTTCCCAGGCTATGGACAAAGGTGTATAAGACGGACTCGGGGCACCGCTATAACCAACGGAGTAGGAACCATCACTTCCTTCCGGCGTCGGCGGCAGAACGGAGCCCTGATGTCCTTCGACCCCAAACGCAACAAACTCGGGGATTGGCGTCCAGTTTTCAAACACTCCGCTGATGTGGTTGTACTTAATTGCGCGAAACAAACGACGGTAATCGAGCGTCTGTCCTGATAGGACCGCCTCGATCACGCGACCCAGCTGGTCCACCTTATAGCGCATGAGTACCGTGCCGTAGCCGGGGCAATCACTGGTGAAGTATCTAAACGCTTCTGCTGCGCCGGAAGCTGCGCGCAAGGTATGACGAAATCCGCCTAGCATCGGTGCACGTACATCGACGCGTGTATTCGGATAGCCCGACCGCATGGTCTTCTGAGCTTGTGCGCCTGGGCACTCGTTCAGCGGTGACAGCAGGCACGTTCCAGCATCCACCCACATAGGCGTCGACGACGTCTGCGGACCGGGACATTCACCGTTTGGTCCCATCGTGCTGGAAACAGTGCTGAATTCGATTGGGTCATTCGAGACAATGTTTCCGAATTGATCCTTCGCCGTAACACGCCATGAAAACATTCCTGCCTGCGCCATCAGCGTAAGACCCGGCGGATCACTTGACGGCCCAAGTTCTGCAATTTCGCCCGGTAAGCCGTAGAACACGAACCCCTCCGGCATGGTCGCCAGCGCCTGTTCAGGCGCCCCAGGGCTGCCGCCCGAAGACATCGCCTTTGCCGACACCTGGTTGATACCGGTCGCCGTCAGTTCTTCTTCCGGGTCGTTTGCGTCGACGTAGCGGAGCTGCGCGTTGCGAATGACCCGACCGGGTTTGGCCTTGGCGCGCGCAATGCCGTTCGCATCGGTCAGCACATCGGCAGTGTTGCCGAACTGGCCTTGAGTTCCGGCAAGCAACGGATCGCCAGAGATCGCGTGGAACCGTACGGTCGCGCCGATCACAGGACGATAACCGCTATCAAGGACACGTACAGAGAGCTCTTTATCCAGCTCCTCGTCGACAGTGCCATCCTGCTTATCGGTGCTGGTGACCATCACCACATAGCGTGCAGCGTTCGGATTCTGGTTGGGTGCAGGCGCGTTGGGATCAGGAAATGGCGACGGCCAGTCGGCGGGATTTTCCGTGGTTGCACCACCCGCATACCGCCCCGCGATGAACCAGCCGCTGGCGCCGGTAGCCGGATCTTCAGCACGCCAGACCGCTCCAGACCAGAGGTTCAATGCGAGTTCGCTCGCAACGACTTCCACACGCCAGCCACGCGCCAACTGAGTTTCGATTTCGCTGCGTACGGAGGCAGGCAATAGCACTGAGGCGGGCAAGGTGCCGCCTGTCTGAATGATGCGGGCGATGCCATTCTGCGCCGCAAGCTGCAGCCCCTTGTCGGCAGAAATCGAGGCCACGCCCCAGTCGTTTTCGAAGATCCAGTGCTCCAGTGCACTGCCATGCAAGCTGGAATAGCGAAGAAATTCTGCTTCGCGCGCACGTTGTGCGGTGGATGCTATGGCCTGCGTTGGGCGTTGCGCGGCATCCAGGCTGACGCCCTTGATGACGAGCCGCGTTGGCAGATCCAGCAGCGTCTCGACGTGATATTCGACCAGCGTGAGCGCAATGCTGGGCGCTGGCCGCAGCGGTAAGACGCCGATCAGATCGGCAAGCTGATTTTCGGCGGTGTCCCAGGTGCTGACGTAGCGCAGCCCTAGGCTGGCAAGACGCTGTGCTGCGACGAACTCGCTGTCGTTGGGATGCGGCACATCCAACGCCGACACGGGTGTGGCACTGGCTTGAGCGCCAACGGTAATCGCGGTGTAGCTACCTGCGATCAGGCTTTGGCGGGTGCGGATGTTGCCTGCCGGCGTCTCAGTGATCAATTCGAGGCGATGCGCTGTGCCTGGCGTCCAGTCAACGCTGCTCAACGTTTCGGGTTCACCCCGCATCAGCAGACGCGCACGCATCCGGATCAGATAGGCAGGTGTCAACGGAAGCGAACCAAAGCTGTTTATGATGTTGTGGTCATCCTCAGTTGCAGGTTGATACGACAGAGTCAGGCGTCGGCCGATCAGATCGCTGACACGGATTCGATGATCCAGTGCCACGGTACTTCCGGGCTCGTTTCCAGACAACAGCTGGATACGTAGCCACTGCTGATCGGTTTCCGCGAGTTCAGCAGATTCGTAAACCGTTCCGATCAGCACGCAGGGCAGACTGGACGGCAGCAGACCGAGTGGACGTGCAGAGACGACGCGGCGCTGCAATTGCGCGTCGAGCAGAGGCGCACCGGATTGGGTGGCAAGCCAGGCCTGGGCGCGAAGACGCAATGCATCCAACGGCAGGCTGCTGGCAGACGCTGCCAGCCATTCGTTGATGAACTCTTCAGCATTGATCCCGGCGCGCGTAAGTACATCGCCAGACGCAATGAACTCATAGTCCTTGATCGCCGGGGCCAGCGGAATCCACGCGGCGCCACCACTATCGACATGCGTACCGCGGTAGTTGCCATATGGCACGTAGGCGCTCACGAAGATGTGCTCGATTCGGAACGCGTCAATGCCGCCGCTACGGATCACCGGTTCGTTCGCTATCCCCGCTGCGGTGAGCGCCCTGCCGATATCAGCGGCAGACGTGAGCCCCAGCATCGGACGCAACTGCGGCAGCTTGAGTTCGACGACGCCTTTGACATAGCGTGCCGGCATCGAGCTTGCGCGTAGCAAAGCAATCAGCAGACTGGCTTGATCGGCATCATTGCCGGCGCCACTGCGCAGCGTCTCAGTGGCGCCCTTTTGTGCGCCCGCGTACCACTCGGTTCGGATCTGGCTGCGCACGAAATCATGAATGTGCACGGGTTCGTGATTGAGACTCTGCGCCTTGGCGAGGATGGTTTCCGTGAGTTCCGTATCGTGCGACGGTGTGCGATCCGCGGGGCCTCCCGGGGCAGCCGTCGAATCGGCGAAGCTGGGGAGTGCACTGCCCAGCGTCGGTAGTGGACGTGGCGAAAATTCCGGTGGGGCTACCGGCAGATCGCGCGTGCCTAGAACTCTTGGCGCGGCATCGGTATCGATTTCGCCCAACAGTGGACGAAGTGCCTCGATAGCGGACGATTGATCATGTGCCTTGACAGCAGAAGCGCCCTGCTGCAATGCCGATTCGATCGCGCGAAGACGCTTGCCTTGAAGCTGATCGGCGGCCTGCCATCGGCTCAACGCTGCGGCGAAAGCACTCTTGCTGAGCGATACACCCAACGCTTCGAACTCGGTCCGCAGCAGCAGTACTTCGCCCAACGCCCTGCGCATCAGCGCCTTGGTCTGCTCCGCGTCAACGCTCTTGGAGGCATCGGTTCGAAGCGACAAGGCCAGCGACTTCAGCGCAGCGCCCGGACTCGATGCACCGCGCTGCGCGATGCCGAAGGACTGCTTGGGTATGGGTCTTTGCGACTTGAGCTCGGCGATGTATGCGCCTGGGTCTTCGCCGCGAAGCATTGCCCGCAGCGCTGCCTGATCGGCCTTCTGCGATGGCGGACTGTTTGCCATGGCGGACGCAGAGCATATTGTGATAATCCAAAAAAACATGGCGATACGCGAAATGCGATGCGGGTCAGCGGCGCAGAACAAAGCTCCGACGATGCGTTCACGCGCGGCAAGAATCCTTCTCATGACTTCCTCTCCTGAACACTGACACGCGCACTCGCCAATACGACCATCAAGAGCATCAACACAAACCAGGCAGGCCAAGTCGCGATGGGTACCGGCTGGACCACACCAGTCGCCAGAACACGAATCGAAATGGCGGCGCTTCGGTTACCGAATCCATCTTCGGCCTGCACGGTGAACATGTTGTCGCCCGCGACCAATGGCACCGCTGGCAGATTGAATACGCCTACGCCGTTTGCCTGAGTCTGCCACTCGGCTCCATCGCGTCGAACTCGAACCGTAGCGCCAATGACTGTGCTGCCGGCGAAGTCGACTGACAGCTGATCGCTGCTGCTTCCATCGATTGGCGCGCTCACACTCAGCGGCAAGACACCGACCACGGTGATGGGCAGTACCGTAGTACTGGAGACATTTCCGGCCACGTCAACAGTACGTGCACTCAATTGATGCGGTCCGAATGGCATAACGGGCAACGCGGTTCCGTACTGGCCGGCAATCACATCGACAGCGCTGAGTTCGAACCAGTCCCCGCCATCGATGCGCAATTGCGTAATGGCAATGCTGCTCAATCGATCAACGGCACGCACGCGGACCGGATCCCCGGTGTGCACTTGCGCGTTCGCCTGGGGCAGCTCGAAGGTGACACTGGGGGACTCCCGATCGACCAGGTTAAGCGCGTGAGAATCCAGCACGACCGGGGCACGCTGACCAGGCAGATCTGCGATCAAAACAATATCGACCACACCCAAGCCCCAGGCTGAAGTTATCCAGTCAAACGACTGACTGCTCTGCGCATTGGCGAGCAAGTTGACGCTGAAATCTGCCGCCTGCAACAACTGTTGCGAATCGCGACGCCGCGCCTCGACACGAATCGGCAACGCGGTCAGGTCGGCGGTACCGATGTTGTGCAGACTGAACCCAGTGCGCAGAATGACGCCATTGGCCCAGTCTGTCGCGGTGATATCGAGACTGCCCTGCAATGCAACGACGGGCTGGGCGCGACGCTCGACGAAGATGAATGCCTCGGGTCCGATATTGTCGGCGCGATCGGTGGCGCGGGCGGCAATCCGATTGGTTCCGGGACTCAGCGGTAGGTTGTCGATGCTGAAGACACCATCCGCGCCTGACGTGAGGTTGACACTGAACGTACCGACGTTGAGCGCAACGCTCGCTAGAGGTTCGGTAATACCCAAGACCCGTGTGCTGTCCGAGAAAATGATCGCGCCATCCTTCGGCAGGATGATGGTCACTGTCGGCGGCGTCGTATCGATGGCGAAGCTGCGCAGCGATTCGCTGCTGCGGCCCAGTGCATCAGTCGCCCGAACACGCAGCAGATAGTTGCCTTCGGCAATCACTGCAGTACCGGCGACGAACGTCTGGCCATTCAACGTGATGCTGGACTGAACCGGAGAAACGTCACCAATCTGTACCTGCGGTGTGACTGGCTGATTGACCAGTGCACCCTCTGAGACTCCGGTAATCGCGATCTGTGGTGGCAACAGATCGACGATAACCTGACGTGCGCTGGCTTCCGCTGCATTGCCGGCACCGTCGACTGCGCGGGCCGAAATCTGAAGCGGGCCCTCGTTGCTTACAGAGACTGTAGCGATGAACTCACCTGCGCCCGGTCCCGGCACCAGATTGACCGGAGACGATGCGACCAGGCCTTGCACCGATGCAAGCGTGCTGTGTACATCCGACGCCTGAACCCGCAGCGTGAAGCCTGTGTCGACGAAGCTGCCAGCGAGCGGCTCGATCACTGCAACATTCGGAGCAAGCACGTCGCGCACAATGGCCTGCGCGGTCGCCAGCGTCTGCCATTGCTGGCTTCCATTTGCGGCAGTGAGGAAACCCTCCAACACTACGATATGTGCGCCTGGCAAAGTATCGGCGCTGAGAAATTGAACGTTGCCAGAACTCGTGGCGTCGGGCGGCAGGCTGGTTTCGAACGGATGCATGGAGAGCTGCTGCTGGTCGGCAACGCTTACCCAGAGCACGCGTGTCGGCAATGCAGCCACGTTGACGTTGCCGACATTGCGCAGCAGGTAGTTCACCGTCAGCACATCGCCCAGCGGCAGATCGACAGTCGAAAGCGTCAGTTCCGCCGTCAGATTGGCGCCAGCGTTGGGAACGTATTGCACATTGCGGCTGATCCAGTTGCTGGCATTATCCAGCGCATCAATTGCGCGCGCTTCCAGAACATTGGCGCCGGGTTGCAAGGTGACGCCAGCTACGATGAAACCACCTGTGTCATCGGCAATCACGCTGGATGCAGACGTGCCGACTCTGAACTCGACGCGCGCCAAGGACTCGGTCAGGCCGCCAACATCGATCACCGAAGTCGCAAGGATGGCGCCCTCGGCAGGGAAGCTGAAGGCAATGACCGGAGCAGTGCGATCGATGCGGAACGCCAGACTGCGCTCGGCGTTGTTGCCCGCGGCATCCTCACTCGCCACGACCAAGGCGTGTGTCCCTTCGACATCGATTGCGGTGCCTGACACATAGGCTTGGCCATCCAAATTGATAGTTGTGATGCCAGGGTGCGCATCCGTCACCAGGACCGTTGGTGTTACTGCCGTAGCGTAGGCGCCACCGTCAGCGACATTGGTAACAGAGATTTGCGGTGGTGTGCGGTCGACGCTAAATGGCCGTGGCGATGACTGGGCGAGATTGCCAGCGTTATCCACGGCATCGACCTGTACGAGATAGTCCGCATCCGGCAACTCGATAAGCGCGCTTTCGAATTCATCGGGAACGCCAGGGACCGGCGTCATCGCGATCGCTGCCGCACCGTCAAGGCGATAACGCACGGTGACAACACTGCCCAAGCCATCACTGGCGCTGGCGCGAATCTGGACCGGCGTATTGAGCAATGCCGCCGATGCGGGGGCGATCAGCACCAGAGCGGGTGGTTCGGCGTCGTGAATATCGAACTCGGCTGTAGCGAGCTGAATGCTGTCACTACCGACTTGCACCAGGAGCGTCGCTGCGTAGCGTCCCAGCGTAGCGGCCGCGGTAGCGAATTGCGAGACGCCGGCGACCTGCCCGTTACCGGGAACATTCACTACTACCGTTTCATCTCCCAGCGGCTGCGCCGTTGCGACGTGCACGGCGCGAATGCGTAGTGTCTGCGCAGCGGCGGGCAATGAGGCCGGATTGACCACCTGCCAATTCAGCACAGCCGGCGCTCCACTGGCGAAAACAGCCGCAGACGGAACCAGGCTGCCGACCAAAGCGGCACCGCTATTGTCGATGCGCGTTACCTGCACGCTGGCAGGCACACCGATGTTGCCAGCAAGATCGGTTGCCGTCGCACTAAGCGAGTTGACGCCGAACATCAGCGGCACCCCAGGGAATGCCGCAATGCCGGCATCATCAGCTGTCGTCGTTGCGGAATATGCCCCGGCCGTCAGCGTGACTGATACCAACGGATCGGTCTGCACCCGCGCTTCAATACTGGCAAGTGTTGTTTCATCGCCATCGAGCGGGACAATGAACACTACGCTCGGCGGTACGCTGTCGATGGTGAACCGCACACTGGCGGCGGCGGAATTTCCGGCCAGATCATAGGCGACGGCGGTCAGCAGATAACTGCCATCGGCGCCGACCGTTGTGCCACTGATGAATGAAGCGCCATTGAGCGCAACATTGGAACGATCGAGATGCGCATCCTCGATCGTGATCACGGGCACGACCGGATGCGCAACGATATCGCCGTCGGCAACACCAGTGATCGTGACCTGTGGCGGTGTGCTGTCGACCTGGAAACTGCGCACGGGACTGATCGATTCGTTGCCAGCACGATCGCGCGCGCGGAACTGGAACTGATGTGTACCGTCAGACAGACCAGCGGTATCGATGCCGTACAGGCCCTGCCCTTCATGCGGCGCGAAACGCCAGGCACCGCCATCCACTGCAATCTCAACCCGGTCCACGCCACTGTGCGCATCGCTGACCTGGGCACCGAGCGTAGCAATCGATCTGACCCAGCCTCCGACATTGGGCGTGCGCAGCACAATGGTCGGCGCAATGCCATCCACTACGGAGACGCTGCGCGTCGCCAGTGTCTGCATTGCAGCATTGTTTATCGAGCGCCAATCCAGCATCGCCAGGTACTCGCCCACCGGCAGTGCGTTGACGCTAATGGCCAATGCGCCTGGCAGCTGGCCGAGTGCCGAGGCAGTACCAGAAACCGTAAGCGCGGCCACTTCATCCATTGACTGCGCATGCAACAAACGCAGACGCAGTGCGTCGACCGGCAGCGATGACGCAGAGGGATTGAGCAATGTGAAATCGATTTGCCCTGCCCTGCCGGCAATCAGCGGCGCTGGTACCGGCTCGATACTGCCGCTGACGTTTGCAGGCACGCCCAAGGCGTTAACGACGAAGCTGGACTGCGCGAGTGCGATCACATTGCCACCCTGAAGCAGCTCGGCACTTAGCACATGAACTCCGGTAGTGGCCGAAGTCACCCAAGTCGCAGGTACCTGCATCCGATAGCTCGGCAGCAAAGTCGCCAATGCACGCGTGCTGGTGAAAACTTCGACACTGTTGGGATCGAGCACCTTCAAACGCATGATCGTCGATGTCAGCGGCGCGTTGCCGCTTCGATAATCCAGAGTTGCATTGAGTCGAGCAGAGTCACCTGCGGTATACGCGTTGCGATCGCTGACGACTTTGATGTGCAGGTCGCGTACGACGTCGATTTCGAAAACGGCAATGCGCGTCGCCACGAGGCGATTCTGCTCGTCCAGCAATTCGGCGCGAACGCGATATTCACCCGCAAAGGCTTCGTCAGTAGCCCAGCGCCAGGCCTGGGTTGCCTGTGCGCCAAAGGCGAGTGCGCCAAGGGTGAGATCGGGCAGTTGTGCGACTTCCTCGCCGGTGCCGGTCAACACGCGCAGCCGCACACGGCCGCTCCAAGGCGTGCCGGCGTTGCGCACACTGACGATGCCGGTGGCATCTGTTCCGGGCGCAAAACTGGCCGCATCGGCGCTCAGCTCAAGAACCGGCTCCGGGCTCGCACTCACCACCAGCCGCTGACTGGCGAAGTGATTGTTGGGGTTGGCATCGCTGCCACTGACCACGAGCTCAACACTCAGCCAATAGTTGCCTGCGGCATTGAGTTGCCCGAGCGACACGCCCAGGGTTGCGCTGGTCGAGGCAGCGAGTGCAGGAACATTTGAAGTTGTGGCGAGCTGCGTGCTGGTACCGTTCGGGTGCGTCAGCGTGAGGCGCATCGCCGCCGGGGTGCTGCCACCGGTGCCGAGATTGCGTACGGTGATTTGCGTGCCAAAGTTCTGCCCAGGAACACCGACAGCTGGCAGGAAGCGGATGTCGTCAGCACGCAGACTCAAATCGGAGAGCAACTGCGGGGCCATCGGCAGACCGGATACCGGCGCCGACTGTCCGCTGCCGTCGCCAGATGCACCAAAGGCCTCGACCGTGTACCAATAGCGCCTCGCGTTGAACAGCGGCTGATCGAGATGGCGCAGCAGCGCTGTCTCCAGCACCAATTGATAGTCACCGAATTGCTGTTCGGAGCGGCGCAACGCATAACGCGTCGCAGTCGTGCCATCCCCCGGCACCCAGGCCACTTCGAGGGCACCGCCGGTCGTTGGTGCGGTGACACTGGAGATCGTCGGAATGCCGGGCGGCGAAAAATCGACGGTGATCGTGACTGCATTGGAGGCCACACTTGCAGTGCCGTATACATCCTGCGCAGTCACGGTATAGACGTAGGTGCCATTGGCAAGCCACGGGTCGATATAGGTGTGCTGTGCCGCATTCAGCTCGGCAATGCGCGCTCCATCACGCAGCACGTTATAGCGAACGACGCCTGCCGAAGTACTTGGTGTCCAGCTCAGTGCCGCATCTCGCGACTGAACCTGGGCACTCAGCACTACCGGCGCCGGTGGCTGATAACTCCCGGGAACACCTGACACCGGCGCGGTCTGACCGCTGGTATTGCCGAGGGCATCGAATGCCTCGACCGTGTACCAATATCGCGTGCCATTCTGCAGCGGGGAATCCAGCAATCCCAGCGACCACATATCAATCACCTGCACGAAGGGGCCGGATTCCGATTCCGCACGCCGCAGCACAAAGCGAACCGTTGGCGTACCCGCACCCGCCTGCCAGTTCACATCGAGCGCGCTGGGCTGAATCGGCGCCACCACGGTCAATTGCTCCGGCAGGCCGGGACCCGGCGCATTGACGGTCAACGGCACTTCATTGGACGCAGCACTCGATGTATTGAACGTGTCTACGACACTCACGGAGTAGACGTGAATGCCATTAGGCAAGCTGGAATCGGCATAGCTAACGTCAGGCGGACTGACGTTGGCGATGCGTTCGCCATTACGTCGAACGATATAGAACGCCAGCGCCGGCGACGAACTCGGTGTCCACGACAGCAGCGCGTCCCGTTCTTGAATCTCGCCGCTCAATGCCACGGCATCCGGTGGTGACGGGGCGTTCTCGTCGATGGGGACACCCGAGACTGGTGCGGTCTGTCCGCTGGGGTTGCCGAAGGCATCGAAAGCCTCGACGGTGTACCAGTAGCGCGTGCCGTTCATCAGGAGTTGATCGAATAACTGCTGCGCCGGTGTTGTCGCAACGATCTGGTACACGCCGGCTTCTGCTTCGGAACGCCGCAGCGTGTACTGCACCGCAGGTGCCCCGGCACCCTGCTGCCAGCTCACATCCAACGTGCTGCCGCCGGGGACCGCGACAACGCTGAGTTGCTCGGGTAGGCCGGGGCCGGTTTCGGCGACATTCAACGACACGGCATTCGACGCTGGGCTGGAAGTGCCGAACATGCTGACCACGACGACCCGATAGGAATACGTTCCATTCGGCAACGTCGAGTCGACGTAGCTGGTCTGGGTCGCAGCAATGTTCTGATACAACAGGCCGTTGCGCCACAACTGATAAGACGACACCGCGCCGGTGTAGACCGGCACCCAACTCAGCTGCGCATTGCGACCGACCAGTTGGCCGCTCAGCACCACAGGATCAACCGGCTGCGATTGCCGATCGGTTGGAATACCGGAAACGGGCGCACTGGCACCACTGGCGTTGCCGTAGGCGTCGAAGGCTTCGACGACATACCAGTATTGAGTGCCATTCACCAAGGGCGCGTCGTAGATCTGCGTGAATGAGGTTTCTTGCGCCAGTTCAAACGGACCGGATGCCGATAATGACCTGCGCACTTCGTAACGCAGGGCGGGCTCGCCTATACCTTGTTGCCACTCAATGTCGAGCGCGCTTCCCTGCTCGGGTGCCTCGACACTGAGATTCTGCGGAACACCGGGACCCGAAGCGGCAATCGTCAACGTCACGGTGTTGGACGGCACACTGGCGTCGCCGAAACCATCCAGCGCGATCACGCTGTAGGCATAGCTGCCATTGGCCAAGCCGATATCGGTGAATTGCGTCGACGATGCATCGAGCAGGACACGCTCGACGCCATCGCGCAGCAGGCGATAGGCTGCGACGCCGACGGTAGCGCTGGGCGTCCAGCTTAGTTGCGCGTTATGGCCTTGCACCAGCCCGCTGAGTACGACCGGAGCCGGCGGCGTCGACGTTCCGACTTCTGCGTTGGCCGGGGCGGATCGCGCACTCTCGAAGCCCAGCGCGTTGACCGCGCTCAGCGTGTACGCATAGCTGCCCTCGATCACATGATCGACATACTCGTTGGCGGCGATCAGCGGCTGCTCGGCAACCAGGACTTGTTCGAGCGCGATGCTTTGGCCGGACGATGCCGACGTTGGCATGATCATCAAGCGGTCGGTGCGATAAGGTTCGGCAAAACGCAGTGTCTGCTGGGCTTCGACGTTGCTGATCGACATCAGCCTGATCCACGCACGTCCATTGTGCGCCAGAATATCCAGCGACAATGGCCGGCGTCCATCGTGCCAGGTGAGTTGCAGGCCAGAGATCTGGCGGATCGCTGTGCCTTGCAATTCAAGTGCCACGTATTGCAGCGGACCCGCTTCAAAATATGAGTTGGCCAGCCATGCCGTCTGCGGATCGCCATCCAGCGCGCCACCAGTCGAGTCATCGGGCGAGCCCACAGCGATCAAATCATCGAGATCGCGCTCGACCAGCGCCGGGAAGTCATTGCGGAACAAACGATAACCAACGATATCGGGTTCGGGATTGGCATTCCACGATGCGGTCACGTGATGATTGTGGACCGCCACAGCCAGGCCAGTGGGGATCGACGGATCGCTGCCAACACTTACCCACGCAATATCAGCGCGGCTTATATTGCTCTCAGCGTCGGTGACACGGAGCAGTAACGTATTTTCACCCGCGACCAAGGCGACACTGGGGATAGAGAATTCGTCCTGCTCGACCTCGATCTGCAGCAACTCCACTGGGCCGCCGCTGGTATCCCGCGACACACGCAAAGTACCTGGCTGTGGCGTGCTGCCGGTGAGCTGCGTCGCCAGCGCGTGGGCGGGCGAAAACGGGGCATCGACCGACAACGAGAACACCTGTGCCGAATCAGAGGCCGAGGGCAAACCGGCGTTGCCCGATGCATCCACCGCAGTGACACGGTAATACAGCGTTCCGTCGGATCGATCACTGTCCACCAACGTGGTCGTTCCAGCCGGCACTTCACCGACCAACTGGAATTCAACGGAAGCCTGAGCACTGCGCTCTACTCGATACGAGCGCAGATCGAGCGCATCGAGGCTATTCCACGAAACCACGACGTCGCCGCCATTGGCATGCGCCTCAACGCCGATTACCTGCGGAGGTGGATCGAGATCGTCATAGCGAACTCGAACAACCGGCGGCGTGGCATCCTCGAGTCCAGCGGTATCGCGAATTAGTGCGCGAATTTCATAGTGACCCAAAGCTATCGCGCCCGGCGTCCAGGTGACTTCGTAGGGCCGCTGCGTAACGGGGACGCCGAATGCAGTCCAACCGGGCGCACCTGCGGCCCTGAATTCGAACCATACCTGCGCGATGTCTAGATCGTCGCTGGCGGCAAGCACGCGCACAGATTCGGCGAAACGATAGTTCTCGATCGGCTCAACGATATGGATATCCGGCGGCCTTCGCGAAATCGTCAACTGTGTCGGTGCAGAGGGAGCGCTGAGATTACCGGCACGATCGATTGCGAACACGATCCAGGTATGCAGGCCATCCACCAATGCTGGATCAATGTAGCTGTTGGTCGAGATCGCCAGTACGCGCAGATCTTCCGGCAGCGACGATCCGCCGTTGACGGCGTTGCCATTGCGCAACAGTACATAACCAAGCAGGTCAGTTTCCGTATTGGCATCCCAACTGACCTGCCCATCGCCACTCAGCTCTACTGCCGTCAGGCCGGAAGGCGCGGCAGGCGGCAAATTGTCGACGGTCACGTCAATCGCAACTTCGGCGCGATTGCCAACGCGATCCCAGGCCTCAAGCTGCAATCGGTATGTCCCTGGTGCAGCGGCAGACGTATCCCAAATCGCAAGCGTGGAACCGCGCACGGACACATTCGATTCGGCCAGCACACTTACCAGGGTTTGGTTGCCTGAATCGAGCAGGCTCAGGCGATACCTGTCGAAATCAGACTCGCTGAACGCGGTGCCCACGATATCGACCAACCCGGAAACCGAGGTGCCGTCCTGCGGCGCCATCAGCGTAACTTCAGGCGGTTCGCGGTCGACCATCACTACAGCCGGATTGCTGCGTGTCGACTCGTTGCCGGCTAGATCGACTGCACTCACTTCGTAGCTCAACGTGCCGTTTGGAACGGAGCTATCGAGGTAAGATCGACCCAGAATCAATGCGGCGTTCAACCTGGCGCCGTGGCGATACACCAGGTACCCCGCAAAGTCAGCGGCCGGCACATCGTTCCAAGCCAGTGCCACATTCTGCTCGCCTTGCCGATGCGCGACCAACTCGATGGGCGGAAGCGGAGGTGTCGAATCGAGACGAATGCGTATACGCGACGATGCGGTCTGCTGCACTTTGTCGCGTGCGACCAACTCCAGGAAATAGTCGCCATCCGGAACAGCCAGATCGATCACACCGAGTTCGCCAGCGTTGACCGGGAGATGCTCGATCAGCAAATCGGACCACATTCCGAGGCTTGCCTGCTCCGGAGTCGCGATCCGCAGCCGGTAATCGGCGAGATGCATGTCATGGGCCGTTCCCATCGCACGCAGGCGACGCTGCACATAGGCGTTGTTTACCGGTTCAATCAACTGCGCTGTCGGCGCTGTGTGATCGATATGGAATCGACGTTCCGCGTGTGCGGCGTGGCCTGCCTTATCCTCGACATCCAGCCGCAGAACGTACTCGCCATCAGCCCGGGACAATCCAAGCGCATGCAAAGTGCCAGACAATACGCGTGTGCTTGACTCGACGAGGACGCTCTGATTGCCCGGATCGGCAGCGGAAGCGATTCGCAAGGAGTAGCGGCTGAAATTAGCGTCGCTGGCCACACCTTCGATCGTGGCCTGTGTCGCTGCCCCCCCCGAGACCGCTTGCTCTTCAGGAAAGCTGATCAACGCATTCGGAATGGTGCGGTCGATAGTCAGAGATCGTTCAAGCCGCGCAGAGTTGGCGACACTGTCACCCGCATTCAGAACGAAGCCATGCCCGCCTTCGTTGATTTCACTCAGTTCGAGAAGTGCGGAAGCGCCCCCCGTGACGACCTCACCTTGGCGATCGCCCAACCGCCACGTCGCCGATTCAAAATGCGCATCGGCAATGGCTACCGAAAGCGCGCCCTCGCCTTTGGAGAACTCGCCTTCCGGCGTCAGCAGCGAGATCAGCGGTGCTGACACGTCTACCGCTAAAGTGAGATCGACGACCTCGAATTGATCCGGATCGGGTGCGTAGACCGCATGCAGCTCAATCCGATACACGCCGTCCGCGCCGGTGCTAGGAATACCGGTACCGTCCCACTGCAACGTGTGATTCCCGACAAGCTTGGGCTCAGCGTTCTGCAAGACCGCAACCACGTCCCCATTGGCACGCAGAACACGCGCGGTGACGTCGGCATTCGTCGCCAGCGCATAGCGAATGTTTACACGATCGAAGCGGCCATCTGCATTGGGTGAGAAGACCTCCGGCACCAACTCTGCATCGTCGAACAGATGTGATGGACGCGGCGCGAGTTGTATCGGCAGCTCTGTAACGCTGCGATTGCCCACAATATCCGTGGCGGTCGCACGCAGGATCACTGGGCCGGTGACGTCTCCGCGATTCCAACTATGCCCGAACGGTGCCTCATCGCTTGGCCGAACCGTGCTGCCATTCGCAATCGTGATCGAGTCAGCGGACTCTGCCGTCATCGCGTAACTGCCGGTGCTCGCATCCGACGCGCTGCCCTCGATGCGCACCAGCATGCTAGAGATCACTGCACCCACATCAGGCGAATCAAAAGTCACAATGGGAGCCGTCGTATCGACGATGACGCCCATGCTCAGTTCTATCTCGTGTCCACAGTCGTCAGTCGCGAAAACCTTCAACCAGTAGCTGTCGTCCGCGAGCGGTTGCGCATTGGCGTCCCTGCCATTCCAGACGAACGAGTGCGTACCTTGGTCGTAAGCTGCGTTGGCATGCAGCTCGGCAATGCGGGTTGCGCCTGCGGGCGTCTCTCCACGCCACAACTCGATACGCGCGGCGACCGGCTCAAAAGCCCGTAACAGCATTTCAGCGGATTGGTAGCGGGGCTCACCGATCGGATTTATCACCGCCACAAATTGGAGCCCATTCAAGAACGTGGTTGTGGGCGCAAAATCGGCATCCACTTCAATACCGAAATCTGAGGAGAAATTGATCACCCGGCACTGCGGCGCGCCCGACCAGTTGACCGCGGCGAATTGGGCCGAAACGGGGCCCGTCATCGGGCCGACGACGACTCCGCCAGCGGCACCGGTGCCCGCTTCGTAGGTGACCGCCAAGGGTGTGGGGATATCCAGCGTGACATCTGCGAGCGCTTGCTCGGTGTTAAACCGGTACAGATTCCATTCTCCTGGCGCCGGTGCATTCCAGCTGGCGGCGCTCGCGGGCGGGATGGGGCCGACGCGCACAATGGGAACCGCCACTCCAGAAGCATCCGAAACGGTGGCGGCTATGGGGAATTCCATTTTCCAGGCATTGCCGCCGTTCGCAGCCGCCACCAGTGTCCCGGTGCTGCACTCGCGGTGACCTTCGCGCGGCGTACGAATGTCGAAGAGTGCCGGAGTACGATCGACATAGAAGTAACGCTCGTGTCGAATCGGACCACCCGCACTCAGCGTCGCTTCGAAGGTCATCGCATAGCGACCATCCACCAGGTCGCTCACATCAATCTCATTGACAAGGCCATGCTGAGCCAGGCAGGCCGAACTGCGTGCACAGGCCGTATCCAGGTCTGGAGGATTGGCCACGTCAATGACCATTCTCCGTGGTTGATTCTGAGGCTGAAAATAGGCCTGGATACGTGTGACTTCGACTTCGGTCTCCGAAACGAAAGCAGCCTGCGCACGTATGCGGTTGCGAGGCGCGGCATCGCAACTCGATTCGATGGCTGGGGAGACACCGAGAAAGGACACGATGTCGCCCGACTCACACAATCGGCGCGCTTCATAAACTTTCCCTGACCTGCTGGTCGCTCTGGCGATTAGCTCCTTGCAGCGGGTATCTGGAATCTCGAACAGTACGACCCCGTCGGTATTTCTAACCGGCGACTGCACTGCGATCACCTGGCCCTCGCTTCCGATCACGGTCAGCGTCGGGTTCACCACGAGACCTTGAAGTTGTTCTTCAAAGCACGCCCACTCACCTGGCGCCACCGGTGGCGGCAAGCCTTGCTCAACGCCTCTGGGCGAACATTTCTCACTGTCCCAAATATAGACCGCTGGCGGCGATATTCCGGTGTACTGGAATACCGACTGTTCTGAATACAGCAAGCTGCCGTTATTGAGTTGAGTCGCGGCCTGCACCGTGATCAAGGAACCCAGTGGCAGCGTGGGCGCAACTGCGCTCAGCCTGAGCTTGGCGCCATCCAGTTCGGAAGCCGCTACCGGGAGCGACTGCCACGGGGCATTCGGCGTGCTGTTGCTGCCAAATGCATCGACGCGATAGCGAAGGCTGACGCTGCCACGCGGCGTGGTTGAGGCAAAATACAGATCCATCGCAAATGATGCGTCGGACTCAATCGGGTAGGCGCCTGCGCCGCGAAAAAGAACTGCGGGCGACTGATCGCCAAACGTCCGCGCGTACACACAACTATAAGGATCGTGCTCGGCCGCCACACAACCCCAAGGTTTAGTGTCCTGCGGGTCCGTCCAGACCCAGCGCCCGACCAGAGCAAAGTCGTCCGGCGCAAATCCAGTCGCAGGGCTGACAACGCGATTGCCAGCACGATCTTCGGCGACCAGTCGGTAGCTTCCGGTGTCGCTTCCCGGCGACGCCCGACGGCCCATCGCAGGCATGTTGTCGGCTTGCTGCGTCCAAGTGGACGGCGCTGAGGCGTCTGCGCGCTCCAACACCAAAGTGGCCGGATTGATTTCATGCGTATCCCAGGCGAGCGTGTAGGAGACCCGATCGGTCACAACCTCCATCACTTTCCCCGCCTCGCGCCCCCGCGCAGCCGCGCGCGACAACTGCAAAGCGGGCGGGCTGTTATCGAGCGTAAAGCCCGTGGCAAACCAGTCGTTGATCGAGACACGATACCTACCATCGGCCGCAATCTGACCAGTGACGAGACGGCCATCCCAGGTCCAGTTGAACCGGCCCGCTTCGCTCACCTGCTGCTCATAGGTATGCACAATGGCACTGCTGGCATTGCGGATTGAGAACCGCAGTGTGGTGGGTCGCAAGACGTTCAACGAAATGCCGAGTGCATCCTTGATGCCATCGCCATTGGGTGAGATGTAGCGCGAGCCCAACTGCGTGTTGGCGATATCGGACCCCAATTGCGATAACGCGCGCGCGCTGACGCGGCGCCGATTGCCAGCGGCATCCTCGGTGGTCAAACGAATCAGGAATTGCCCCGGCGATGGCGGGGTCCACGACATGAACTCGCCGTCAATCGCCGGCTCCTGTATTACCGGGCCAATGGCGTTCCACTGCTCCGGCGTAGCGAAGTTCGCCCACTCCAGTTCGAACTGCCGAAAGTTCTTGTCGGAAGCGATGCCCCGCAGGTCGATGCCATTGGCACTGCTGCGCACTCGAAGCTTCGTGGTCTGATTGGCGAGCGACGAATGGAAACGCAAGGCGCCGTTCAAATCCGGCGATGTACCTAAGAGATGCAACTCCGAAGGCCAGGTTCCGATCAGGCTGGTGGGATTGGCGAACTGCGCACCGCTGAGATGCCCTCCCGGCAGGAATATCGGATAGCTAGGCGCGGCCGCGCCTTCGGGCGGGTAGCCAATGCCGCTGCCATCAGCGAGTTGCAGAAACGGATTCGATACGGAGGTTCGTTGTTCGTACTCTGCAACTAAACCATCGTTGCCGGCGCCGAGATGAATAACACCATTTTGGATCGGCGCGGGAAATACCCTTTGATCGCGCGCATCCTGCAAAGGCCATTCTGAGTAACTGCCCAGATAGGTTACCTGGCCGGTTGCGCGTTCCAACATGTACGCAGATACAGCGCCAGCGAGTTTTTGCTCGAAATCGTAGACCTGGTTCAGAATGCGAACCGACTCGCCTTCATAGACCAGCGCAAAGCGAGAATTCTGAGCCGTGGTGACGCCCAGCACGCCAATGCTGGCGGCGGCAGATGCCGACGATGATGACTTGGCTTGCGTCAATCCGGTCACTTCAGCCGAATTCACGCCCACACGTGCCGGACAATCGCGACCCTGATCCACGCCCAGAAATACGCCGCGGAAAGTGTACTCGCCTGGATAGACATCGAACTCAGACACATAACCTGCAATGCGGTCTACCAGCGGTAGTGCAATCTCACGCAACAAGTGCGCATCTACATCCAACAGTGCAACGTTGCGCCGAGCTCGATTTTGTACCAGCAGTTCAGCACCGAAGCCCCGGGAGCTTTCGGTGGAAAGCACGCAACGACGTCGCTCCGGCAAGCCGGTGTTCAAAGTTTCCGATAACAAGATCCGCGATTCGGAATTGCGGAGCGCGCGCCACTCGATTGCCTCGCTGGTGCCTTGAACAAAATGTACCAGGGCACCCTGACTGCCAATCTGGACGACGTACCCAGGTCCCTGCGAATCCAGAACGGTCCGCGCAGATGTCGATGCGTCAAATGAGATGAAGTGGAGCTCGGTATTGCTGTTTCCCGCCAGCACACCGTCATCGAGTACGCGTATCAGCGATCCATTGGTACCGGCAGACTGCAGTACCGTTTCGACGCCTGTATCCAGCCGATAGCGCCTCGCCATGATATCGGACTGCTCCCAGCTCCAGAGCAACAAGTGCGTCGCACCCGATGAACGCAGCTCGTAGGTGTTTCGATCGGCCATCGGACCAGCGAGACGCTGCGCAATATTGCGGCCCTCGACGCGCGCTTTCCAGACGGAATCCTGATTGTTGGCGCGCAGCACGAACGCCACATACTGACCACCGTCTGCCCAGTGCAGCGCTACCAACGTAGCGTCGGCGCCCTGCGCCAGCATCCAACCGCCATCGATGACCGGATCGAGCGTCTGCAGCAGGACATCGTAACGATAGATTCCTTTGAGCCGGTCCAGCGCGTCGGCAGTTGTGAGGTTCAGCGGATCGACAAGCAGCACCGTATCCTGATCCGGGTACGCCACCGGCGGCAGTGCCATGCTCGACGGGCCATACGAGTGAACAAGTTCGGTGTATTTCTCCAGACCCGTTCCCACCGCTTCGAGTATCGACGAGCGGTTCGTGTCGACGACGACGGCAACTTCGCCCAGCAGTTCGCCATTCGCGGTCGAGGCCTGCACGCGGTAACGCCCGTCAAATACCACATTGCCATCGTCGTCGCGGCCATCCCACAACACCGCCCAGCCGGTGCCGCCGATGAACTCTTCGGGTGTGTAGGTGCGCACGACGCGATCGCCGAAGTCGCGCACGTCGATGACCGCGGGCGTGCCAGCAAGCTGACGAAACACGACCTGGGTCGATTCCTTGATGCCGTCGTCGTTGGGCGAGATGTACGGTTCGGTGGCGTACTGATCTGACAGGATCTGCAAAGGGACTACCGCGACGTTATTGTCTTCGCGCAGCTCAGCAATCAAATTGCCGGGATCGAGCTGGATGCTCAGTGCTGGCGCGCCGCTCGAAGCGGCATACACCCATGTCCAGCTGAGCTGCCCGGTCTGGCCGCCGGCAATATTTGCTGCGATCTGATCGGATGGAATGGCAGTTCCATCCTGCGGCGTTCCGGAAAACAGTCGCGCGACGAGCCCGGAGAGCGATTGCTCCCCAAGATTGCGAATCGTGATATCGGCACGCAATTCCTGCCCCGGGATCGGGACACTGGGCGTCAGCTGCATGCTGGCGATCGTGACCGAAGCATCCGGAATGCTGCGCACATGCTGGCGAACGAACGCGGTGTTATCGCGGTCGTTCAACTCGGCAATCTGCAGGTCGGGATCGACGGTGACAAAGAAGTAGCGATCACCCGATGTGGTCAGAGCCGGCAATGACACACTCACCTCGGACTCCACGCCAGACGCCAGTCCACCGGCTACGCTGATCCGCGCCAATTCTGTGCGCGGCCCTGACTGGCCACCACTGCTGACCGCGACAATGTAGCTATCGGTGATCGACGCA
Organism: Lysobacterales bacterium; assembly: GCA_031391205.1. Classification (GTDB taxonomy): domain Bacteria; phylum Pseudomonadota; class Gammaproteobacteria; order Xanthomonadales; family Ahniellaceae; genus 0-14-3-00-62-12. Next base: position 8,965 of record JANMUE010000470.1, on the reverse strand, counting down.
CCGGCATTTGCGATTAGCGCGCGCAGGTTTGCAGGTCGAGCCTGATCCAACGGATTCGGCGACAGCTGGATGGACTCTGGGCGCACCAGCAGATTCGGCGCGCTCGGATCGACTACCTCGAAACCCAACGCTGCACTGTTGTTACTGCGATCAACCTCGTTTTCAATCGACGATAGTGGATCGAGTGTCACTTCCAGCGACGCCGTACCCAATGCTGTTGGCGTCCACACCAGCTCGCGTTCGCTGCTGGCGCCAGCGTCTAACTGCATGGCGATGTTGCCGAGCGCATGCGTCTGCGCGCCCTGGCGGACTTGCGCCTGCATCACGAACGAGGGAGACGCTGTCGCGCCATTGTTGTGCGCGATCACACGGAATCGAATTGGCTGACCGGAAACCGCCGGCAGCGTGAGCTGCACGAGGTCCGCTGGGCTGATCGACAGATCGATGCCGCTGGAACTCGACAATTCGAACAGAAGCTCATTGTTCGATTCGCGAATTTCGGCAATGCCATTCTCCGGATCGACGATCAGCGCGAGCTGCAACGGGTCGCCGCGCTGCAACGTGAATTGGAAAGACACGGGAGTTTCTGCTTGAGCGCCTACGTCAAGCGTCTGCCGCGCCATTTCGGCGCGCAGGCCATTGCGGATCGAATAGAGTGCAATGGGTACGCCGCTGAGCGCAGCGCCGCCGGCGTTGGTCAACCTGCCGGTCAACGTCACTGCCGCCGGATAGACGGTCACAGCAATCGGTGACAGGGAGAAATTTTCACGCAGCAATGCCGCGTCAGGAACTGCGGGCAACGTTCCGATATCCAATGCGAAATTTTGGCGGTTGTCGTCCTCGTTCAATTCATCAATCGCATCAGCACGATCCAGCACAGCGAAGAACTGCTGCGGACCGGACACGCCGGTACTGTTCCATGTGGTAACGATCTCTATCGACTGACCCGCCCCCACTGCGCCGAGATCGGACTCGACGCCGATCGGCACACCGCCCTGATCGGGATCGCCACGGAACCAGGCGATCTTCACGCCCTCGCCATTCACCAACGGGATGGCTTTGCCATCGTTACGCAAACGTGTGCGCAACTCGACGATATCGCCAGTAATCGGCGCCGCGGGCATCGACGCAAGGGGCGCGTCGAATGAGAGGTTGGGCTTATCAATCTGACTGAGCACACGTACGACTTCTGCGGTGGTGAAAATGCTGCCATTCCAATCACCACTCACGCTCTGCTTCTGACGTAGAAACTGCAACTTTGCGCTGATATCGATGCCCTGGCCAAGTCGCACCCACCCGGCGACCGCCCATGCAGTTGGCAAGACTGCGTCAGCGGTTAGACCGAAGCCACCGCCGAGGTTCCATTGCTCCAGCAACCAGTTTGAAGATGTCGATGAGATCTGGACTGCAACGCTATCCTGCAGCGGTGCCGCCTCATTCAACACCCATGCGGTGAGTCCGATATGGCTGGCGCCGCCTGGGCTGATTCCGAATCCGCCGTCGGCATTCTGCATGGCCCGAAGCCGATTCAAGAATGCAGTCCGCTCGGCAGCGCTGGATTCGCGAAACTGGTTGGAGGCGAGCGCGGCAGCTGCATCCCATGCACTCGGCGAAGCGGTCGGGACCAGTCCGGGCGAGGCGCTTGCAAGCAGTTGATCTCGGATCAGCGCAAGCTCTGTTTCGTCACCGCCTGACCATGGAATCAGCGCACGTTCCTTCCACGCCAGATCATCGAACTGTCGCGACACCGAACTTGACAGCCAGCTGCGCGCTAGATTTGCCTCGGTGCCTGATGCGGTATCGCGGATCAATGCGCGTAACGCGGCCGCCGTCGTCGGCAGCGCGTTCAACTCCTTATCGACGAAAGCCCCATCGCTGGCTCTCTGTTTGGAACGCAGCCACATCATGGCGAGGTCCACGTTACCGATGCAACTCGTGCACACCGCTGTCTGGCTGTTGATAACCGATGGCGCACCGGGTAATGCATCTGACTGCCGCGGCTGATTGCGAATCGAAAACGCTGCACGACCCCGAGTCAGTGCCGAAAATCGAGTCTCGAAGTCCAGCGCGAATCTCTGCAAGTCGAAGATCGCACGCTCGCTCACTGGATAGCCCGGACGAATCAACAGCACGATGCCGGCAGAAAGCCGCTTCTGCGAAGCGCTCACATCGGGCTGACGCGGGCCGCTTGCAGCAATGATTTGGGCGATCGAAATGGTCTCGGCAGTTCCGGGCGTCTTGAATCCCAGCACCGGGAAATCCGCCGCATTGGCGCCCTGTCCATTTCGAATCAGGGTCATATCTGGGACTTCAGCAGCGCTGAAGAAACCGGCGAGATACAGATCCAACGGTGATAACCGATGCCGGATATCGATCGCTTCGAACTGCGTGTCGTTTCCAATGCGCCAATCCGATCCGTACATGATCGATGCGTCGCTATCCAGGAAAAAGTTCCAGTGCGCCATATCCCGCCCCAGCAAGTCATCGCTGGGTAGACCATCGCGCAGGAACTTGGGATGAGCTACCCAGCGATGCATGACTTCGTGAGCGGCGACATCCAGAGTCGCGCTGAAACGCGGCGACGAAGGATTGAACTCCCATCGCGACAGAGCTGACATATCGATGTAGTTGTGGAGGCGCCCACTGCTGCTGCCGAATGAGGCAGTTGCATCGAACTGAGGCAATCCTAGTCCTTGCACATCGTTCTTGATCAAGTTTGCGAAGGCGGAAGCTTCACCAGTGGCGAACTCGAAATCGGTGAACACGAAGAGTGCATCGTGTTGGTCTTGATAACGTTCAAAATAGCGCTGTGCGACATCAGCTCGCGATTGAACGTTGCCGCGGTCGTAGTCGCCCGAGACCTCGAATACGACGATGCCTTCGATTTCGTAGGCAGCAACAACCGCTTTGGCTGCACGGCCCGCAGATTTGGGCACCACTTGAATCAACTCGACATCGCTACCGGGCAGTTTGCCGGACGCAACGGAGACATTTTGCCCCAATATCAACGCCAAGGCGGCGCAGATGCTCAAGACGCGAGCGCGAATTTTCATGGACGATGCCTAGTCCTTGGCTGAGGAGGAAACTTCCTTCACACCAGTCCGGACTTCTGGTGACACCGCGATGACGCTGATCCCACCGCTACGATCTTCCTGCGGTGGACGAATATGCACCCGCTCGCCGAGGCGAATGCGGTAGGCGATAACTTCGCCCGATGACTTGAACCGCACTTCGATCAACGCTGCTGCACCGGCCAAGGATTTCAAGCGCAAACCGTCGCTGGATTCCTCGTCGAGTTGCAACATTGATGTCGCCCCCGCGACATCAATTAACACCGCGCGCCCGGTGCGTTCATCCAAAGCCACCAACTCGATTTGGCGATCAACGTCACTGGCCTGCGCTGCTTCCATTCGAAGCAACGCACCGGCCAGCACAAAAAGCACAGCACATACATTCGATGCGTTGGTTCGACAAATCACATTGCCCCCCGGCACTGACCTCTGGCGCCGCGCTCAGGCAGGCCTAGGCGGACGATAGCGTCACACCTGAGGCATAGCAAACGATTACCAAATTTGCCTATGCCAAAAGTGGGGCGCGATCTTAACGTGCCCTCAGCTCGTTTGTGGGTGTCCAAAACTGTCGCTCCCTGGTTGCCGCCGCGGACCTCCATAGCTACTTGCCACGTCGGTTTGGACAAATGATGAGCCGATGGTGCCGGCAGCGCATCGGCAGCGAGCTGAAATCAGCCTACGAAATTTCTCAGGTTCGCGCGGGCAAATGCTGAGATGCATTCTCGCCATCAGCCGACAGCGTTTCGCAGATGGTCGCTGCATGTGCGACGAGCGCTTGCGTATGCACCATCATGGAACATGATGCCCTGATCACATAAGTGGAACTCTTTGACCGAAGGGCTAATCGAATCATTATTATTGCTATTTATCAGCTAGATACATACTTGGCACGCCAATTGCGCAGCGCATCATCGAGAGGGACTGTACCGGCACCGACTCGGGGCATCATTTTGGGGCACAGGGAAGTTCGGGGCTGGGCAGGAGATTTTCACTGCGACCTATTTAGGAGTGCTCGACATGAAGCTGATCACGGCGATCATCCGTACCTTCAAGCTGGACGAGGTGCGCGAGGCGTTGGCGCAGGCCGGGGTTAACGGTCTGACGGTGACTGAGGTGAAGGGGTATGGACGTCAGAAGGGGCACACCGAGCTGTATCGCGGGGCGGAGTACGTGGTGGATTTTCTGCCAAAGTTGAAGCTCGAGGCGGTGGTTTCCGATGCTCTGCTGGAGGCGGCGCTCGAAGCGATTCAGACGAGCGCGCGCACCGACAAGGTGGGCGACGGAAAGATCTTTGTGACCGCGGTGGAAGCGGTGATCCGCATCCGCACCGGTGAAGTCGACGACGACGCCATCTGAGCCACGAGGACCCGACCATGAAATTTCCAAGTCTTGTTGTAACCCGTATGGCCTCGCCGACTGCTTTGCTGATGGGCGCGCTGTTGGCGCTGGGCACCAGCCTCGCTGTGCAATCGCAGGAGACTGCGCCCGCAGCCGACGCCACCACCACGGCAGAAGCAGCACCTGTCGATACCGCAGAAGTCGCACCTGCCACGACCGATGCCGCAGTGACCGAACCCGCAGTCGCCGAGCCCCCCGTTGCAGTGGCTGAAGAAGCACCCGCGGAAGAACCCGTAGCCGAAGCCCCTGCCCCGCCCACACCCGACAAGGGCGACACCGCGTGGCTGCTGGTGTGCACGGCGATCGTTATCTTCATGACCCTGCCAGGCCTTGGCCTGTTCTATGGTGGCCTGGTGCGCAGCAAGAACATGCTGTCGGTGCTGATGCAGTGCTTCGTGGTGTTTTCGCTGGTGGTGGTGCTGTGGACTCTTTATGGCTACAGCCTGGCGTTCACTACGGGCAACGCCTTTTTCGGAGGCTGGGATCGACTGATGATGAAGGGGCTGACCACAGGCGCGAATGCGGCGACGTTCTCACGCGGGGTCGTGGTTCCTGAGCTGGCGTTCTTCTCGTTCCAGGCAGCGTTTGCGGCGATCACCTGTGCACTCATCGTTGGTGCCTTTGCCGAGCGGGCCAAGTTTGCCGCGGTGCTGATCTTCACCACCCTCTGGTTTACGTTTGCCTACACGCCGATGGCACATATGGTGTGGTTCTTTGCCGGCCCCGATGCCTATATCGATCCGGCGAATGCGGCTGCGGCCAACGCGACAGCGGGCTATCTGTTCAACAAGGGTGCGCTGGATTTCGCCGGCGGCACGGTGGTGCATATCAATGCCGCGATTGCGGGACTGGTCGGTGCCTACATGATCGGCAAGCGCGTGGGCTACGGGCGCGAGCCGATGAAGCCGCACAATCTGACCTTCACCATGGCGGGCGCGTCGATGCTGTGGGTCGGCTGGTTTGGATTCAATGCGGGTTCGGCGCTGGAAGCCAATGGCATTGCGTCACTTGCCTTTGCCAACACGATGGTTGCACCTGCCGCTGCAGTGCTGGCATGGATCGTCGGCGAGTGGGTCATCAAGGGAAAGCCGTCGATGCTGGGCGCCGCATCGGGCGTTGTCTCTGGCTTGGTGGCGATCACTCCGGCAGCGGGCTTCGTCGGCCTCGGCGGTGCGTTGATCATCGGCCTGGTTGCAGGTTTCGCCTGCCTCTGGGGCGTGACCGGACTGAAGCGCTTGATGGGTGCGGATGACGCGCTCGATGTGTTTGGTGTGCACGGTATCGGCGGCATCCTGGGTGCATTGCTCACCGGCGTCTTTGCCGCGCCTTCGCTGGGCGGTTCGGGCTTGTGGGACTACGTCGCCAACGATGTCGTGCCTACCTACTCGATCGGTAGTCAGGTGTTGGTTCAGGCCACCGGCGTCGGCGTGACCATCCTCTGGTCGGCAGTCGTGGCGTTCATCGCATTCAAGATCGCGGACTTGCTGGTCGGCCTGCGTGTCAGTGTCGAGCAGGAGCGTGAAGGTCTGGATATCAGCTCGCATGGCGAGGCTGCATACGATCATTGATGTCTGCTGAGCCCTGGCTCGGCTTGCGGATGACTGTCTTGGCGGGCCAGGGCCCGCCTTGATGCGACGAACCCGTGTGTGCGGTGGTGGGGACCACCGTGTGACGGCAGCACGAGGATCACGTGCTGCGGTCCTGAAAGAAAGCACGTACAAGGCGGGCCCCGGTGTTATTACCGGGGCCCGTCATGTTTTCTGCTTCGCGTGGATGGCATCCGTTTTCGCGCTGATGCCGGCGCGGCGTGTTCTGCATTGCTTGGGATGGCAACCGCAGGCTTGCCCTACACGGGCATTCAGGCTTTGGCTTTGGGCCGAACGTACAACACCATGCGGTGGTCTTCGATCTCGTAGCCGTATTTGGCGGCAACGGCATGCTGCAGGCGTTCAATCTCGGGATCGAAAAATTCGATCACCTTGCCCGAGTCAAGATCGAACATATGATCGTGATGTTCGCCGCGATCGAGCTCGAATACGGCCTGGCCGCCTTCGAAGTTGTGCTTGACCACGATACCGGCGGCTTCGAACTGCATGAGTACGCGATAGACCGTGGCCAGGCCAATATCTTCGTTGTTGTCCAGCAGATCCTTGAAAATCTCTTCAGCAGTCAGATGCTTGCCACTGGCGTTTTCGAGGATTTCCAGAATGCGCACGCGCGGCAGCGTGACCTTCAGACCTGCCTTGCGCAGGTCCTGGGTGTCGAGCTTGCCGTGCTTATCGGCGTCGCGCAGGGGCTGACGGGCGTTGAAACCTTTCAAAACGGCACTCCGGTGGTCCGGCTGCGATTCTACATCAGGCGGCCCCATACGTCGGTTAAAAGAATGATATCCGGCACCCCGCTCATCCGCGGTTTGGGTTGACCGCGGCCTTGGCTGTATGATTCCGGTCTTTGCAGACTGGATCAGAACCTCGATGCGCTTCGCGACCCTGCTTTTCGCCACTGTGTTGTTGTCTGGATGCAACCTCATCTACAAGATGGACATCCGCCAGGGCAATGTCGTCGACCAGGAGATGGTCGACCAACTCAAGCCCGGCATGACCAAGCGCCAGGTCGAACTGGTGATGGGCACGCCCCAGGTGTCGTCTCCCTTCGATCAGAACCGCTGGGAATACCTCACTGCTACCAGCCGGCGCGGTAATCAGGCTGAGATCAAGAACCTCTCACTGCAATTCGAAGGCGACAACCTTGCCCGCATCGTCGGCGACTGGCAGCCGCAGAACGACGACGAACTGCTGGAGCAGTCGCAGGAATTGCAGAAGAACAACCCGGAAGACAACGTCAAACGTCCGGGGGGCTGAGGCCTCGCGTTTACGCGGCGCCCTCCGGCACCGCGTGCGAGGCCGAACGCAAGCGCATGGATGCGCGGGCCGGCGCCGCACATGGATGTGTCCCAGCGGGATTTCCTTCGGTCACAAGTGTCGCGAAGGCAGGATGCCGAGAGCGACCGCCCTGCAACAGGGATGGCTGCTAGCCTGAACACCAAACGAAATCCGATGCCGTGAAACGCGTGTCGGTTGCGTAAGCATCGAGAATGGTGGGTTGTCACCCACCCTACGTCCTACTTCCGCTTCTGCTGCCCCGCCCGCAACCTGCGCGTATCCTTGGGATCCCGCGTCAACGGTCGATAGATTTCCACGCGATCGCCATCATTCAACACCGTGGCCAGCGTGACCGGGCGTGAGAACACACCGACGTTCTGATCGGTGACCACGACACCGGCGAACTCCGAACTAAATCCGGACAGCCCAATCGCCTCTCCCACCGAACATCCGACGCACACACGAATACGCTGCAGCCATTGCCGATCCGGCAATGCATAGGCGACTTCCACTTCGATATTTGCGGGGTCAGCCATCGGCCGTCGTGCGCGCAGCCCGCGAGAAATCATCCACCATGCGATCCGCCAGACCCTGAAAACCCAGCGCCAGTGCCGAACCGATCCAGCGCCCGGCAAAATCAAAATCGAGATCGAGCTGGACGCGGCAACCGGAATCTCCGAGTGCGGTGAACGTCCAACTGCCACGCAATTCCGAGAACGGCCCCTCGACCAGCTGCAGCTCGATAAGTTTCGAATGGATAACACGGTTACGCGTGGTGAACGCCGCGTTGAAGCCGCCATACTGCACGTCCAGACGCGCGGTCAGCGACTCCTCGTCGCGCTCCAGAATGCGTGCATCGCGACACCAATCGAACAATCGCGGGTAGGCTTCCACTTCATTGATCAGGTCAAATACCTGTTGCACCGGCCGGGCAATCAGGACACTGCGCGAAATCTTGCTCAAACTTTCCCCCGACACGGCGCTCGAATGCGCTGAAGTTTCCAGCGACAATACGATTGTATTCGACAAGGAGGCCACCATGGCCAAAAAGCCCGACAAGGAAGACCACAAAGGCACGATCGCGCTGAACAAGCGCTCGCGCCATGAATATCACTTCGACGAACGGATCGAGGCCGGCCTGGCGTTGCAGGGATGGGAAGTGAAGTCGCTGCGTGCCGGTCGCGTCAACATCACCGATGGCTATGCGATCATCAAGAATGGCGAGATATTCCTGTTCGGTGCACAGATCATGCCGCTGAGCACTGCATCGACGCATGTGCACCCCGAAGAGCGGCGCACGCGCAAGCTGTTGCTCAATCGCAAGGAAATCGACCGCCTGGTCGGCCAGGTCGAGCGCAAGGGCTACACCCTGATTCCGACGGCGATGTACTGGAAGGCCAATCGCGCCAAGATCGAGATCGGCCTGGCGCATGGCAAGAAAGAACACGACAAGCGCGATGCGGTCAAAGACCGTGAGTGGCAGATCGAAAAGGCGCGGGCGATGAATTCGAAGAATCGCGATGCTTAGCGTGGAACTGTGGGAGCGGCGTGAGCCGCGATGCTCCGGCTCTACAGCCTGAGATTCGGAGCAAGAGCATCGCGGCTCACGCCGCT
>JANMUE010000418.1:0-30353 GCA_031391205.1 Lysobacterales bacterium | reverse complement strand
GTCGCAGCGGGCATTGGACGGGGCGTTCGATCGCCTCAACGAGCGCGAGCAACTCATCATCGCGGATAATCTCGGCGCCGCCTTCGATGCCGGCAAGATTCTGCTCGGCGATTATCTGGCCGCGGTGCCGCGGTTGGCTGCAGCCAGCACACAGCAGGTAGCCACGGCACCGATACGCACTCTGACCTGGCTGCGCGAGCACCAGGTGCGCAATGAAGCCGACGGCGCCGCACTGCGCGCATTCATCGGTCGCCATTACGGCCCTGTGCTACGCAGAATCGGTATCGACGCGCGTGCCGATGACGACGATGAAGTACGCCTGACCCGGGCAGCGATCATGGCGGTGATGAGCAATGAAGCGCGTGACGCGGATACGCGCAAGCAACTGTCGGCGCGCGCACGCCGGCTGATCGGCATGGACGGTGGCAAACCCGACGCAGGCGCCATCGCCAGCGACATGCACGACAACGCGCTGCGCGTACTGATACAGGATGGCGGCCAGGCCGAGTTCGATGCGGTCGTGGCGCGTCCGCACGCCAGCAGAGACAGTCTTGAGCGAGCCAATTATCTGTACGCGCTGGGTTCGACCGCCGCCCCGGAACGGCAGACGCGCGCGTTCGCGCTCAGTCTGGGCTCCAAGCTGCAGGCTGGAGAAATGGGCGCCACCATTCGCGGCGCGATGCGTTTCCCGGAGACCCGCGCCACCGCGCGGGCCTGGGTACATGCCAACGCCGACGCGTTGATCAAGCGCATGCCCAGCGGACGTCAGCGCTATCTGCCCGCCATCGACGCCAGCGGTGCCTGCAGCGATGCTGAGGCCGATGCGATTGAGCAGTTCTGGGGTCCGCGCGTCAAGAACATGGATGGCGGCCCGCGCGCGCTGGCTCAGTTCGCCGAAGCCACCCGAGTCTGCGGCGTGCTTAAAACACACTACGCTCGGGAAGATCTGTCGTCGACGTTGGCGCATGCGCTGGCTGCCGACACCAAGCCGGCAACATCCGCAGCGCCTTGGGAACCTCTGAACAAGTCCGGTGCCGCGATAGCCCCCTGAGTCTGGGGGCTAAAAACCGCAGGTTGACCTGCTTCGCTGTTGAGAGCGACCAGCTAACGCTGTTAAAAACGACCGGCTCCGTCGTTGAAAACCAGGGTGCGGTAAACAATAAGCTGTACAGCGAAGTCGAGGTGGGGACGTATTCAGACCCTCTCAAGGTCGGAAGGTTAGTGGTTTCCGGGCACGGGCCGGAATGCATACGATTGCATTGGGTGCCCGAACACCCCTGAGCGTAACGCGAACGTGCATGATGCACGCGCACTCGGCGGCGCTCTTACGCCTGCCGGAGCTGCGCAGCAACACATCGCCAGCGGAGGCCCCTATGTCAGCCCGTAATCTCTTAATCGCAGCCGCGCTGTCGGCATGCGCAATGGTCCGAGCCGAGACCGTCGCACAGATCCAGTCTCCCGGAAATGTGCTGAGTGTGCAGATTGCCATCGATGAGGGCCGCGCCAGCTACAGCGTGTCGCGTCTGGGCGAAACGGTCATCGCACCCTCACGGCTGGGCTTCCTGCTGCATGCCACGGAAAAACTGGAACGCAATCTGGCCCTCACCCATCAGGAGACGCGCAACAGCGATGAGACCTGGGAGCAACCCTGGGGCGAACGCCGCTACGTGCGCAATCACTTCAACGAGCTGCGCGTACGTTTCACCGAATCGATCAAGCTGAAGCGCTCATTCGATGTGGTATTCCGGGTCTATGACGATGGCCTGGGGTTTCGCTATGAATTCCCGGATCAGCCGCAGCTGAAAGATGTGATCATCGAAGACGAACTGACCGAATTCGTAGTCGTCGCCCCAGCCACCGCCTGGTGGATTCCCGGCGGCGAGTGGAACCGCTACGAATACCTGTACCAGAAGACGCCATTGGACCAGGTCACCCAGGTGCATACCCCGATGACGATACGTACCGAAGACGGGCTGCATATCGCCATCCATGAAGCGGCGCTGGTCGACTACTCCAGCATGTGGCTGCGCCGCGCCGAGGGCCAGCGCTTCCGCGCTCAGCTGTCGCCGGCATCCGAGGGCTGGAAGGTGCGGCGTGCTGCGCCGTTCAACACGCCTTGGCGCACACTTCAGATCGCCGATAGTGCCGGCGGCCTGTACGAATCCGATCTTATCCTCAATCTCAACGAGCCCAATGCGCTGGGCGATGTCAGCTGGTTCACGCCAGCCAAGTACATGGGCATCTGGTGGGAAATGCATCTGGACAAGAGCAGCTGGGCCACCGGTGCGCGCCACGGCGCCACCACGGCAAATGCCAAACGCCATATCGACTTCGCTGCCGAACACGGCATCCGCGGCGTGCTGATCGAGGGCTGGAACGTGGGCTGGGATGGCGACTGGTTCGGCAATGGCAATAATTTCGACTTCACCAGGGCGACCCCGGATTTCGATCTGCAGGAAGTCACTGCATACGCTAAACGCAAAAGCGTGCACATCGTCGGCCATCACGAGACCGGTGGCGCCGTCAGCCATTATGAGAAGCAACTGGGCGCAGCGCTGGACCTTTATCGCGACCTCGGAATCGACGTGATCAAGACCGGCTACGTCGCCGACGCCGGTCAAGCCGAACGCAACGATGGCGATGGCGTGGTGCGACGCGAATGGCACGATGGGCAATGGATGTCGCGGCATCATCTGCGCGTGGTCACCGAGGCGGCGAAACGTCAAATCGCGATCAATCCGCATGAGCCGATCAAGGACACCGGACTGCGCCGCACCTATCCGAACTGGGTGGCGCGCGAAGGCGCACGCGGCATGGAATATGCCGCCTGGGGCAATCCACCGAATCCGCCCGAACACGAGATCAATCTGGTATTCACCCGCATGCTGTCCGGCCCGATGGATTTCACGCCGGGCATTCTCAGCCTGCAGGGCCGTGGCCAGGCGGTACAGACGACATTGGCCAAGCAGCTCGCGCTCTATGTGCTGATCTACAGCCCGATCCAGATGGTCGCCGATCTGCCTGAGAACTACGCCAAGCACATGGATGCCTTCCAGTTCATCAAGGACGTACCGGTCGATTGGTCCGAAACGCACGTACTCAATGGCGAAGTCGGCGACTACGTCACCATCGCACGCAAGGATCGCAACAGCGATGCCTGGTACCTGGGTGCGGGCACCGATGAAAGCGGACGGGTGTTGCAGGTACCGTTGAGTTTCCTCGATCCACGCAAGACCTACACCGCTGAAATTTATCGTGATGGCGACAAGGCGCATTGGAAGACGGCGCCCTTCGAATTCGCGATCGAGAAGCGCAAGGTCAGCAGTGCGGATACGTTGACGGTTCGTCTTGCTGCTGGGGGCGGACAGGCGATTCGGTTCGTTCCGCGTTAGCCCGAAGGCCAAGTAGCGTTGTGATTCTCGGATACAAGTCTTTGTAGGAGCGGGGCCAGACCCGTTCGCTCACAACTTTTATTTTTACAAGCGACGACAGCACTAGAGCGTGGGGGTCGGGCCCCGCTCCTACAACGCAACAGCAACGCACATTCTTGCAGTGGGTCGCTTCACCGCTCGAACACCGCGATCGATTCGACATGCGCGGTGTGCGGAAACATGTCCATTACCCCGGCGCTCTTGAGCTTGAAATGATGCTGATGCACCAGCAGCCCGGCATCCCGCGCCAGCGAGCCGGGGTGGCAGCTGACATAGACGATACGCTTGAGATGCTTGTTCGGCAGCCACTCGATCACTTTGTCGGCGCCGGCGCGCGCCGGGTCGAGCAGCAGTTTGTGATAACGCCGCGACGCCCATTCGGTGTGGCGCTGATCGACGCAGAGATCGGCGACAAAGAATTCGGCGTTGGCGATACCGTTGCGTTCGGCATTCTGGCGCGCACGTTCGACCAGGCCATGCTCGCCTTCAACGCCGACCACGGAGCGTGCGTGGCGCGCGATGGGCAATGTGAAGTTGCCAAGACCGCAGAACAGATCCAGCACGTCCTCATCCTGCTGCACATCAAGCAGGGCCAGCGCGTGTTCGATCATGCGCTCGTTCATCGCGCCATTGACCTGGATGAAATCCAGCGGGCGAAAATCCAGCGTGATGTCGTAATGCGGAATGCGGAATGAGAGATCGACCTGCTGCGGATGCAGCGCGTGCACGGTGTCGTTATTGCCCGGCTGCAACAGGATGGCGATCTGCTCGCGGATACCGAAGTCGACCAGCCGCTGCGTGTCCGCTGCCGAGAGCGCGTTGAGATGACGGAACACCAGGGCGATGGTGGCATCAGCAATCGCGATTTCGATCTGCGGCAGGCTGTTGCGCGCATCCAGGCCCGACACCATTTCAGCGATGGCCTGAATGCGTCCGCCGATGCGCGGGTCCAGCACATGGCAGTGCTGGATATCGGCGACATATTTGCCATTGAGCTCGCGGAAGCCGACCAGGGTGCGGCCCTTTTTCTCGACATGGCGCACCGACAGCCGGCCGCGCCGCCGATAACCCCAGGGATCGCCGCTCAGCACCGGCGACAGCGCCTCGGCCTCGACGTTGCCAATGCGCTGCAGATTGTCGAGCAGGGTTTTCTGTTTGGCAGCGATCTGCGCTTCGGGCTGCAGGTGTTGCAGCACGCAGCCGGCACAGACGCCGAAATGCGCGCAGCGCGGCGCCACCCGGTCGGGACTGGCCTGCAGCACTTCCACCGTATGGGCTTCGTCGTAGCTGCGATGACGCTCGTGGATGCTGGCGCTGACGCGCTCGCCATTCAAGGCACCACTGACGAATACGGCCTTGCCTTCGTGCCGGGCAACGCCACGGCCATCATGCAGCAGATCGTGGATGTCGAGTTCGACGATCAGTGGCGCGCGGAATTTCTGGTTTTTGCGGCTCACGATGATTGCCTGATCAAGTAGCCGCGTATTGTTTCACAACTGCGTGCAGGCGCGGCAATGTGTAGGAGCGGTGTCAGCCGCGATGCTCTTGCTCTTCTCTCGGCAGTCAGAGCAAGAGCATCGCGGCTCACGCCGCTCCTACATTTTTTCATTGACGCTATTTCTGCACCCAGGCGCCCTTGACGTCCTGGTAGTACCAGCCCTTGCGCGCCTTGCTGATCCATTGTTCGGCGAAGGTGCTGCGTATTTCGGCCTCCCACTCCGGGTGATCGTTGGCGACCGCGATCTCGCGGTACACGGCGGCACGGTCACGGTTCTCATCGGCGACCAGCTGCTTGACCGCGGCACGATCCGGCAGCGGCAGGCTGGCGGCATCACGCAGTTCGATCAGCCCGTCGCGTTTGAGGCCCAGCGCGCCGCTGGTGAAGTGTTTTTCCAACGCAGTGGCGAAGCGATCAGCCATACGCTGCTGGATGGCCTTGATCGCCGGCGTTTCAATGCTGAGATCGGCCGCAGCATAGGCCGAGCTGATCAGCGCGAATTCGAATCGGAATGAAGTCGGCTGCCCGGGCGCAGTGGCCTCCGGTGCGGCGGCATCGGCATCGTTGCCGATGACCTTGTCGATGAATTCGCCCGCAGCCTCCTGCACTTCCGCTTCCGGGAAGTAGACATTGATGGTGACGCAGGCGCTGACCAGCAACCCCATCAGCAATCCGGTGAACCCGATCTTCTTCCAGCTCGACTTATTCAATCTCGGTTCGTTCGACACGTTGCGGCTCCTTGGATGCGAATGCTGACTTGGTGCGATGATGCGATTCATTCGATGACTGGCGCCTGACCCGAGGATACTGCCTGCAACCGCGACAGCAACACGGGCCAGTCGACTTTGCGTTGATGTCCGACCACGGTGAGGCGCGGCAGGCCTGCGCCACGCAGAATAGTGTACCCAGCGCCACTGCGATCGAGTCCGCCCATTTCACAGACATTGTCGACCAATCTACAGTTCAGACCGATCTCGCTGTAGCTGAAGGAATCCACCAGACGCATGATCGGGTTGTTCATCGTCGAACCGCCGCCGCCCACGGACGACAGGCCCTGCACCGCACGCTGGCTGATGCGACGCTTGCCGGGATAGCTGCTGTCGGTGCGAAGACGCGCATCGAACGCCATGGGCGCCCAATCCAGCATGCGCAATCCCTTGATCTCGCCGTCCAGCCACCCGGTGATCTCGCCGAAATCCAGCACCGAACTCAGCTGCTTGAGATCGAGGTTGTCGAAGGTGATATCAGCACCCAGCGTGGGCGCGACGCCAAAGGTGCGCTCGCTGCTGAATCCGGAAACCCGCATCTGACCATCGAATACCTTCAATTCGATATCACCCTCGGCAGTGAAACCACCTTCCCGGAAATGGAATCCCGGCAGACGCCCGGACAGGGAACCGGAGAAGTGCGGCAAATCCAAAGCCGTGGTGAGGTTGAGCACATCGAGCTGATCCAGTTCGATGGCCCCACGCCAATCCGAGTGACCATCGACACGCCTGCGTTCCAGTGATGGCAAGCGCAGTGTGCCGCCCAGCATCGCCAGCGACAAAGGCTCTGCCAGCCAAAGCCGCTCCGGCGTCCAGTGCCAGCGGGCACTGCTATCGCCGAGCGGAATTCGATAGATTCGCGCCTGCTTCCAATGCAGCGTATTGACCGCCGCGATGGCGTCCATTCTCAGCTCAGCGTTGAGGTCGCCCACCTGGATGCGCTCGGCAGGATCGGCAATACGCACATTCTGCAGATCGACATCGAACGCCTGCCAGGCACCATCGATAAATCGGCCGCTGGCGCTGACCTGGCCCTGCAGATCCAACCCATCGAATCCGGCAGTCGCCAATGCGGTGCCGAGATAACGTTCCGAGACCGGACCAAGTTCGGCGTTGAGCTGGATGATGCGTACATCGACATGATCCGGCTCCGCCCGATGTGCAGCCGCCTTGAATTCCAGGCCATCCGCGTCGCGCCAGGCCAGCATCGGCAGCTGCCAAACCCCTTTATCGTCGACGGAAGCGTTGATTTCCAGCAGGCTTTCACTCGCGGGCAAGTCGAAGTACACCGCGCCGAGCAATACCTGGCCACGTGGCCGCGCCACCTTCCAAAGCACCTTTGGATGCTTATCCAGCCCGACTTCGAGATTGCCCGCAAGACTGAGTTCTGCGCCCGCGATGTCGCCTAGTTGCGAATCGAAGTTGACGTCATTCAGCGCCAGAGTCCCACTGAGCCGGCTCGCGCCCCCGCTCAAGGCTAGATCAGCATCCACGCTGCCGCTGATCGAAGCCAGATCCGGCCAGGCCTCAGAGAACCTGGATTGCAGCCATGCGAGAGGCAGCTTCTGTACGGTCAGTCGGCCCTCGACGCCGGCTGCCGCAACGGCTGGCGCCTGCCAGTTCAATCGGGCTTGGCCGACACGCAATGCGGCAGTTGTTTGCTGCTGCGAATGCGCAAGGCGCAGACTGCCGTTCCAATTGGGCACTGCAGCACGAACATTGCCGGCGCAGACCATACCCTGCCCGGGATCGCTGCTGATGGCGCAATCCCAGGCGATATCCTGCTGCTTGAACTGCGCGTCAGGCACCACGATTGTGCCTGCGACAATCTTTACCTGATCGCCGGATCGGTGGACGCCCAACCTCTGAACTTCGACGCCTGGCATGCGGGCGGCGCCCACGTGAAGATCCCAGCCGTGCGCCGACATGACCAGGGTGAAATACAGGATGATGGTGACAACGCTACGCATGGCGCTAATCTTCGCAGCCAGGGGGTTAAAAAATGCTTGTCGCTAAACCACGGGTCCTGCTGGTCGAAGACGACGCCATCACGCGCGAAGTGGTGCAGGCGCATCTGTCGGCGCTGGGCTGTCGCGTCGACGCCGCCGTCCTGGTCAGCCAGGCAATCGAAATAGGCAGTAGTCAGGCGTTCGATGCGCTGGTACTGGACTGCCAGCTCGGTGACGGTGATGCGCAAACCTTGCTGCGTGCGCTGCGTACGCCCGGGCAGGGTCCGAATCAACGTACCGCAGCAGTGGCAATGAGCGCCGAACTGGACGACGCGCGCTTCGACGCGCTGATCGAAGCAGGGTTTGCCGATGCCATGGAAAAGCCCATCCATCGATCCCGGCTGCGCCATGCGCTGACGATTTGCGGAGTCACCGGCCTGGGTGATGCGCGTCCGCAGTCCGCGTCCGAAACCATGGCTGCCGCCCCGATATTGGACGACGTTGCCGGCATCCAGGCCTGTGGCAGTAGTGACGTACTGATCGGCCTGCGCCTGCTGTTGGCCCAGGAACTGCCGGTGTATCGCACGCAACTCGACACTGCCCATGCCGCACGCGATGACTTGATGTTGCGCGCCTGTGTGCACCGGATGAAATCCGCATTGGGGTTCTGCGGCGCCAAACAATTGCTATGCCTGCTCGACCAATCGGGCACGCGGACGCCCGATGCGGCGGTCCTCGAATCCTGGCAGCTGGCAATCGATCGACTTCTGCAGCATTTGACCGCCTCCACCACCGTCGTTACCGGAAAATAATGCCCTGGGTGTCTCGGTGTCACCACTACGCGAAGGCGCGTCGGCTAGGCATTCGAAGGGCCGGCCAGAACGCGCCATGCATCGAGTTCACGGCCACCCAGATGGTGTTGAATGATGCCGCGCATCAGCAGACGCAATGCGCCGATATCCGCAATCGCAGGAGTGTGATCCAGCTCCAGCGCTATCAGGGCACTGCCGCGGCAACGCGCGCCGGCGCGCAGCGCATTGCTGCGGCAGGGGCCTTGCTCGGGGCGATATTCGTATTCGACATCGGGATCGAGCTCGGCGCCGGTGTTCGCCTCATGCGTCAGCTGCAGCCCGAAGCCAAGCATGGCCATTACGTCACGCTCAAATCGGCGCAGGTTCCAGGCCAGCACGCCAGCATCCTGCAACTCGGTGAGCAGTTGCGCATAGCGCTGAAACACTTCCGGATGCGGGTCGTGGCGTTCGATCATACGCGCCAGCAGCTCATTGACATAGAGACCCGCTCGCAGCGCATCGCCTTGCAGATGCAGCGGATGCCCCAGTGTTTCAGCGCTCAGCAGCTGTGCCATCTCGCCGCTGAGGCGCAGGCCGAGCGCGATGCATTGAAAGGGTCTTAAGGTGCCGCGTTGCACCCTTGGCTTGCTGGCGCGCAAGCCGCGGGCCACCACGCCAATGCGTCCGTGATCCCGGGTCAGCACTTCCAGCAGAGCACTGGTCTCGCGGTACGGCCGCTCGTGCAGTACGAAGGCCGGTTCGGCTTCAATCCTGGTTACCGATGCCATGATCAATACCGGAGAGACGGGTCCATTTCCAAGTTACAGGCAGCGCCGAGCCATCAGATCTGATCGAGCCCGAAGCGCTTGAGCGCGCGCTCGTCGTCGCTCCAGTTCTCGCGCACACGTACCCAGGTTTCCAGATGCACCTTGCACGAAAACAGCCCTTCCAGCGACTGCCGTGCCTGAGTGCCGATGGTTTTCAGCTGCGCGCCGCCCTTGCCGATCACGATGGCCTTCTGGCCTTCGCGTTCAACCCAGATCACCGCGGCAAGTCGCAGCAGATTGCCTTCGCGCTTGAAATTCTCGATTTCCACCGTGGTCGAAAACGGTAATTCATCGCGCAGCAGACGCACAACCTGTTCGCGCACACGCTCGGCGGCAAGAAACTTTTCGCTGCGATCGGTGATGTCGTCTTCCTCAAACTGCGCCTCACCCGCCGGTGCCAAGCCGATCAAGGTGTCGCGCAACTGGTCGATGCCTTTGTTCTTCAGCGCCGATATCGGCACGATCGCCATGGGCGCGTAGCGCTCCTGCAGCTCCGACAACATCGGCAGCAGCGCCGCCTTGTCGGCAAAGCGATCAATCTTGTTGATGGCGATCACCAGCGGCTTGCCCTGCTGCCTGAGCAATTCGCCAACCGCTTCATCTTCTTCGTTGCGATTGAGTACATCGAGTACCCAGACGTTGAGATCGGCTTCGTCAGCCGCCGCTTTCGCAGTGCGATTGAGCGCGCGATTGAGCGCGCGCGTCTGCCCGCGGTGTATCCCCGGCGTGTCCAGAAACGCCAGCTGCGCCTGCGGCCGCGTCAGCACACCCAGCAATCGATGGCGCGTGGTCTGCGGCTTGGATGCTGTGATGCAGAGTCGATACCCAATCAATGCGTTGAGCAAGGTGGACTTGCCGACATTGGGCCTGCCGACCACGGCAACGGTTGCGAAACGATGGGTGGATTCAACACTCAAACAGTTTTCCCCTGCTCGGGCGACGTGCGCCCTTCGTTTTCAAGTTGTGTCAAAAGCGCCTCGGCCGCGCGCGTTTCCGCCAGTTTTCGATTGGCCCCTTCAGCCGTCGCGCTGCGCTCCAGCAATGCCACGCTGCAGCTGGCACGAAACGTCTTGGCATGATCCGGACCTGTGCTGTCCAGCAACTGATAATCCGGCAATCCCAACGACCGCGCCTGCATCCATTCCTGCAGGCGGGTCTTGCCGTCCTTGCTGAAATGCTCCGGTCCGATATCGGTGAGTATGGGGTCGAACCAATCGCGCAGCCGCTCGCGCGCAGCAGCCCAGCCTTCCTCGAGAAAGTACGCCGCCGCCATCGCTTCCAACGCATCAGCGAGAATCGAATCGCGGCGGTGGCCGCCACTTTTCAGCTCCCCCGGCCCAAGCTTGAGCCTATCGCCCAACCCAAGCTGGCGCGCCAGCGCCGCCAGCGATGGCTCGCGCACCAGACTGGCACGCATTCGCGTCATCGCGCCTTCGTCGCATTTGGGAAAGCGCTCGAACAACATCTCGGCAACGATCAGGTTGACCAGCGCGTCGCCGAGAAACTCTAGACGCTCGTTGTTGTGCGCCCCCATGCTGCGATGGGTCAGCGCCTGTTCGAACAGTGTCTGCGGTAGAGGGCGGGCGCTCACGACGGACATCAAGGCATCGTATCGTTCCGCGACAAGCTCACGGTTTTCTCGAACGTGGCAACGTAATCCAGGTTGTACAACAAGTCCTCGCGCACCTCGTAGGCGACGCGCAAGGTCTGACCGCCACCGATACGCTTGATCTCGAAGTGCTTCATGTTCACGTGCTTTTGGTCGACGTAGTTCATACTCAGGCGCTTGATCAACGCCGTCTTGATCTGCGCCTGCGACCACTTGCCGACACCGGGTTCAAGCGCCACACCCTTCATTGCAGTCGAAACGTTCATGTACTCCAGATACGCTGGGCCGACCTTCATGCCCAGGAAAGCAAAGAATCCGGCGATGGCGAGCATGATGATAAAGCCCAGCAAGGTGATGCCGCGTTGAAAACGATCGAATTTCATTTTACTGACCTCCTCTGATGACGGTACCAATGCGGTGGTAGTCGAAATCGCCGTATTCCATGTCGAAGCTGAACCAGATAAAGAAGGCGCGCCCAACCAGATTTTCCTCCGGCACCATACCCCAAAAGCGGCTGTCCTGGCTGTTGTCCCGGTTGTCGCCCATCACAAAATACTCGCCCGCTCCGACCTCCCAGCGATCTCTGAACCAGGGTGCGAACACCGGGCTGGGGTCCTGCAAAATGTCGTGCTCGCGCCCGGGAAGTTGCTCGCTGCGCACCCAATGTCCCTTCTGGTCCGGCCGGTCGCCGTCCGGCTGGTAGGTGCCGACTGTCTGTTGCTCGACCTTGACCCCATTCACCCATATGAAATTGTCTCGAAACTCGATCACATCCCCCGGCAGGCCGATGACGCGTTTGATGTAATCGCTACCGCGCGCTTTGTCGTTCGGACCCATACCGGGATATTTGAATACGGCAACATCGCCACGCCTGGGCTTGCCAACCTCGATCAGCGTGGTGTTGAGCACCGGCAGCCGGATGCCGTAGGCGAATTTGTTGACCAGGATGAAGTCGCCAACCAGCAGGGTAGGCATCATCGAGCCGGAAGGAATGCGAAACGGTTCGGCCAGAAAGGAACGAATCAACAGTACGAACAAGATCACTGGAAAGAACGAGCGGCAGTATTCAACCAGCGTCGGCTCCTGCGCGTCCGGTCCGAGGCGGGCGAGGCGGCGCTTGGCGAACAACAGGCGATCGAGCCCGTATATGACGCCGGTGAAGGCAGTCAACACCACCAGCAAAAGCGCAAAGTCGAACTTTATGTGATCCATGTCGGGTCCAGATGGGAATTAGGATTAGGCGGCGATCAACGTCGAAGGTTCCCCTGAACCAGTTCGGAGCCGCGACAGCCCCTAAGTATCCTCTGAACAAGTCGGGAGCCGCGATAGTCCCCTGAGTCAGGGGGCAAAAACCGCAGGTTTTTGGGGGAGTGGCAAGCAATAAGCTGTGTAACGAAGTTGATGTGGTGAATTATTCCGAGCTTCCCTAAGTCAGGGGTAAAAACCGCAGGTTGACCAGCTCCGCTGTTGAGAGCGACCAGCTTCGCTGTTGAAAACGGGGGTGTAGTAAGCAATAAGCAGTTTAGTGAAGACGATATGGTGATTTATTCCGAGGTTTCCTACTTGCTATCGGTCTGCAGTACAGCCAGGAAAGCTTCCTGCGGAATCTCGACGCGGCCAACCTGCTTCATGCGCTTCTTGCCTTCCTTCTGCTTGTCCAAGAGCTTGCGCTTGCGACTGACGTCGCCGCCATAGCACTTGGCCAGCACGTTCTTGCGCATCGCCTTGACCGTGGAGCGCGCAATGATCTGCGCACCGATCGACGCCTGAATCGCCACATCGAACATCTGCCTGGGGATCAGATCTTTCATCTTCTCGCAGAGGTCACGGCCGCGACGATCGGCCAGCGAGCGATGCACGATGGTGGACAGAGCGTCGACCTTGTCGCCATTGATCAGCACGTCCAGGCGCACAAAATTGCCGACATCGAAGCGCAGGAAGTGATAGTCCAGCGAGGCATAGCCACGGCTGGCGGACTTCAACCGATCGAAAAAATCCAGCACCACTTCAGCGAGGGGCAGCTCATAGACGATCTGCACCTGGCTGCCGAGGTAATTGATCGACACCTGGCGGCCACGCTTTTCCTCGCACAGCGAGATGACGTTGCCGACGTGGTCGGGTGGCGTCAGGATGCTGGCCTGGATGATGGGCTCGCGGATTTCTTCGACCATGTTGAGGGCCGGGAGCTTGGACGGGTTGTCCAGATCCATCACCGTGCCGTCGGTCTTCAGCAGCTGATAGACCACAGTCGGCGCGGTGGTGATCAGGTCGAGATCGTATTCGCGCTCCAGGCGTTCCTGCACGATTTCCATGTGCAGCATGCCGAGGAATCCGCAGCGGAAACCGAAGCCCAGCGCCTCGGAGCTCTCCGGCTCGAAATACAGCGAGGAGTCGTTCAGCGTCAACTTTTCCAGCGCCTCGCGCATGTCCGGGTAGTCATCGGCATCGGTCGGAAACAGCCCGGCAAACACGCGCGGCTGGACCTTCTGAAAGCCGGGAAGCGCGCTCGGGGCCGGGTTGTTGGCCATGGTCAGCGTGTCGCCCACCGGCGCGCCGTGTACTTCCTTGATCGAGGCGCAGACGAAACCCACTTCGCCGGGACCGAGGCGGTCCTGCACTTTGCGCTTGGGCGTGAAGATCCCGACATGATCGACTTCGTGGGTGCGTCCGGTCGACATCACCAGGATTTTGTCGCGCGGCTTGATCTCGCCCTGCATCACGCGTACCAGCGACACCACGCCGAGATAATTGTCGAACCAGGAATCGATGATCAGCGCCTGCAGCTGGTTGCTTTCACGTGGTTTGGGTGGCGGAATGAGTTCGACAATGGCTTCGAGTACATCACGCACGTTCAACCCGGTTTTGGCGCTGACCTGGATCGCTTCGCTGGCATCGATGCCGATGATGGCTTCGATTTCCTTCTTGACCTTCTCGACATCAGAGGTCGGCAGATCGATCTTGTTCAGGACCGGCAGTACCTCAAGCCCCATCTCGACCGCGGTGTAGCAGTTGGCGACGCTCTGCGCCTCGACGCCCTGCGCCGCATCAACCACCAGCAATGCGCCTTCGCAGGCGGCCAGAGAGCGCGAAACCTCGTACGAGAAATCCACGTGGCCGGGCGTGTCGATGAAGTTCAGCAGATAGGTTTCGCCATCCTTCGCGGTGAACGGCAGCGAGACGCTCTGCGCCTTGATGGTGATGCCGCGTTCGCGCACGATCGGATTGGAGTCGAGCACCTGCGCCTCCATTTCGCGATCCTGCAGGCCACCGCAGATTTGGATGAAGCGATCTGCGAGCGTGGACTTGCCATGATCGACATGGGCGATGATGGAGAAGTTTCTGATGTGTTTCATGCCAAGCCAAAGCCCTGACTTGGGAATCTCTTGGAACACGGGCACCGACGGTGCACTGCGTCCAGAGGATCCCTTGACCAGGGCGCCTTGTATACGAGGGAATGGCGGATTATGGCATGAAGCCCTGACGTTCCGGCTCGAATTGGCCAATCCGGCAGGGAAAGCGAATTCTGTGGGAGCGGCGTCTCGCCGCGATGCTCTGGCTCTATTAAGCACCGGAGCAGGAGCATCACGGCCGGAGGCCGCTCCCACATGTGAGTTACTCGCCGATTTCGTAGGTGACGAAGCGATTATTGCCCCCGCGGCGTACCAGCAACATCACCGGCTGGCCTTTGGGCAAGGCCCGGGCTACCGATTTGAACTGCGCCACGCTGCCTACCTTGGAACGCCCAACCATCAACACCACATCGCCTGACTGCAATCCGGCGCGGCGGGCTCCGGGCTCGATGACACGCTCAATCAGCACGCCCTCACCCGCTTCCACTGACAATTGTTCGCGTTGATCGGCGCCGATGTCGCTGACCGCCAGGCCGATCGCATCGCCGGTCTCGCCCGCCGCTTCGACATCGGGCTCGGCGGCGCCTACCGCGCCCGGCAACTCACCTACCACCAGCGGCACTTCCAACTCCTTGCCGTCACGGAAAATGCCCAGCTTGATGCGCGTACCCGGCGGGGTGGCACCGACCATCGGCGGCAGATCGCCCGAGCGCTCGACATGCTGACCTTCGAAACGAAGAATCACGTCCTGAACCTTGAGACCGGCCTTGGCAGCCGGGGTGGCCTTGTCGACCTGCGACACCAGGGCACCGGAAACGCGCGGCAAACCGAGCGCCTGGGCATTGGTACTGGTGACTTCCTGCAGACCAACCCCAAGATAGCCACGCGCAACCTTGCCCTTACTCTTGAGCTGCGCTACGACCTGATTGGCATAGTCGATGGGAATCGCGAAGCTCAATCCGATCGAACCACCGGTGTTGGAGAATATCTGCGAGTTGATACCCACTACCTCGCCAGCCAGATTGAACAATGGCCCGCCGGAGTTGCCGCGGTTGATCGCGACGTCGTTCTGGATGAAGGGCACATAGCGCTGCTGGTCGCCCAGATTGCGTCCGACCGCACTGACGATGCCGGCGGTGACTGAGAAATCGAGGTTGAATGGCGATCCGATCGCGACCACCCACTGGCCCGGCTTGAGCTTGCTCGAATCGCCCAGGGTTGCGGCGGGCAGGCCGGTGGCATTGATCTTGAGCAGGGCCACGTCACTCTGCTGATCGCTGCCGATCAACTTGGCCTTGAACTCGCGACGATCCTTCAAACGCACATTGATTTCGTCGGCGCCGTCGATGACGTGATGATTGGTCAGCAGATAGCCGTCGGCCGAGACGATAAACCCCGATCCACCGGAAATACGTTCGCGCGCCTCCGGCTGCTGCAGTTGCCGAGGATCGCCGAAGAAGCGACGGAAGATCTCGGGCACTTCCTCGTCCCCGAACGCCGAGGGATCGTTGGAGTTCGATCCCGCCGTTTTGGTGGCGGTGATATTGACCACGGTCGGCGCATTGCGCTCGACCAGGCCGGTGAAATCCGGCAGTGACTGCGCATGGGCACCGCCTACAGCGGCAACCGCCAGCAACAAGGCCGTCGACAGGGAAATGGTACGAACGGGCATCATGGTTCTGCTACTCCTGAAACGAGGCAAATTGTATCGAATTGGGCGTTGCTACGGCTCGCAGCGACAAGCTGGACGCTTGCTGCCGGAGTCGCGCGCGAGTGATCAGCTATGGTCGATCAGGTAAATCTCAAGGGCGCTGCATTGGTGCGGCGAACGCGTGGATAGTTCCCACGACACGCCCCATCCAATGGCATAGAAACACCTATTTCGCGGCGACCAGAGATTCGAAGGTGGCGTCAACCAGGCGCTTGGTCGATTCCGGCGGCACCGCGCCCACGGCGACGACGCGCGTGGCGCCGGTTTGTCGGCCATAGAGCTGCACCGCACCGCGGCGCGTGGCGAACTCGCCGCCGTTTTCGTTGCCCTGGCGCTGTTCGATATAGACCGATACGGTGGCCAGACCATCGCTGTAGACACGTTGTTCCACTCCCCGCGCGCTGTCGATACGCCCGCCGATCAGCTCAAAGCCCGGCAGCAGCTTGACCTTGCCCTGGGTATCGACCGTTGCCGCCGGCGGCAACGAGGCACCGCTGTTGCCGCCCTCCATCGCGAGCTGAGCAAACATGACCTGCTCCAGCACTTCCCGGCGCTGACCAATCAGTGCAGCCCCGAGCAACAGGCCTGTTTCCTGATCGATCCATAAACGCTGCCCATAGCGCAGCGCATCCATCGGCGCCGCTTCGATCATGCGCGCGGCGAAACCGGCGACTCGATCATTGCCAACCATCTGCAGTTGATAGAGCCGCGCCACCTTGCGGCTGTCCAGGCGCATGGTCGGAGCCGCCATCGCAGGCCAGGCCACAGGTGCCTGACTCGGCTCCAGCGAGCGGATCTGGCCACCGGATTTGAGCATCTCGCGCTGACTGCCGCTCAGGCTGGCAAATCGCTGAAAGGGATCCACACCCGGGCGGCTGACGATATGTATCTGGTCAACGCGGCCATCGTGCAGATAGATCACGACACCTTCGTAGCTGCGCTGCGACTGCGCGGTCTGCAGCTTTTGCAGCCACTCAGCGACATCATCGGCCTGCGCTGCGAAGGGCGTCAGGACGCCCAAAACCAATCGGATCAGCAACGCGCTGAATCGCACGCCTTCTCTCCTTGTGCGCGGCCAGCGGGCGCGTGCGCTACCGCCAGCACCGACGGCAGCGGACCGAGCGGGCCAATGCCGCCAGCGGCTTCGCCATGACGTGCAAAGTAGTTATCGATTTCGCTAGAAATCGGCTGGCGCACCAGCAGGAACTGCTCGCGGTCCGCGACCGGCGCCAGTTGCCAGGCCGGTACCAGATCACTGGTCGTCATCGGCGCGGTCTGCGCGAGATTGGCGCTGCCCAGCGCATTTTCTTCAGAAACCGGGGACATGCGCACACCGAACAACGCGACCGCGGCAACGCCGGCAGCGATGGCAGCGCCGCCCAGGCCCCGCCAGGAGCTGCGCGTCGCCGGTTGTCGGCGTGCCGCGTTCGCTTCAGCGTCGATCAGCGCAGAAACTCCGGTACAGAAATCCGGCGGCGCCATCGTGCCCTGATGACGCAGACAATCGCGCATCAGGTGGTAACGCTCCCAGACGCCGCGGAATTCACCGTCGCGCTCAAGGCGCTTGAGCAGAAAGCGAGTGCCTTCGGCTTCCATTTCGCCATCGGCCATGGCCGACAGTTGCTCGCGAATCGAGTCGTTCATACGACCTCCATCCTTTCCTCATTCTGGCCCAGCAGCGGGCGTAATTTCAAATCAATCGCTTCACGCGCACGGAAGATGCGTGAGCGTACCGTTCCGATCGGGCAATCCATGCTTTGCGCAATTTCCTCGTAACTCAGCCCATCCACCTCGCGAAGGGTGATGGCCATACGCAGCTCGTCGGGCAGGCCATCCACCGCGCTGGTCACCGCACGCTCGATTTCCTGGCGCATCAGCTCACGCTCGGGGGTCGAGGTTTCCTTCATGCGCAGGGCACCTTCAAAGTACTCGGCATCCTCGATCGGCACATCGTCCATGGGCGGCCGGCGCCCCTGCGCTACCAGGTGGTTCTTGGCGGTATTGGTGGCAATGGTGTACAGCCAGGTGTAGAAAGCACTTTCGCCGCGAAAATTGCCGATGGCCCGATACGCCCGCAGGAAGGTGTCCTGAGCCACATCCTGGCATTCAGCATGGTTGGGGATGTAGCGCGAGATGATGCCAAACACCTTGTGCTGATACTTGCGCACCAACAGGTCAAAGGGTCCACGCTCGCCATTCTGGACACGCTTGACCAGGGTGATATCGGCATCCTGCTCGCTCAAACCCTTCTCCTGTCGCGCCGTGCCCGTATTCGCCGGGGATAGGGATAGCTTTTTACCGATCCTGGCGACGACTGGCAATGCAGCAAGCGAAAAGGCCATTCACGCGATCTCCGTTGGGAACGCGGATTAAGACAGGCAAAGCTGGAAAAAGTTCATTGAAGTTGAGCGGGGCTTGCTCCGCTGCTCTTGATGCTGATGTTGCTTTTGCCATTGTCCCAAGGGATGACCAGCTGCGCTGTTGAAAGCCCCTTCGGTCATAGGCGGGGCTTGCTCCGCTGCTCTGGGTTGGGCTTTGGTCTCGACATCAAGATCAACAGCAGCGGAGCAAGCCCCGCTCTACAAAATCAGCGTGCCGCGGCCTGGCCAGTGACCAGTTTTTCGCGCTCCGACATCATGCTTTCGAACGTGGCCGCCGGCAGCGGGCGGCTGAACAGGTAGCCCTGGAGCTCGTCGCAGCCGTTTTCGCGCAGGAATTCCAGGTGCTCTTCGTATTCGACGCCTTCGGCGATCACGCCGCGGTTCAGGCTCTGCGCCATATTGATGGTGGCGCGCACGATGGCCTCGTCGTCCGGGTCGACGCCGATATTGCGAACGAATACCTGATCGATCTTGATGCGATCAGCCGGGAAACGTCGGATGTAGTCGAGCGAACTCTGGCCGGTGCCGAAATCGTCGATGGCGATCGAGCAACCCAAATCGCGTAGGCCCTGCAGGGTTTCGATCAGGTTGGGGATGGATTTGACATTGATGCTCTCGGTCACTTCCAGTTCCAGGAACTGGGGCTCCAGCTTGGTTTCGGCCAGCACGCTGCGCACGGTTTCGACCAGACTGGTCTGGCGCAGTTGCAGCGCCGAGAGATTTACGCTGACGCGCAGTGGATGACCAAAACGCGTATGCCAGCGCTTGGTATCGGCACAGGCGGTACGCAGCACCCATTCGCCGATCGGCATGATCAGGCCGGTTTCCTCAGCCAGCGGAATGAAGAAACCGGGCGAGATCATGCCCAGCTCAGGATGCTCCCAGCGGATCAGGGCTTCCATGCCGATGATGTCTTCAGTCTGCGCCGACACCTGCGGCTGATAGTAGGCGCGCAGCTCGCCGTTGCGCTCGGCCAGACGCAGCTTGGCCTCCAGCGCCAGACGCTGCTGATGCGATTCCTCGGGCACCGCGACGTAGGCTTGATAGTTGTTGCGGCCCATGCCCTTGGCGTTGTACATCGCGACGTCGGCGTGCTGAAGCAGCTTCTCGGCGCTATCGGCATCATCGGGATAGAAACTGATGCCGATACTGGCGGTGATGTGCAGCTCGCGGCTGTCGCTGATGGTCAGCGGCGATTCCAGCACGCGGCAGATCTTGTCGGCGATGCGGGTTACGTCATCGCGTTGCACAATGTGGCGCAGGATGACGGTGAACTCGTCGCCAGCATAACGCGCCACCGTATCACTGCCACGGATCGCAGCGCGCAGACGCTTGGCAACCGCCAGCAGTAGCTCATCACCGACGCCATGTCCCAGGCTATCGTTGACGTTCTTGAAGCGATCCAGATCGACGAACAGCACCGCAAACATCTCGCCGGTCCGGTGCGCTTCACGAATCGTGGTTTCGAGGCGATCGTTGAACAGCAACCGGTTGGGCAACCCGGTCAGCGAATCCTGCAGGCCTTTGGCGCGCCCTTGATCAAGTGCGTGTTCGAGATCCAATTCGGTGGAAACCCGCGCGGCAAATGCGCGCGTCGCCGCCGGAACAATACTGCCGTCGTTGAGCACTTCGCGGCCACTGGCCAACAATCCACCGATGACTTCGTCATTGACGTCGCGAAGCGGCACGCCGATCAAAAACTCAAGCCGCTGTGTCGCATTCTGCGCCTCGGCGCCCAATGCCTTCCATGCACCTGACGGCACGACGAACGCATCGCCATTGAGCACTTTGCGCAACACCACCTGCGCCAACTGATCGACCAACGGCTTGGCCAAGCCTGGCCGCACATAATTGAGCGATAGCTCACTGCCAGACTCGGATTCGCCACGCTGGCTCACCAGACTCAAATAGTCGAACTTGCCCAGTTCGATGAGCCGCTGACCCAATTGACGTCCGAGATGACCAGCGCCCCGCGTCTTCCACAAGTGGTCCATGAAGTCAGCCAAAGTGCGCGCGACATCATCGGTCGACATCGGCCTCATAGCCGTCAACCAACGCACATCGGCACCGACGCGCACCAGTCGCGTCATCGTGTCCATCATCAGGCGCCGGCCATCGGCACGCGGGGTCTGGCAGCGATAGCGCGCCGATCCGGTTTTGTTCACCGCCGCTATCACTTCGCGGCGTGCATCATCACGATGAGTCAGATCGAAATCATCAAGCAGTGCGCCGACCACGTCGACGGGGCGATAGCCCGACTGCGACAAGAAAGTTTGATTGGCCTCGACGATCTTGCCGGACGCAGGATCGGACACCAGCAATTCATCCAGAGAATAATCGAAGGCGAATTTGTAGCCGTCAGTCTTTATTTCCGGCTCTGCCTTGGTTTCTGGAGGCGGCGCGAACATGCGCTCGATCTTCCTGCGCGCCAGCTCGACGTCGACCGGTATCGCGACCCAATCGCTGACCGCTGCAGGCATCTTGCCGGCCGGCCAGATCGAACCGGAATCGCCGGCCAGTATTGCCAGCAGCGGAATCTTGGCGGTATGCGCGTGGGCGCGGACATCGGTGCAAAACGCCATCGACTCAGTGTCGTCCGGTACAAACTCCAGAACGATCAGTTCGACACCTGATTCCTGATTCAACATGGTGCGCGCCTGAGCGGCATCTTTCGCAGCGTAGATGGCCTCGAATTCCATCGAATCAAGCAGCTCGAACAGGCGCCGCCGTTCGGCGCGGTCGTTGAGCAGGATCAGTACCGAGCCGCGAGTGGTCGTCATCAGGTTACCCAGCGCCCATCACGAAGGCGTGGCGGCGCGCGTGCGGCAATATCGTGCACGATACGGTGCACAAAGGCGTCGACCCCATCGGTGAGCTTCACCTTGGCATCGAGAAAAACGATCTTGCGCCCCGGCACTCCAGTGCCCGGCCTGGCGAACTGACGCACCACTGCGGTCGCCGGTGGACGCAGTTCTTTAGTGGCGCCGACGAATAGATAAATGCCAAGGTGCATGGTGCTGGCGACGTGCCGTAATGCGTCGTTCAGGCGCTGACTGCCCGGCACTACGAAATCCATTTCGCGCAGACTGACGATGCCGTCTTCGGCCGTCCATTGATAAATCGGCGTACCACTGCGCATGGCGTACTGGCGAAACTGCGCAATGACGTCGCCTATACGCGGCGACTCGATCGCCACGATGTTGCGTTCGTTGTTGGATATCGACTCGACCAGCTGCGGCGTAACAAACACCGAGGTGTTTTCGGAGCTGGTGATGATGTTCGACTCTATCGGCATGGCGCCCACGATAGCCGCTTGCAGCAAAGATTTCACCGTTTCCGGCGTTTCCATTACGCCCTCCAGATTTGTTCCCTATCCCTTGCAGCACTTCGAATTGGCTTGACCGCTCGTCAGAATGCCCTTGAAGATTGCCGGGCATCAGCAGGGAAACCCGATAGGCTGGACTTTTACCGAGCCTGCACCCTGCTTTCTGAGAACGAGTCGACGGAGCTGAACATGTTTGAAGGCCTGCGTTTCCTGCACTGGAAGCCCGAACTGGGTAGCGATGGAGTACTCGTTCTAAGTCTGGACCGGGCCGGCGCATCGGCCAACGCGCTGGGGCGCGCGGTACTGGAAGAGCTCGAACGTATGCTTGAACGCGTCAGCATCGAGCCACCCAAGGGTTTGATTCTTCGATCAGCCAAGAGCGCGGGCTTTATCGCAGGCGCCGACATTGGCGAATTCCAGGCATTTGCCGAGAAGGGCGAGACCCTGGACGCGATCCGCCGTGGTCACCGCATTTTCGCCAAGCTGGCGGCATTGAGAATACCGACGGTGGCTGCGATCCATGGACACTGTATGGGTGGCGGATTGGAAATTGCCCTCGCCTGCCGTGCCCGTATTGCGTCGGACGATCCCAAGACGCGACTGGGCCTGCCGGAAGTCAAACTGGGCATCCAACCTGGCTGGGGTGGCACGGCGCGTCTGCCGCATCTGATTGGTGCACCGGCGGCACTCGACCTGATGCTGACTGGCCGCTCGGTTAGCGCTTCGGCAGCGCGGGCCCTGGGCATAGTCGACAAAGTGGTATCGGCCGACGTGCTGCTCGACGAAGCGCGCAAATTACTGGGGCGCAGCACGCGCAGACCGCTACTGCAACGCTGGAAGATCGCGGCCAGCAACTGGTGGATCAGCAGACAGCTGCTGGCCCCGTTTCTACGCAAGCAGGTCGCCCGCAAAGCCGACCCGCGCCAATATCCCGCGCCGTTTGCCATCATCGAGTTCTGGCGGCGCTTCGGTGGCAGTGTGGCCAAGGGCCTTGCCGCCGAACCGCGGGCGGTAGTCAAGCTGGCGCAGACCCCGACCGCACGCAATCTGGTGCGTGTCTATTTTCTGCAGGAAGCTCTCAAGTCGCTGGGCAATGCCGTACCCCATGGTATTCAGCGCGTGCACGTGGTCGGCGCCGGCGTGATGGGCGGCGATATCGCGGCCTGGTGCGCCTTGCAGGGTTTCTCGGTGACACTGCAGGACCGCGAACTCAAATACATCCAACCGGCGATGGACCGCGCCCGCGAACTGTTCACCAAAAAACTCAAAACCGAAGACAAGATCGCAGCGACACTGGCAAGACTGCAGCCTGATGTTGAAAGTGCCGGCGTGGCCAACGCCGATCTGATCATCGAAGCCATTTTCGAGAACCGCGAAGCCAAGCAGGCTCTGTATGCGGATCTCGAACCGCGGATGAAACCGGATGCTATTTTGGCCACCAATACCTCCAGCATTCCGCTACCGGAACTGGGCGCGTCGCTGAAGGACCCTTCACGCTTCGTCGGCATCCATTACTTCAATCCGGTGGCATTGATGATGCTGGTCGAGATCGTGCAGCACGACCGTCTGGACGCCACGGTCGCGGCGCGTGCAGCCGCCTTCGTCAAGGCTATCGACAAACTGCCGGTACCGGTTTCAACCTCACCTGGATTCCTGGTCAATCGCATCCTGGTGCCCTATCTGATCGAAGCTGCCACGATCTACAGCGAAGGCGTGCCGGGACCGGTCATCGATCGCATTGCGAAGAAATTTGGCATGCCGATGGGGCCGATCGAGTTGGCTGACGTGGTGGGGCTGGACGTTGCAGCCTCGGTCGGCAAGGTCGTAGGCCCTGTCGTCGGAATGACGGTACCAGCGCAATTGCAGGATCTGCTGACCGCCGGCAAGCGCGGCAAGAAGGATGGTCAGGGCCTCTATGTGTGGAAAGACGGACGCGCTGTGAAGCCGGAAGTCCCCAGTGGCTACCAGGCCCCGGCGGATGTCGAAGACCGGATGATCCTGCCGTTTCTCAACGAGGCGGTCGCCTGTCTGCACGAAGGTGTTGTGCAAAGTGAGGAACATCTGGACGCCGGTGTCATTTTCGCAACCGGATTTGCCCCATTCCGCGGCGGCCCGATCCAGTACATCCGCGATACCGGCGCTGCCCAGCTCAAGGCGAAACTGGAAGCACTGGCGGCGAAATATGGCCCGCGTTTCACACCGAAACCGGGCTGGGATCGCTTCGTCTGAATAACGCAAGGGCAGACCGCTATGGCGGAGCTGCCCTGATGTCAACGAACCTAAGCGCGTCAATGCGCATCAGTTTGCCCACCGGTTACTGAGCGCCGGTTCCAACGGGCATCGCGCCGCTGCTCTTTTGTATGCTGTCCATGAAACGACGTGAGTCTTCGCTCTCACGCTTGCGCTGCGCCAACGTCATGCATTTATTCACCGGACGGTGACTGCCGGTAGGTGTCTCGCGCTGGCAGATCAGGCGCCGACTGTCGTGCTGGGTGAGGATGGCATTGGCATGCTCCTGAGCATTGATCAGGCGCAGACGCTCGTCATTGCTGAGTTGGTCCAGCGAAGCTCTTCCGTCAAGTACCCGCTCCATCTCGTCGAGCTTGGCCTCAAGCGCCGGTCGATCTTTCTGGGGCACGTACTCCCAGCGACCACCCGGCTCGATCTCGGAACGGATCATTTCGATCAATTGGGGGAGCTCGGTGGGTGCGATCTTTTCTCCAAAGACCGGCTTGGGCTGTTCCGTTCCGGCCTGCGTACCCGCGGCGAATCCGAACAGGGCGACAAAAATCACTGCTTGCTTGCGCACTTCATACCTCCCTTTCGTTGATCGATTGCTTCGTTGATCGACTGCCACTCGATGATAACCCAGCACAATCAGCAAAGCGCGGCCCGAAAGTGCGCATCATGATGATTAGAAATAAGAATTTCTGGCCGGAGCAAGCCGGTGGCGTCCAGATTTGAACGATTTTTGAACGTTTGGAGGCGCACCGGACAAATTCTGCACATCGAACGAATGTGTCGGACATCGAAGAACCACGATCACGACATGCGCTGAAATAGTCCGCACTTCGACTTCGCTCGACAGCTTGTTGCCTGCCATACCCCGGTTTTGAACGGCGAAGCCGATGCAGAAACGTATTCTGGGCTTCCCGCATTGCTCAGCGCTCGCTGTCTTCATCTTCCGGTGCGCGTTCGACCGGGGTCCCGGCCCCGTCGTCCTCCGCTGGGTCGTCCATGCTTGGCAATCCACCATCCGCGTTGGCAGCGGCCCGAGCCGCTTCCTCGGCCATGCGTTGCTCGCTGGTCTCCACCCCTAAATGGTAGGCGGCAAAACCGGGCAATACGATCTGGTTCAACGCCATGCCAAGCACCTTGCCACGCACCGGTGAAACGATCGCACGCTCCAGGTTCTGGATCGGATCGATGACTTTTCCAAGGCGCTGACCGGCGCGCACACGGTCGCCCAGCTTCACTTCTGAAAACAACATGCCGCCGGAGTCGGCGCGCACCCATTTCGCGGCATAGAACAGCGCCTGTGGCTCGGCCCACATGCGAAAGCTGCGGGTCATGCCCATCTTGTGCATCAAGGTGTGCATGGCCTGCACACCAAAATCGATTTCGCTGGGCTCCAGACGCAATGGCGAACCCACTTCAAAGGTGATCGCCGGAATCCCGACATCGGTCAGCGCACGCCGCAGCATGCCGCTGCTGCCAGGCGAATGCAGCACAGCGGTCGCGCCGAATTCGCGGGTGAATGCCAGCACCGCAGCGCCACGCAGATCGCCACGCACCTGCGGCAGGTTGCTGCGGTCAAACGATCCTGTATGAAAATCCACCAGGGCATGACAGTGCCGGGCGATATCGTGGAAAAACCCGAAAGCAATGCGCGATGCGGAGCTGCCGGTTCGTGTGCCGGGGAAATACCGATTCAAATCGCGGCGATCGGGCAGATAGCGCGAAGCGCGTGAATAGCCGAGATAGTTGACGATGGGTACCGCGATCACGGTGCCCGCCAGCTCGGCCACATCGATTTCGTTGGTCACGCGCCGGATGATCTCAATGCCATTGAGTTCATCGCCGTGTACCGCCGCCGTCATGCACAGACGCGGCCCCGGCTTGACGCCGTGCAACACAATCACCGGCGTAGTGACGACAGCACCGTCGAAGCTCTGGCTCGACCCCCAGCGCAGCTCATGGCGGCTACCCGACTCGATGATCTCGCCAAGCAACTGCAAAGGGCTGATATTTTGTGGCACGGCCTCCAAGGCGCTGACGAAGGACGGCGTGGTCGCCGCATCTGGCGCGCCCAATTGCGGTGTCGAGCCGCCGCCGGGGGCAGCGGCTGCATTTACATCGCGAGCCGCTGCCTGCTGGTTGCCCGTAGCGGCTTCCGTTGGCTCGATTGGCGCCGTACGCGACGAAGGAATACGTACAACGACGGGCTCGGGCGTGGTCTTCCGCGGCGTGGTGCGTGGCGGAGACTTGAGCTTTTCCGGTGCCGCCTTGGGCTGAGCCGGCACGGCGACCGCTGGCGTCGGTTTGGACGTGGCGGTCGTCGCCGGTTTCTCATCCGGAAAATCCTGCGCCCCAAGTGCCCAGGATACGCTGCCGAGCAACAGTGCTACCGCAGTCAGGACCCGCCCGTGCATGGCACGATCAACCACGGCGGCACCGCGCGCAAATACCATGGACTTCCAGTGTCTGCGCCTGTGGCACAAAGCCCAGTTCATGGGCATGCCGCATCAGCAACTCGGCCACTTCACTGTTACAGAACTCGATGGCACGCCCGCACTGATTGCAGATGAAGAACGGTGCGCTATGGCGTTCGCTGGGATGATGACAGCCGGTATAGGAGTTGATCGACTCAAGCTTGTGGATGAATCCGTGCTCGAGCAGAAAATCCAGAGCGCGATACACCATCGGCGGCGCCGACTTGCCGGTGTGCTCGCGCATGCGATCAAGCAGATCATAGGCCTTGACCGGCTTTTCGTCGCTGGCGATCAGTTCCAGCACCAGCTTGCGTAGCGGTGTTAGACGCAGCCCACGACGTTCGCAGGCAGTCTCGACCTCATGCACGAAACGCGCAGGCGCATGCACATGGTGGTGATGCAACACCGGTGGATTCATTGCGCACCTTTACTCGGCACAGACCGCGCCTTCAACTCCAGGGAACCTCTAGAAACCCCCTGCGCGGTTCGAGTGCAAGGCGCACGGAGCGCAGGAACCGCAGTGTACATGCGGGTACATGAGGATTCCGAGCACCGCGCAACGCGGCAATCGGATCGCGCAGGGGGTTTCTAGAGGTTCCCTCCATCATGCCGCGACCGACTGGATATGGCGAATGGCTGCATCGATGCGCGTCAGGGCGCGTTCACGCCCGACCAGAAATACCGTATGGTCGATCGACGGCGAAACCTGCGAGCCGGTCATCGCCACCCTGAGCGGCTGCGCCACCTTGCCCAAGCCCAGACCAACACTCTCCGCCGCCGCGCGCAGCGCGATATCGACATTGGCGATGCTCCAATCGCCGCCCGCGATGGCAGCGAATTTCTCTCGCGCCGCTGTCAGCCCGGCCGCTGCAGCCGGAACCAGATGTTTGGCGGCCGAATCAGCGTCAAATCCGTCCAGATCCAGATACCAGCAGCGCGCGCGTTCGGCCATTTCCTTGAGCGTCTTGACGCGATCGCGCAAAGCTACGACCACATCCTCGACCTTGGGCCCGCGCGAAAGATCGTAGTCCTGCTCGCGCAGATGGAACATCAAATGCTTGGCCACTGCCTCGGGCGAGTCGGATTTCATGTAGTGCTGATTGAGCCAGGCCAGCTTGTCGAAATCGAAACGCGACGGCGCGCGATTGACGTCTTCGACATCGAACAGCGTCATCAATTCCTGGCGCGAGAAGATCTCCTGATCCCCATGCGACCAGCCCAGACGCGCGATGTAGTTGAGCAATGCATGCGGCAGATAACCATCGTCGCGATACTGCATGACGTTCACAGCGCCGTGACGCTTGGACAGCTTGGCGCCATCCGGTCCGTGGATCATCGGCAGATGCGCGAATTCCGGCGGCGTCGCCTCCAGCGCACGATAGATGTTGATCTGGCGCGGGGTGTTGTTGATATGGTCCTCGCCGCGGATCACTTCGGTGATCTTCATGTCGATGTCATCGACGACTACGGCAAAGTTGTAGGTCGGAAAATCATCCGAACGCCAGATGATCAGGTCATCGAGCTCGTTATTGGAGATTTCGATGCGGCCGCGCACCTTGTCGGTAAACACCACCGAACCTTCCTGCGGATTGCGAAAGCGGATCACCGCGGTCACACCTTCGATCGCGACGCCGTGCTCGCGGCAGCGCCCGTCATAGCGCGGCTTGTCGCCTGCAGCCATCTGCGCCTCGCGCATCTTCTCGAGCCTGTCTTTACTGCACCAGCAACGATAGGCCCGGCCCTGGCGCACCAGATCCTCGGCCACGTGTCGATATCGGTCCAGCCGCTGCGTTTGATAGAAAGGGCCCTCGTCGTAATCCAGTCCCAACCAGTCCATGCCATCGAGGATGGCGTCGACCGAGGCCTGGGTGCTGCGTTCGTGGTCGGTATCCTCGATACGCAGGATGAACTGGCCACCGCGGCGACGCGCTTCGAGATAGCAATACAATGCGGTACGGGCGCCACCGATGTGCAGGAATCCGGTGGGGCTGGGGGCAAAACGGGTACGAATGGACATGAGTTGGGGGCCGTTGGTCAGGCGACTATGGTAACAAACGCGGCCGATCGGCATTGGATCGTCATGGCACGGCGGGTCAGCACCCGCCCGATGGAGACTGGGGATGGCAAACGTCTTGAGCGCGCGTTTTGAGGAATCCATGACCGGCGCCGGCACTCGGCTGATCTTCGAGGGGCTGCCCGGAAACGCGGTCGGGCGCTCGGCCACCGCTGAGCTGCGGCTCAAGGTTGACACCAAGCGCAGCCGCGGCATTGACGAGCACAGGACCTTGCTCAGCCAGACGTTCAAGGTCAGCGGTCCGCGCTACGAATTGTCGATCGGCGACCAGTTGCACGAACTCTTCAGCTATACCGGCAAGCACATCGATATTGATCTGCTGGCGCATATCGAAATCGATGATGGCTTCATCTTCGATACCAAGATGCACACCGAGATCGAGCGCGATCTGATGCGTTCCCCAGCACCGAAGCATGATGCGGCTCAGTTGATCGAGCCGCCCGACGCCTACAACTTCCGCGCCAATCTGCGCGCGATTCCGCCCAGGAACCGGATGATCGTGATGATGCTGTCGATCATCGGCTCGATACTGATCGGTATCAATACCCTGCTGGGTGTACACGACGAATTTTCGCCGTCCGACGGCATCGTGTTCTACGACCATGTCGGCAGCGATGGCTCGGAATCACCGATGATGAAGTCGCTGTTCGGCAGCGGCGGCCTTGGCCTGACGCTATGGCTGGCGATCCGCGCGCAGTTGCGCCGTTACATGAAGATCGAACTCAACTCCGGTGTGGCGTTCCCGCGGCGCGGCCAGCGTATTGCTGCACGCGATCTGGTCCGCGGCCAGGCGCGGGTTCCGCTGGAAAAGACAAAGCTGCGCGTCGTCGCCGTCAACGACGAAAAAGGCCAGTATGAGGAAGGCTCGGGCACCAAGAAACGCACGGTATCGTTCACCACGCCTTTTCGCGGCGTGCTGGTCTATGAGCAGTACCTGCCCTATATCCCGGCGCATACTCCGATCGAAAGTTACCTCGAAGGCGAACTCGATTTCGAGGACATGTTCGAGGTGCTGTATCCCCCGTTGCTGACCAGCACTACGCATGGCATCGACCTGCGCTGGGAGATCCAGCTGATCCATCCGCTGTTTGTCGACCAGGAGCTGGCCTGCCCTTGCACAGGCCTGGTTTTTGCCGACTTCGTACCGCGGTCGCGATGAGCATGCTCGCCACCGACATTGGATTCGTCGACGCGCTGGGACTTGGCGAACGCGATTTCGCAAATACGCGTGTGCTGGTGCTGTGCGGTGAAAGCGGCAGCGGCAAATCGAGCGCGATTCGCTTTCTGATGCGCAAACACCGTCACTACCGCGATGACACACGCGTGCAAGTGATCGAAGAACTGCGCAGCTGGCGCGACCTCGGAATCTTTATGCGGGCCTTGATGCGCCGCGATCGACTGCTGGTCGCCAGCCATCTGCCGGTCTGGCTGCACCGGGTTCTGGGTGTCATGACGCGCACCTGCGTCATCGCGCTCGACTGCCATCCACAGAAGATCAGCCGTTGGTTGGCTGCACAGGACGTCGGCTTCAGCGATGCTGCGGTCGCCGAATTCTGTCGTCACTTTGGCGCCAACTACACCGACGCCAGGCTGATCCTCCAACATGCTGAAGCCACCTCGTTCGATCAGGCTCTGGGGCGTTTTCTGCGGCAATGCCGACTGGATCGCAACGATATGCCAAGCGGCCTGCCGGTACTGGTGATGCCGGTGGCCGAGGCCGAAGCGCATTACTTGGCGTTGAACGCGGCGGGGATCAAGCAGATACCGTAATCATCTAGATGGGTTTGTGAAAGCGGCGTCCCGCCGCGAAGCTCTTGCCTTTGGTTTTGTTGAGCGGGGTTGCTCCGCTGCTCTTGATCCTTCGCGAACGTTGAGATCAGATCAAAAGCAGCGGAGCAAGCCCCGCTCTACAAGTCAAAGGCAGGAAC
>JANMUE010000388.1:0-16581 GCA_031391205.1 Lysobacterales bacterium | reverse complement strand
CTGGATGAACAGCCCGGGCCACCGCAAGAACATCCTCAGTCGCAACTTCACCGAGCTGGGAGTCGGCCTCGCCCTGGGCAAGGGCCCGGACGGCAAGCACCAGGTCCTCTGGGTCCAGAACTTCGGCGCACCCCGCGGCTGAAGGTTGATCCCATCCTCTCTCTCCCCCTTTCCACCGGTTCTTTCCTGATGTATTCTATTTGGCACATATACGCTGCCTTCTACGAGGACATCCGTGCTGCCGGTGCTGCTGCTGGTTACCGTGTTGTCTCCTGCGCCCGATCTGGACCGGGTGCGTCAGGATCTCTTCCTCCGGCTCAACGCAGAGCGTGAGCACGCCGGAGCGCCGCCCTTCCGTCTCATCCCTGTCCTGAACCAGGCTGCTCAGCAGCATGCCGAAGAGACCGGCCGCCGCGGGTCGTCTGGTCGCTTATCGGAAGAATCCAAAGGCGTGCAGGCGCGCCTGGTAGGCATGGGCTATCTGCCCTACACCTGGAACGAGAGCTTTGTCGTCACCCGCGGAGATCTCAACTCGTCCAGTTCCTCGCGAATGCCGGCATAGTCCAGATGCAGCGCAGCGCTGCGACGCAGGCGCAGTCGAATGCCCATAACGATGTAGCGATCGGGCTGCTGCTTGAACAGACTGTCGCGGTAGCCGAAACAGCACTCCGATCGTGACAGCGTAAGCGTGCCGCGTGCCTGCCGGTCGAATACCACTACGTCGTGCAAGCAGTCCGACAGTTCGGCGCCATAGGCACCAATGTTCTGTATCGGTGCGGCGCCGCACAAGCCAGGAATCATCGCCAGATTTTCGATGCCGCTGTAGCCATGCGCCAGCGACCAGGTGACCAGGTCATCCCAGCGCACACCGGCCTCGGCAGTGATCATCGAGCTGTCGGCATCGATCGCGGCTTTGCCGATGCGCTGCGACGTCAGCCGCAGCACCATCCCGTCGAAATTGCGTGTCAGCAGTATGTTGCTGCCTTCGCCCAGCACCAGCAGGGGCAGCCCCGCGAAGCGCGCGTTGGCCAGTACTTCGGCCAGCGCATCGCTGTTGCGTAGTTGCACCAGGTAACGCGCGCGTGCAGCGACGCGCAGCGTGTTGAATGGGCGCAGGTCGGCATTTTGCTGGATGTCCAGCGCGCTACTCATCGCCTGTCCTTTTCCCAGGCGGTGATCGCAGCAACGCTTTCGCTGATCAGTTCGGGGCCGCGGTAGACCATGCCCGAATAGAACTGCACCAGACTCGCACCCGCTTCGAACTTTGCCGCAGCATCGGCACCGCTCAGTACGCCGCCGACGCCGATCAGCGGAATGCGCCCGCAAAGGCGTTTTCTCATCTCGGCCAGTACATGGGTGGACTTGGCGAAGACCGGCCTGCCACTGAGGCCGCCCACCTCCTGTCCATGCGGCAGCGCAGCCACTGTCTCGCGGTCGATCGTCGTGTTGGTGCAGATCAGGCCATCAATGCCTTCGTCCAGAAACACTGCAGCCATGGCGTCCAGTTCGGCGGCGCTGAGGTCGGGCGCGATCTTCACCAGGATCGGTACATTCTTGCCGTGCTGTGCAGACAGTTGCTCGCGCTCGGACAACAGACTCGCCACCAGGCGGCGCAGACTGTCTTCGGATTGCAGATCGCGCAGGCCAGTGGTGTTGGGCGATGAGATGTTGACGGTCACGTAGGTTGCGCGTGCGTACACCTTGCGCAAGCAGATCAGGTAATCGTCGGCAGCGTTTTCGTTCGGCGTGTCCTTGTTCTTGCCTATATTGATGCCCAGCACCCCGGTGTAGCGCGCGCATTCGACATTGCGCACCAGGGCATCGACACCACGGTTGTTGAATCCCAGCCGGTTGATGATGGCCTGTGCCTTGGGCAGCCGAAACATGCGCGGCTTGGGATTGCCCGACTGCGGCTTCGGTGTGGTGGTGCCGACCTCGATGAAGCCGAAGCCGAG
Organism: Lysobacterales bacterium; assembly: GCA_031391205.1. GTDB lineage: Bacteria > Pseudomonadota > Gammaproteobacteria > Xanthomonadales > Ahniellaceae > 0-14-3-00-62-12. The sequence goes on along the minus strand of JANMUE010000388.1, from coordinate 14,626 downwards.
TGCCGCCAACGCGTCGATATGCGCGCCATCCTTGTCCAATCCAGCCGCCAGTCCCACCGGGTTGGGGAATTCGATGCCGAATACCGTGCGCGGCTGCGGTGCAATACGATCGGCCAGCAACGGATTCATTCCGGTCCGGTACGCCGCCTCGATGGCTTTCAGGCCCAGGCCATGCGCGGTTTCGGCATCGAATGCAAACAGGAAGGGGCGGGCGAGTGCGTACATGGGCCGTGTTGATCAGGATCAGGCGTCATTGTCGCGGTTTTCGGCCTGGTCTGCCGGCCCACTGCAGTGGCATTCGGCTGACAGGTTCCCACGGGACTGGCACCGCGTCATTGCAGATTCAGTGTGCAGCGGCGAGACTGCGCATCAATGAATCGTGGAGTTGTCATGCATCGCATCGTGTTGGCCGCGTTTGTCTTCCTGGCGATGGTGCCTTCCGCCGGTGCTGAAACCGCGCGCGATCGCCTTGAGGCGTTCTCGAACGGCCTGGCCGGCCTCAGCGGCAAGTTTGAACAGCGCACGCTGACGCCCGATGGCGATCTCCAGGAAGAATCGAAAGGCACGCTGTCGCTGCGCGCACCGCGACAGTTTCGCTGGCAATACCAGGAGCCCTTCGCTCAACTGATCGTGGCCGATGGCAACAACATCTGGATCTACGACGAAGACCTGGAACAGGTCACCGTGCGCAGCCAGTCTCAGGAAGAGGCGCAGAGCCCATTGACGGTGCTGATCGATCTCTCTCAGCTCGATCGCGATTTCAAGGTCCAGTCCCTGCCGGAGTCCGAAGGCCTGCTGTGGCTCGAGCTGAAGCCGGTAGCCAAAGAGCCCAGCTTCAAGACCGTGCGCATTGGCCTTGGCAGTACCGGTCCGCAGCGAATGACGCTGGTCGACCTGATCGAGAATCGCACCGAATGGGCGTTCTCCGACTGGCAGCGCAATCCCAGGCTCGCCGACAGCGAATTCCAGTTCACTCCGCCCAAGGGCGTGGATGTCGTGGGCGAGCCGGTGCAGGGCGCTGAAGTTAAGCCGCTGCGCTAGGCAGCGATGAAGCCCTTCTCCCGCACACGGGAGAAGGTGGCCCTCAGGGCCGGTTGAGGGAGACGTTCGACAGTGTCGAGCAACAACGCAGCGTGTTTCGGCAACTACCGAAGACTACAAGCGTTTCCCTCACCCTGGCCCTCTCCCGCGATGCGGGAGAGGGGATTCCCAACGTGATGGCAACGCGCTAGACGGCGGGGGCAAGCTGTAGCGACTTCGCCAGCGATGCAGAGAGTCGCACATGCCTGCCTTCGATTTCTGCTTGATGCAGCAGCAGAGCCGCCGCTAATGCAGTGGCATCGACGGCGATCGGCGGCGACTCGGCAGCGATCGGGTTCACCGCATAGTTCAGACGTCTGCATAGCGCATCGAACGTAGTCCCCAGCGCGGCGTGCATGGCGGGGGTGAAATGTCCCCGCCATTCCTCGGCAATGCCGTCGCCCAGCAATACCGGGCCGATGCCGGCTTGGGCGAGGACACGATCGGCCTGCGCGGCGCGCGCGTGACTGGCGGCTTTACAAGCGGCCGCTATCGCGCGTGCGCTGATGTTGAGGCCGAGAAATTTCAGCACCTGACGCAAACAACGTTGCGGGTCGCGTTTGCTGTCTTCAAAGCGCAGCACCAGCACATCCGCAGCATCGTCGGCGTTGAGCCAGGCCTGCCAGAAGCAGCGCAGATACTCTACCCGGCTCAGCGGCAGGTGGGCGAAGGGCAGGCCTGCCCAGGTTGAAAAATCCACGCCATCCTCGGTGCCGCGCATGCGCCGCTCGCGTCGCCAGGCAGAAAAAAGTGCATCGCGTGGATCGCGCACATACAGGATTCGACGCGTGCAATGCTGCAGCGTGCCGGCCCAATGGTGCCCAAAACGCGGAACCGGTCGCAGTCGCAAACGGAATTCGCGACCATCGATCAAGCTCGGCACCAGGCGCGACCAGCCGTTGTCCGGGAATTGATATTGCCAAACGCGCGGTGAGCAAAGGGTCCATGCCTGCTGGTCATCGATACCCCAGGGCCGCCACAGCGGTATGCCGAGCTCCAGCAGTGCAGTGGCCAGCCATGCGGCGCCACAGGGCAGCTCGGCAGAGACGATGTCGACATCATAGGCTGGATAGCCTGGCTGGCCCGGCTGCTCGAGTCGCGAGAGTGTCGGTTCAAACAGCATTGTGTACGCACCATGCTGCGACGATCTGCAGGGCGAGACGATCGATGGTTTCGGGGTCGTCATCGTTGTTAAGCACCAGATGCGCGGCGCGCGGAAATTCCGGCGTCATATCGGCGCCCATGCGCGGCGTATCCAGCGCGTTCCTGTCGCCGGAACGCTGCAATCGAATCGCCTCGGGTGCACGAAGCCACACCTCCAGATAGCGTGCAGCCGAATCGCGCAGCGGCCCGCGCACCACGTCGAACAGTGCTACTACTGAAGCCACCACCACCTTGCCGGCGGCGGCGAGTCGCAGCGCATGCGCGACGTAACGCTGTCCGAGTGCAATGCGGCTATCGCGGTCAAAACCTGAAGTGGAGGCGCCGAATTGCCGACGCAGCGCATCGCCATCGACTCTGGCCACGTCAATGGCGTGGGCGCGTAATGCCTCGGCGACCGCATCGGCCAGCCTGGTTTTTCCGGTGCCGGGCAAGCCGGTAATCCAGATGATGCCGCTCATGGCGGTATCTCGCGGCGCCAGTCGTGCGACCAGGGCAGGCGTTGTCGCAGGCGTGCGCGATATCGCGCGAGGTCGCTGCGCGTATCCAGCTCCAGCCAGCGTCCGCGGATTGGGACCGCGTGCAGTGTCTGGCCGGCCTGGATCAGCAATGACAGCAACGCCGTCGTATCGAGGCGGCTCAACATTTCGGGTGCGCAGGCATCAAGCACGGCTTCGAGTGCCGGCCAGATACCCGCATCCAGTTTGAGCAGGCCGGTGAACTGTCCCTGGATATCTTCGATACGCGCCGCCCTGCCGCCAATGGCGAGGATGCGATGATCGTCACGACGCAGGGCCTCGGCATCGGACAGCACATCGCGCATGCGCAGCGACCACAACGCATGCCAATCCTCATCGCAGGTCATTGCCAGTGCGGCGGGATGATCGAGCAGCGCGCGCACATGGTCGGCATGGAACACGCAGTCGCCGTAGACCAGGACCACGCCTGCGCGCAGCAGATTCCGTGGCACCGTCAACAACGATCGGATCGGTCCCGAGCTTGCCCAGTCGTGGTTGACGACGATACATTCATTGGCCAGGGCATGCAGTCGTCGCGCGGCAAATCCGGCCACGAGGATGTGCTCGTGCAGGCCACAGCGATCCAGCGCCTCGCGCTGGAAATCGAGCAGGCGTGCGCCACCCAGCCAGGTAAGGCATTTGGGTCGCGGGCGAGATGCAATGCCAAGACGGCTGCCGCGGCCGGCCGCAAGGATGACGGCACGCATCATCCCTCCCGGTGCGCGATCCACGCGCGCGTGATGAAAGGCACTTCCACCGGCTGATCGGCAGGCACCAGCGCCGCGATCTCGGCCAGCACCGCAGCCAGGGCGGTGCCAGCCTGGCGAATCAGGGTGGCATGTGCACGGAAACCGGCAACGAAATCAGCACCGGACAGGCGATGCCGCAGCGGCTGGCAGAGATCGATGACCTTACCGAAGGCTGCATGCGCATCGATATACGGGGTGGGATCCTCTCGCCGCGTTCCGACGGCGTAGTGCGGCACATGGTGGCGGATGCAATGCTCGATTTCGCGCTGAAGCGGATCGTCCAGATCACGGTGATTGAACAGCAGCACCAGCGCACCGCGCGGCGTCAGCAGGCGGGCGGCTTCGTCAAGTGCGGCATCTGCAGCGACGACGTTGAACGACGACGCGAACGTCACCCATCCGAATGCGCCGGACGCCAGCCCGGTATGTTCAGCGCGCGTGTCATGCCATTGCGCCGCTGGCGTCGATACCATGCCGATTGCGCGCATTGCCGGGTTCGGTTCGACCGCGGACACCGGGTGGCCTGCTGCAATCAGCATGCGAGTGAAACGACCGGTGCCGGCGCCAATATCAGCGGCGGCACAAGGTGCAGGCGGTGCGCCATGGTCGCGCAATGTCGCGACTATCTCTGCGTGATAGGGCGCCCGTTGTTCGTAATGCGCGGCGAGTTCGGAGTAATCCCATTCCAGTTGCGCGGCGTTCATGATGTCGGCTCGGTGATGTTGAGCGCGGCGCGCAGCGGGTCGACCTGGGCGTGGCTGGCCTCGGCGAAGCGGCGGAAGCGCGACAGTCCCAGGCCCAGCGCTGCGGCCAGCCCCAGCTCGCTGCAGCGCAGCGCCATGTGCGAGTGCGGACCGCCGAATGCCGTCACCAGCGCCACTGGGCTGCGGGTGAATATCCAGTCAAAGCCCGGGTCGGCACTTTCTATTGCAGCGATCGCACCGCGTGGCAGCGAATGCGGCGCGGTCGTACGGTTCACTACGCAGACCGGACCGCTGACGGGTGCATTGCCGATGAAACTTGGCGCATTGGCGGTGCAACGCACTGCCGCCAGATCATCATCTTCAGCCAGCACCGCCGGCATGCGCAGGCCCGCGTCCTCGGCATGACGCAAGGCTGCGCTGGCGGCGATCTTCAGCAAGCGCGAGGGCGCATCCGCCGCTTCGATCATGGTCTTGATATCCAGCCATCCCAGCAGCTCCCGGTCCAGTCCCCAACGCGTGCCCCAGGCTGTGAGTCCGCTGAGAATTGTCGAGATTCCACGCGAAAGCGCGAGCTTGCCGACCTCGCGGGCGCGCGCCGCCATTGGCGCCAGTGCAATCAAAGTGGCGGCGTCGAGATAGGGCGCCTGCGCCTGCAGCAGTCTTGCGAGGCCGGCACGCTGCGCAGCAGTAAGCGATGCATCCTCGCTCGCCAGCAGCGCCGCCGGAACAACGGATCTACGGATGGACCAGCTACTCAGTGTCGGTATCGCGATTTCGAAAGTGCCGGGCCGCAGCGCCTGCTGACGTTCCTGCAGTGCGGCACGATCGCCAGCAGCGAGGGCATCGACCAGCTCGCCGGCCGCCGTGCGTGCAGTCCCACGCAGCGCGGTAACCTGATGCCATTCGATCACACCCATACGCGCCGCTGAGTTGAGCAGTGCGGCGATCACGAAATCGATGCGCGCCGCCTGCGCAAACGGCAGCGCAACGGCGAGGCGCAACCGGCGCAGTGCCTGCAGTGCCGCGGCCGGTGCAATCGGTGAATCCCAGTGTTGTCGTGCCAGTGCCTCAAGTGTTTCAGCGCGTGCCTTGATCTCTGCCGGATTCAGCAACGACTGCGTCAGCGGATTCAGTGCGTTCAGCATACGCAGGCGGTCGCTGCGCCTGATGCCGTGTTCGCACATTCTGGCGTCTGCATCGAATTCGGCGCAGGTCAATGCGACTGCGGTTTCCACCCGGTCATGCAGCGCGGGCTGTTTGCAGAGCGCGGCCGACCAGGCCGATGTCACTCGACGGGCGACTCCGGAATCCAGTGCCGCCGGCAGCAACGAGTCAAAGCTGGCACGTACGTCGACATAGGGGCGGCCAGCGATGGCCACGATCAGATCGCGTTCGCGCGGGCGCCCATAGCCCAGGGCAACGCGTGCCTGCCACCAGGTGTCACGCGAGATCAGCAGTCGAAACAGATCCAATGCCAGCGGGCGCGGATGCTCACCCAGCAATTCGGCAGGATTCCAGTCCGGCATCAATCCCAGCAGCGCCGGGCGATCGGCATTGCGTGCCTGCGCGCGCAAGCGTGCACGCCCGGCCCGCGCCCGCGCTTTGCTGGCGCGCTGTGCACAGACGCCGGCGACGGGCGGCAACAGGCGCAGTTGCAGCAGCCACAATGTGCGGCCGCTGCGCACCAATTCCAGTTCGAACGGCAAGTCTCCGATCAGGGATTCGACTTCGCGCAGCAGTCCTTGAACGCGGGTGGTCTGCGCGTCCATCCGCGTCGTCGTGCCGTGCGCGAGATAACGGGTTTCTGCAGCGACGGTGCCGGCAGTGATAGCCGAACTGCTCGGACCTTCGGCGCGACTGATGGCGTCGTACAGCGCCCCGTCCCCGGGCGCGCGATTGGCGGCCACCAGGGCCTGCGATACCGGCGCTATGCAGGGTTGGATCAGCACCTGATCGCGGGCCTCGGGTCGGCCGTAGCTGGCAAATACGCTCGTGATCGCGGACTGCAATCGTGCAGGCGGAATTCCGATCAGAGAGCAGTAGCGGCCTGCATTGCCAGCACCTGGGGCGTCTTCGCCACGCCTGGAACTACGCACCGCCAGTGATACCGCGCCCAATGCCGCTTGCACACGCGCACAGGCGGCGATGCGATCGGCCTGCCAGTGACGCCACTCGATGATCGCGCTGGTCGGAACACGCGCAGCGCGCAGGCGCCCGGCAAAGAGGGCGAGCGTATCGGCCTTGCTGTTGGCGGATGTCAATACGCAGTGCCCGGCGGGGCGGGCCTCGTCATGGTCCGGTTTGGATGATTGCCGCATGGGTTGTCAATCTGAGTGGATCGGGAATGGTAGCGGAGTGGCCCACTGCGATTCCCTCCGTCGCGCCGACGGCATACTCAATGCACTCGCGAAAAGTCCCTTTTTCGGGTCAGGCAACGTCGATGCTTCAGATCATCGCGTCGCGCGATCGGGTTCTGGCAGTATGTCGGGATGCAACAGCCCTCGCTGATTCCTGTCACTGATCTTTCTGCCGCGCTCAGGCCCATGGCCGAACGTATGCGACCACGCACGCTGGACGATTTTGTTGGACAACAGCGCCTGTTGGCGCCAGGGAAGGCATTGCGCCGGGCGATCGAATCCGGACGCGTACATTCGATGATCCTGTGGGGGCCGCCGGGCTGCGGCAAGACGTCGTTGGCGCGGGTATTGGCGCATTATTCGGATGCCGGATACGTGGCGCTGTCGGCGGTATTGACCAATCTCGCCGAAGTCCGCGGCGTGCTGGCCGAGGCAGCTCAGCAGTTCGCGCAGGGCCGTCGTACCGTGTTGTTCGTCGACGAAGTCCATCGATTCAACAAGGCGCAGCAGGATGCCTTCCTGCCGCATATCGAGCGTGGCAGCATCCTGTTCGTTGGTGCCACCACGGAGAACCCGAGCTTCGAATTGAACTCTGCGCTGCTGTCGCGTTGCCGCGTTCATGTGATGGAAGCGGTCACCGCCGAGGCGATGACCGAGGCGCTGCGGCGCGCACTGGCTGATACGGAACGTGGGCTCGGTACGCTTGAACTCGAGGTCGAGGATGAGACGCTGATGTTGATCGCGCGTGCCGCCGATGGCGACGTGCGACGCGCCTTGACCTTGCTCGAAATCGCGGCGGAACTGGCCGTCGATAGCCGCATCGATGCCAACGTGCTGGATCAGGTGCTGGCCGACCGCGTGCGGCGGTTCGACAAGGGCGGAGACGCGTTCTACGACCAGATATCGGCGCTGCACAAGTCGGTGCGCAATTCCCATCCCGATGCCGCGCTGTACTGGATCGCGCGCATGTTCGATGGTGGCTGCGATGCCGCGTATCTGGCGCGGCGGCTGACGCGGATGGCAGTGGAAGACATCGGGCTGGCCGATCCCTCGGCGCTGGAGCGCGCGATCGCAGCCTGGGAAGCGTTCGATCGTTTGGGCAGTCCCGAAGGCGATCTGGCTCTGGCGGAATTCGCGGTCTATCTGGCGATGGCGCCCAAGAGCAATGCCAGCTACGTCGCATTCAAAGCGGCACAGAAGGACGTTCGCGAGCATGGATCGCTGCCGGTGCCGGTCGCGCTGCGCAATGCCCCGACGAAACTGATGAAGTCCCTGGGCTATGGCCAGGGTTACCAGTACGATCCCGACATCGAAGGCGGTGTCGCCTACGATCAGCAGTGTTTTCCGGATGCCATGGGCGAGCGCATCTATTACCAGCCGACCGATTCGGGCATCGAAGCCCGCATCAAGGCGAGGCTGGATGAAATCCGCGCCCTGCGCAGCGCCGCCAAGCCGGTGCGGAAGTGAACGGCATGTGGCAGAACCTGCTTGCAGTCGCGGCCGGTGGTGCCGGAGGCGCGGTACTGCGCTTTGGCGTCAACGAGTGGTTTCGGTTACGGGGCTGGGCCACCTCCAGTGTTGCGACTTTGACCGTCAATACTGTGGGCTGCCTGCTCGCCGGGCTGTTGCTGGTGTGGCTGGAGCAACGCGGGCCGCAGTCGCTGTTCTGGCGCAACTTGCTGATGGTGGGATTCCTCGGCGGCCTGACCACGTTTTCGGCATTTGGGGTCGAGTTGCTGCAGGCCTTGCGTGCCGGGCGCGGTGATATCGCGCTGCTGATTGCCGCGGCCAATGTCGTGCTTGGCCTGGGCGCGGTGGCTGCGGGCTGGTGGCTGGGGCGGATGGTTCTGGTGCGCTAGCACTGTTTTTGTGGGTCCGACTTGGGGTGGGACGCTTTTCGATCGGGTCCGCCTTGGCAATTGTGACCGACAACTGGTGGGACCCACAATCTGGAAGCACCATGACCCAAACCCTCACCATCTCCGGCGCCGGTCTTGCGGGTGCGCTGCTGGCCACCCTGCTGGCCAGGCGCGGCGTTTCGGTGCAGGTGTTCGAACGCCGCCCCGACCCGCGTCGGGCAGGCTACGAGGGCGGTCGCTCGATCAACCTGGCACTGGCCGAGCGCGGGCTGCATGGTCTGCGCCTCGCTGGCCTGGAGAACGAAATCATGGCCCAGGCGGTGATGATGCGAGGGCGCATGATCCACGAAGGCCTGGACACGCCTTACCTGCAGCGCTACGGCAAGGACGACAGCGAGGTGATCTGGTCGGTCAATCGCGGCCGCTTGAATATGAGCCTGCTCGATGCCGCCGAGGCGGCCGGCGCGCGCATCCGCTTCGATGAGCGGCTGACCACAGTGGACTGGAAGCACAAGCGCTACCGCACCGAGACCGCCGCCGGCATGGTGCACGAACATGATTTTCTGGCGCTGATCGGCGCCGATGGCGCCGGCTCGGCGTTGCGCACGGCGATGAACGCAGACAACCCACTGGGCGAGCGCTTCGAGCCACTGGGCCATGGCTACAAGGAACTCTCCATCCCCGCGCTGCCCGGCGGCGGCTTCAGTATCGAGCGCAACGCCCTGCATATCTGGCCACGCGGCGGCTACATGCTGATCGCGCTGCCCAATGTCGATGGTTCGTTCACCGTCACGTTGTTCCTTCCAAACCAGGGCGATCCGAGCTTTGCCACGCTCACCGATGCCGGCAGCGCGCGTAGATTCTTCGAGCGTGATTTTCCTGATGCGATTGCGCTGATCCCAGATCTCATCGAAGATTTCATCGACAATTCCACCGGGCTATTGGCCACACTGCGACTGGATCACTGGCATCGCGGCGGCGAGGCCCTGCTGATCGGCGATGCCGCGCATGCCATCGTGCCCTTCCACGGCCAGGGCATGAACTGTGCGTTCGAAGACTGCGTTGAACTTGATGCATTGCTCGGCGAATCGCGCGACCTCACCTGGGTATTCGGCGAACTCGAAGCACGCCGCAAACCCAATGCCCGCGCCATCGCCGATATGGCGCTGGAAAACTATGTCGAGATGCGCGATGCCGTTGCCGATGATCGCTACCAGCTGATGAAGCAGGTCGAACGCATCCTCGCGGCACGTCATCCAGACCGCTTCGTTCCGCGCTACACCATGGTCAGCTTCCGCCGCCTGCCGTATGCGCAGGCGATGGCGCGCGGCCAGCTGCAATCACAGCTGCTGCGTGATCTGACCGAGGGCATTGGCAATGCGGATGCGGTCGATATGCAGCGTGCCGACGAACGTATCCTCGCCGATCTTTCGCCGTTGTAGAGCGGGGCTTGCTCCGCTGCCGTTGATTTGGCTTTGATCCATTGAAAAAAGAGCAGCGGAGCAAGCCCCGCTCTACAGAAGCAAAGCCTTCACGCTACAGACACGGCACGTCGCGCGTCAGCTTGGTGGTGTTCTTGTTGACGCTCCAACCACCCGGAATTCCATTCTGGTAAGTGGGCGCGGTGATCACATGGGTTGCCGATGTATTGCTTGGATAGGTTCGCCGCATCGAACCCACGTTGACCGAAGTGACTGCACTGAACGCACAGCTCGGGCAGAAACCCGAATACTGCAGCAGCGGCAGCTCGGCGGCATTCATGTCGCCGCTGCCCAGCAGCCAACGCGGGTTGCCGAGATCGTCATAGACATAGACCGCGTTGGCATCGATGAAACCGCTGCCGTTGGCGAATCCGAACGTGAACAGCCCCCAGCCGGAATTGTCCGGTGCATACCAGGCACCGCTGATTGAACGCTGAGCCCCATTTTGCTGCACACAGGAAATCGGCGCCACGGTACTGAACGGTTCGCTGCCGTATTCGCCGTCGAGCAGCCACGAATAGGTGAAGCCGCCGCTGCCATCGAAGGTGAGAATGACCTTGCCGACCGTATTGGCCAGTGACCCGTTGCCGCTGGTGACGCCGTTCCAGCCGAAGCGCAGCAGCGGTGCCGACCAGACGCTATCGGTCGCCGTCGGCGCAGCGGCACTGGCGAGATACCAGACCGGTTTGCCATCGACCGCATAGGTGTACCAGGCTGCGGCCCAGACACCCTGCGCCTTGGCGAGGTAGAGGCCATGACCACTGCGCGCGGGGTTGCGGTAGGCATTGTCGCCCGGCTGGGTAACGGTGCCGGACTGGACGATGCTGAGGTCGATCGAGAACCGGGCCTCTGTGCTGCTCACATTGACCGGCGTGATGTACCAGCGCCCCGGCGTCAGCGCCGGGTTGCCGGAGGCAAGGAGCGTCACCTCCTCGCTGATGCCGGTATGGATCGACGTACCCTGGGCCGCAGCGCGTGGCGGCGCCGCGGCGAATACCGGCGGCGTGGGTGCTGCCGTCGCCTTGGCGACATAGAGATCGATATCGCCGTGGTCAGACAGCGTCGACACCGTCATCGAGACTGCATTGGGCGGTACGTCGACGACGATGCGTTCATGCGCCTGCCCGGGCGCGAGGCCGAGCTGCAGGACGTCGCCACGGCCATCGAGCACGACGGGTCGGGGATCGCCTACCGTCGCGCGTCGCTCGATGAACACCGGGATATTGGCGGCAGCGCCGACATTGTTGCGATCGGCACCGATGCGCAGGATCGTGGCTATCGTCGACCTCTCGCTCACCTGCAAATGCGGCAGGTTCCAGCCCAGATGCAGCGGCACATTGCTCTGCCGGGCGATGCGCCTGGGGCCGGAGACCGTGATGCCGGTATCGGCGTCGGCGTCATCGAGCACGTTGATGACCGTCAGCGTGGAGGCCAGTGACGAATTGTCGTCGCCATTGAATACCATCGCCCAGTAGGGAATATCCTGGATCGACCAGTCGGTATCGACCGAGCACTCCCGGGTCGATGCCGACCCTGTCTGCTGGCACAGAACCTCGTCCGGTTCGGGCACGCCATTTCCATTCCGGTCGTGTCCGAGCAGCAGCCAGGCAGAGCGGTTGCTGATCGTGGACAGTTCGGTCTGCAAACGGACGAGCAGACGACCACGGCTGGCGTCCGCCTCTCCCCCTGGCTTGGGAAAGAGCTCGACACGGCGTATGGAGGCGAGATCCGGGTCGTAGGCATCACTGAGATCGTTGCTGCCGGCGGGCAGCTGCACCGGGAAAGCCGACACCGGGACGTAGCTGGTATCACGCACCGTCGCATCGGGCAGCGCCACCGGGGTGAAGAACTGAATGTCGGCACTACCACTGATATTGGTGGCCTGGATGACTGGGTCAAGGGTGCTGATGCCCGATGGCGCGAACACTGACACCGGCATCACGAAGTCAGGCACGTTGCTGGATCTGAGCCGCACTACGCCATCCATCCATTTGCCCACGGCGCTGGACGCACGCACGTCGACAACGATCTGTAAGGCCTGGCCGGCGCCGGGTGCAAGCGTGAAATTAGACGGCGTCACCGTGATCGTCGCACCATTGCCGGGCTCGGTCAGCACCTGCCAGCTGCCGCCACTGCCGTTGTCGGTGACAGTGCGAGTGAAGGTGCAGGTCTCCATGCAGTTGACGGTGTGCAGCGCCGGCAGGTTCAGCTGCCGCGGGTCACCGCCGGTCTGCGGATTGGCGGCGCTGAATTGTGCCTGGCTGACAGAGGTATGCAACGCGGCTCGCACTGCCAAGGGCAGCTGCACGCGGCCGGCGCCGCCCTGATCGAAGCGCGCGCTGATGCCATCGGTGGAAAGCGTCAGCGTGTCGGACGCGGTGCTCATCAGCGCCGACTCCACCTGCGACACGTTCCAGATCGGATGCGCCGCCAGCAGCAGCGCCGATGCACCTGCGATATGCGGTGCCGACATAGACGTACCCGAGAGCACAGCGAAACCATTTTGCTGGTGCGATGCCGCGAGGATGCTGGTGCCCGGCGCCGCCACACTGGGCTTGAGCACACCGTCATAGTTGCTGGTCGGTCCACGGCTGGAATGCCAGATCAATGCATCGCCCCCATTGCCGAGCACGCGTTGCGCGCCGGCCAGACTGCCGCTGATCGAGCCATTGACCAGCCGCGCCGCCTCGACCAGCGCCTCGATTTGATTGCCGGTGGCAAGATTCAGATGCACCGCCGGCAGGAAATGATCGTCTGCCACCAGGTTCTGGGTGGCACTGGTGTTGACCAGGATCATGCCGCCGGCGCCGGAGCGGCGCACGTTGTCGCCCTTCTCTACGCGTGCATAGATGCCGGTGCGCTCGCAAATGACGATCTGCCCGTTGAAGGTGCCGGCTGGAAACGGATTAGTGGTGCCCAGGTATGGCGGTGTCTGCGCAGTGCCGGTGCCGCAGTCGTTATCGCCGAAATCCTTGGCATGCACGATGGTCCGATTGCCGAGTGCGGCGGTCAGACCCACGCCACTGAAATTCATCGGCGCGGCAATGCCGCTGCCGGTGACATTCTGCACTGCGCTGGCAAACACGCGGTTGCTGCTGATGTTGCTGGCCGTGATCACCCAAGGCGCATTTCCAGGCGATAACAGCGTGCCGCTGGCAGGTCCCGTATTGCCTGCCGACACCACCGGCACGATGCCGGCGCTGCGCAGACCGAGAAAAGCCTGCATATCGCCAACTCCGTTCGACCAGGGGCCGCGCTCGTCTCCGCCGATCGAATAGTTGACCACGTCCACGCCATCGGCAAGCGCCTGGTTCAAGGCCGGGATCAAGGCACTGTACGGGCAGTCGATATCGCCGCTGCCGCAGGCCTTGTACATGATGATGTTGGCGCGTGGTGCGACGCCGGACAACGTGACCGGCAAAGGACCGGAGGTGCCTTGGGCCGCATGAGGATTTCCGGCGGCAATGCTCGCGACATGCGAGCCGTGCCCATCCAGGTCGCCGCCTTCAGTGCCATCGGCATCGGAGAGGAAATCATGGATGCCAATGAGCTTGTTGTTGCATCGCGTCTCGCCGCCGTTGTTGCACAGGCCAAAGCGCACGCCACGCGGATTGCTGTGCGAATAGCCGTCCGCTGCCAGCGCGGCAAAAGCCGGATGCGAGGCATTGATGCCGGTATCGATGACACCGATCACGATCCCCTCGCCGCGTGTCTGCACATTGCTGCCCTGCACGACGCCATTCCACAGTGCATCGGCGCCGATCCATTGCGGCCCGGCATCCGTCTGCGGACGTTGCCGCCCATCGGGGTGAACCGACAGTACGCCGGAGAACGAGGCCAGCCGCGCCGCCTCTTCTGCGGTCAATTCGACGGTGAAGCCATTGGCTACCCATTCAAAACGATGCAGCGGGTTGAGATCGCGCTTGAACAGGCGTTCCGCAGCGGTGACGACCATCGCCTGCCGGCCATACAGGTAATCGGCGTATCGCTGAGAATCGGCCGATTTTGCGTCGAACCTGCGCTTTCCGGTGGCTTGTGTGGACGTAGGTTTGAGCAGCAGTGATTTGGCAGCAGCGACCTGATCCATGGAATCAAAACGCGTCGCCGGAGGATCGACCAGGTGCACGATATAGATGGAGCGCGCCTCCTCGGCGGGACTCGCGGCCGAGCCGACGAGTGCCAGGACGACGGCGGCGCTAAAAATCCACGGTCTGAAACGCTTCATGCTGCTGACTCCGGAAATTGCTTTGGGATAGATAATCGCATGTCGGCTGAACACCGACGGACTTTGCCGGTTTCGTATTGATTCTTCAAAATACCAGACGAATTTGGAGGATAAGTGTTCAGGTTCGCGGCGATTGTGCTGTTGTGGGAGCGACGTCCTGCCGCGAAGCTCTTACCCTTGACTTTGTAGAGCGGGGCTTGATCCGCTGCCTTTGATCAGATCTGGATATTGGCGAAAGATCAAAATCAGCGGAGCAAGCCCCGCCTATGACCGAAGGGGCTTTCAACAGCGCAGCTGGTCATCTCTTGGGACAAGTCAAAGCGGGAGCAAGAGCTTCGCGGCGGGACGCCGCTCCCAAATGGTGGGTCCGACCTGTAGTCGGACGCTTTCGCCAGAGTGGACCGAGTCGACAAAAAGCGTCCGACCACAGGTCGGACCCACAAAGACAGTAGCTCCCACGGCGCCCCAGGTGATAGCTGTCATGGGACGCCC
>JANMUE010000376.1:0-5483 GCA_031391205.1 Lysobacterales bacterium | reverse complement strand
TTCAACAGTACTGCCGCATTTCCGTCAAAACGGATCAGCGAGCCATCGGGGCGGCGCACACCTTTGCGCGTGCGAACGACAACCGCGTCGTAGACCTCACCCTTCTTGACCTTGCCGCGCGGGATCGCTTCCTTGATCGACACCTTGATGATGTCGCCAATTCCGGCATACCGGCGCTTGGAGCCGCCCAGCACTTTGATACACATCAGTTCGCGCGCACCACTATTGTCGGCAGCTGCGAGATGGCTTTGCATTTGGATCATAACAATACTCCCTGCTTAGCCGGCACTGGAAACGACTTCGACTACGCGCCAGTTCTTGGTCTTCGACATCGGAGCGCATTCTGCAATGCGTACCAAGTCGCCTTCCTTGCACTGACTGTTCTCGTCGTGGGCGTGGACTTTGGTTGAACGGCGAAGCAGCTTGCCGTACAGGCCGTGCTGAATCTGGCGCTCAAGCAAAACGGTAACTGTCTTGGTCATCTTGTTGCTCACGACACGACCTTCGATCGTGCGCTGTGGCTTTGTGTTTTCTGTCATGGCTGCGTCCTTACTTCTTCTGGCCCAGGACCGTCTTTGTGCGCGCAATTTCTCGACGCACAGTCCTGATTTGATGGGTCTGGGTCAGTTGACCAGTTCCACGCTGCATACGCAGATTGAACTGTTCTTTGCGCAGCTCACCGACATGCTTGTCCAGCTCGGAAGCGGACTTGCTCAAAAGCTCTTTAATATCCATTAGCGCACCGTACGTGTCACAAAGGTGGTTTGTACCGACAGCTTCGCAGCGGCGAGACGAAACGCCTCGCGAGCTGTAGCTTCCGGCACACCTTCCATTTCATAAATGACGCGACCCGGAGCGATAACCGCCACCCAGAACTCGACGCCGCCCTTGCCGCTACCCATGCGGACTTCAATCGGCTTACGTGTGATCGGCTTGTCCGGGAATACACGGATCCAAAGCTTGCCACCACGCTTGACGAAGCGAGATATTGTACGACGCGCCGCCTCGATCTGGCGAGCGGTGATATGGCCATGGGTTGTGGCCTTTAGGCCGTATTCACCAAAGCTCACAGAAACGCCATTCTGACTGACACCACGATTACGGCCCTTGTGGACCTTGCGAAACTTGGTTCTTGAAGGTTGCAACATGACTTAGGCTCCCTTGCCCGGGCGCTCGCGGTCGCCACGGTCCTGACGGTCGCCGCGCGGAGCACGCTCAGCGCGGTCACCTCGACCAGCGGGGCGATCATTGGTTTCTGAAACAGCTTCGGCGGCGACTGCGCTCAAATCAAAGACATCACCCTTGTAAACCCAGGTCTTGATGCCGATGATTCCGAACGTCGTCTTAGCCTGTGCGAATCCGTAATCGATATCGGCGCGCAGCGTATGCAATGGCACGCGGCCTTCGCGATACCACTCCGAACGCGCAATCTCGGCGCCATTCAGGCGGCCAGCGACGTTGATCTTGATTCCCAACGCACCAAGGCGCATGGCATTGCCTACCGAGCGCTTCATTGCACGGCGGAACATGATGCGACGCTCAAGCTGCTGGGCAATCGACTCAGCGACCAATTGGGCATCAAGCTCAGGCTTGCGCACTTCAACCACATTGATGTGCGATGGAACGCCCATCAGGTCGGTTACCGCTTTGCGCAGCTTCTCGATATCCTCGCCTTTCTTACCGATCACAACGCCGGGACGAGCCGTGTGAATGGTGATTCGGGCGTTCTTAGCCGGACGCTCGATATGAATCTTCGAGACGCCTGCCTGCGCGAGCTTTTCGCGTAATAGCTCACGGACTCGCAGATCGGCAGCCAGGAAACCAGCAAATTCGCGCTTGTTCGCGAACCACTTCGAGTTCCAATCCTTGGAAATACCAAGGCGGATACCCGTGGGATGTACTTTGTGACCCATCGTCGTCCTCGCTTACTTGCCGGTGCCAACAACCACAGTGATGTGGCTGGTGCGCTTCAAAATACGTGAACCGCGGCCCTTGGCACGCGCATGCATACGCTTCATGACCGGACCTTCATCAACGAAGACCTTGGCCACTTTCAAATCGTCGACATCAGCGCCCTGATTGTTCTCGGCGTTGGCCACTGCCGACAGCAAGACCTTCTTGAACAGCGTCGCCGCCTTCTTGTTCGAGAAAGTCAGCACGCTGGTGGCGCGACCGACGGGAAGACCGCGCACTTGGTCAGCAACCAGGCGGGCCTTCATGGGGGAGATGCGCGCGGAACGCAGAACTGCTTTAGCTTCCATCGTCATGACTCCTTATTTGCCGCCGGCTTTTTTGTCGCCGCCGTGCCCTTTGAAGGTACGCGTGGCGGCAAACTCACCGAGTTTGTGACCGACCATATTCTCGTTGACGAGAACAGGGACGTGGGACTTGCCGTTGTGGATAGCGATGGTCATACCGACCATCTCAGGCAAAACCATTGAACGACGCGACCAGGTCTTGATCGGACGCTTGCTGTTGGCCGCCGCCGTGGCTTCGACCTTTTTCAGCAAATGCAGGTCGATAAACGGACCTTTCTTAAGTGAACGTGCCATGACCTATCAACCCCTGCGATCGCGGACAATGAAGCGCTGAGTGCGCTTGTTCTTGCGGGTCTTGTAACCCTTGCTCGGCTGGCCCCAAGGCGAAACCGGATGCGGATTACCCTGGCCCGCACGGGCCTCACCACCACCGTGTGGATGGTCAACCGGATTCATGGCAGCACCACGTACGGTCGGGCGAATACCGCGCCAACGCTGGGCGCCCGCCTTACCGATCTTGCGCAGACCATGCTCATCATTGCCGACTTCACCGATGGTCGCTCGACAATCGGATGGAACCTTGCGCATCTCACCGGAACGCAGGCGCAGCGTGGCATAGCCGAGATCGCGTGCGATCAACTGTGCCGAAGCGCCAGCACTGCGCGCAATCTGAGCGCCCTTTCCTGGACGCATCTCGATGCAATGCACCGACGTACCCACGGGAATGTTGCGCAACGGCAGCGAGTTGCCAACTTTGATCGGAGCGT
This sequence comes from Lysobacterales bacterium, assembly GCA_031391205.1. Lineage (GTDB taxonomy): Bacteria > Pseudomonadota > Gammaproteobacteria > Xanthomonadales > Ahniellaceae > 0-14-3-00-62-12. The sequence goes on along the minus strand of JANMUE010000376.1, from coordinate 2,458 downwards.
CCTTACCCGCGATCAACTGCTCGCCGACCTTCAAACCCTTCGGTGCGATGATGTAACGGCGTTCGCCGTCCGCATAGCAAACCAAAGCAATATGCGCAGTGCGGTTCGGATCATACTCGACGCGCTCGACACGACAGGCGATGCCTTCCTTGTCACGCTTGAAATCGATCAACCGGTAGTTCTGCTTGTGACCGCCGCCCTTATGGCGGGTGGTGATTCGACCGTAATGATTGCGGCCGCCAGTGTTGCTCTGCGACTCAACCAATGACTGCAGCGGGCCGCCCTTGTGCAAACCCGGCGTCGACACACGCACCATCTGGCGGCGTCCCGGCGAGGTCGGCTTGAAAGTAATCAGTGCCATCTTCGTTTACCTCAGGGTTTGGCCACAACATCAATCGACTGGCCTTCCTGCAGGCTGATATACGCCTTGCGGAGAGCCCCCCGGACGCCAAGGCGGCCGCGAAATGCTTTGGACTTACCCTTTACATTGACCACATTGACGGCCGTCACGTTGACTTTGAACAACTCTTCGACCGCGCGCTTAACATCCAATTTTGTAGCGGTGGAGGCCACTTCAAATACGAACTGGTTGGACTTCTCCTGAATTCGGGAAGTCTTCTCCGATACGATTGGGGCGCGCAACACCTGATAAAGACGCTCGTTGCTCATGCCAGCCACTCCTCGACCTTTTTCACCGAATCCAGACTCATCAGGACGTTGTCGCATCCGACCAAATCCACCGGACTCATTGCAGAGACATCGACAACCGCGACGTTATGCAGATTTCGCGCAGCCAAAAACAAATTATCTGACCCAGCCTCGGTTACCACCAAGGTGCGACCCGTACCCAGCTCTGCGACCTTCGCCGCCAGCAATTTGGTCTTGGGTGATGCCAAATCAAAAGATTCGACAATCTTGAGTCGATCCTGGCGAACCAGCTCCGAAAGGATCGTGGCGATAGCGCCGCGAAACATCTTTCGGTTGACCTTTTGCTCGAAACTGCGCGGGCGCGCGGCAAAAGTTACGCCACCACCGACAAAGATTGGAGCACGATAATCGCCATGGCGCGCGCCGCCACCCTTTTGCTTCTTGAACTTTTTGGTTGTACCGGTCACGTCAGAGCGCGATTTCTGCGCCTTCGTTCCCGAACGGCCAGCGTTGCGATACGCCGTAACCACCTGATGCACCAAGTCCTCACAGAACTCACGACCAAAAATCGCGTCCTGGACTTCGACTTGCTGCTTGCTACCGATAATATTGAGTTGCATGTCGGTCTCCTTAGCCGGCCTTGGCCGCAGGAAGCACAACGACGTTTCCGCCACTTGCACCTGGAACCGCGCCTTTAATGGCAATCAAGTTGCGCTCATCGTCGATCTGAACGACCACGAGATTCATCGCCGTTTGATTAACCGAGCCCATGTGACCAGACATCTTCTTGCCGGGGAATACTCGTCCCGGGGTCTGACGCTGACCGATGGAGCCAGGTGAGCGATGCGAGAGCGAATTACCGTGCGTGGCGTCGCCCATGGTGAAGTTCCAGCGCTTGATCGTGCCCTGGAACCCCTTGCCCTTGGTGACGCCGGCAACATCGACTTTTTGGCCGACAGCGAAGATGTCGGATGCCTTCAGCTCGTTGCCCACAGCATACTTGCCGATCTCAGCCTCGGCTACGCGAAACTCCCACAGCCCACGACCCGCTTCCACCTTCGCCTTGGCATAATGCCCGGCAAGTGGCTTCGTGATAAGCGCCGCACGCTTGTTGCCAGCGGTCACCTGAACGGCGCTGTATCCGTCCGATTCCTTGGTCTTCACCTGGGTGATGCGGTTTGGAGACGCGTCAATCAACGTCACCGGCACCGACTCGCCTGCCTCAGTGAATACTCTTGTCATGCCGCATTTGCGGCCAACCAACCCGATACTCATTTCTCTGTCCTATTCCGGCGCTTTAATACAGCTTGATTTGGACGTCCACGCCAGCGGCGAGGTCAAGCTTCATCAGCGCATCAACGGTCTTATCGTTAGGGTCAACGATATCCAACACGCGTTTGTGCGTACGCGTCTCATATTGGTCACGTGCGTCCTTGTCGGCATGCGGCGAGACCAGAATGGTGTAGCGCTCAATCTTCGTGGGCAGTGGAATCGGGCCATGCACCTGCGCACCGGTTCGTTTTGCGGTTTCCACGATTTCACTCGCAGACTTATCGATCAGACGATGATCGTAAGCTTTGAGACGGATTCGAATCTTCTGGTCAGCCATTGCCACTCCTAGTCACGGTAAGCGGGGCGCGCACACCCCACTTCGCTCGTTTTGATTGGATTACTTAAGAACCTTCGCGACGACGCCTGCACCCACAGTGCGGCCACCCTCACGAATCGCAAAGCGCAAACCTTCATCCATCGCGATCGGGGCGATCAGCGTCACCACCATCTTCACGTTGTCACCCGGCATCACCATCTC
>JANMUE010000375.1:0-12517 GCA_031391205.1 Lysobacterales bacterium | reverse complement strand
CGAGCAATACCTCACGCCGACGTGCGTGCATCGGGTCCAGCGCGGAACGTAAACACTTCTGCAACAATTTGACTGCGTGCATGGCAGGATCCCTCTCTCTGTTTGGCGACAAAGAGGAGACCACCTGTCATGCACGCTTGGTTTTCCCCAGAGGCTACGACTTAAGCTCTTGTCCTACAACGGGGAAATGCGGGGAAACCTCAGTCCCTGACCCCTGTTTCCGTTAGCGAATTGGTTCACTGACCCCTGTTTCCCAGCTTCACCTATGGCCTGTCCGGCAACCTGCTGACGGAAGGCGGCGCCAACGGCACCGCGATACAGGAATACATCTGGCTGGATAACCTGCCGGTCGGCGTGATCGCGGGTGGCCAGCTGCACCACATCCAGCCGGACCACCTCGGCACACCGCGCAAGGTCGTGCAGAGCAGCAACAACACCGTGATCTGGGACTGGGCCATTCTGGACAATCCCTTCGGCGAAAACGAGCCCCACCCCGATCCGGATGGCAACGAAGTATCCTTCATCATGAACCTGCGCTTCCCGGGTCAGTACTACGATACGGAGACGGGGCTGCACTACAACTACTTCCGAGACTATGAGCCGGGGACGGGGCGGTATGTGGAGAGTGACCCGATTGGGTTGGCGGCGGGAACCAGCACCTACAGCTACGTTGCTGCCAACCCATTGGGGTTGATCGATCCATTCGGCCTTACGAGGAAATATGTCGGTCTCGGCGAGAACTACACTGGCGGCATAGATACATTCGATGTGGATGGGCAGGCCAGCTTCGAGATTCACGTCTACGATAGTCGCGGCCGTGAGGTAGGTCTCTACGGGCCAGATGGCTGGTTTGACAAGCACGGAAAGAAAGGACGGCCTGATGGTTTGCCGGACTCCGTAGAGGCGCAATGCAAAGGCAAGGCAATTGACATCGGTCGACGCATGAACCTAATTCCTCCGCAAGGGAGAGCCGACATATCGGGCAGCAAATGGAAAAAGTTTTTCGAGCACTGCCGATGATTGGACCATTGATTGAAGCGACGCGCCCTAGCCCAGAAAAAGCATGTGATACTGAGTACAGCGAGGAAATGATGTGTCAATGAAAACATTTTCATTAATTTATGAAGACGATCATGGATTCACGAAAACTGACCACTATTTTGCTCATTTGCACAGCATTCAATCTCGCCTTCCGAAAGGACTTTTCGAGTTTGCAACTGACCCGTCGCGATATGAAATGAATGGTGACCGCACGCTGCACGACGCATGGTTGCTAGACGTTCAGGTTTCGAATCGCCTTACGGACGAGCATACTATAAAGACAGATGTCAAGCTTCGACTGCTTCAAGCCATGCATCGTTCGACATTTGAGTTGCATTACGCCGACGTAAGCGCGTCGGTCTTTCTCTTGGCGGCCGATCGCTGGCCCGATCAACCAGTAGACTTATTGATGCATGAATTCGCCAATCTTGACGACGATCGTAATCGACACATACTTCAATTTGACCGCGGCGTTCTTATAAAATTGGAATTTGTAGAGTTTAATTTCTGCACTTCTGAGTGCAGCAGTGTTAGTGGAAATATTTAATAAATTTCGACGCGGATAAAAAGCTGCCCTGGATAAGATCAACGCACTGCGAGATCGGTTTCGTTTAGAACGGACCAACAGCGATACTTCATCATGCCAATGCCAATGAAATTCCTCTGCGCGATTGCTCTGGCCGTGACAATGCCGAGCGCACATTCCGCGTCCAACGAAGTGGACGTGAACTACGACGCGAAGTTAATCCTGAATGCCAAGCTCGTGTACGAAGCGGAGCTTAAATCGTATTTTGTCGAAGGAAAGCCCGTTGGAAGCAGCCGCTGGCCGAGGCACATCCCGAGGAATCTCGACGCGATCCGCCAAGGAAATCATATCGTCCTTGGCTTGCATCTCCCAGACTGTGCTAGTCGAGTAAAGAAAGAATACCTACCGAGCGAATGCGGGGACGAACAGCTGATTGTTTTTGGGCTTCGCGAACTTCCCGGTATCGGCAAATCGATCAGCCTGCAGGACGAGTCGCTGGTTGCGGCTGGTATCTACTACGGATCGAGATTTTCACCCAGCTTTTCGGGATGCCTGGGTGTGCCAACATCTCTTCGCCTTCATCGATTGAGCGACAGTGTCGATGGCAAGCCAACATTCAGCGTGCAAGCGCGCTTTGTTCTGACAAGTCACTTGCGTTTCCCGAAGTCTTGCGATGTCGTGAGCATAGACATAAAAATCTTGCCCGCGGTTCTGGATACCGATTCGCTGCACGACGGTGGTCTCAGGAACTTATTTCAGGACGACTAGCCCGGATATTTCACAAGGCGATTGAACTTCCGCCATCTGTTGGAAGCCAACGACTTGGCCGTGAGGATGATGCAGCGGGTGAATGGCCACCTGTGCGACAAAGGCTTGATGTTCAAGCGCGGCACAATCGTCGACGCGACGATTGTCGCCGCCCGAGTTCGACGAAGAACGTTGAGGGTGAACGCGATCCGGAGATGCACCAGACGAAGAAGAGCAACCAGTGGTACTTCGGGATGAAGGCGCATATTGGTGTCGACGCCGAGTCCGGGCTGGTGCATACCGTTACGACCACAGCGGCGAACGCGGCTGACGTGACGCTGGTGGAAGACCTGCTGCACGGCAAAGAAAAGGTAGTGCACGCCGATGCCGGCTATATCGGCGCAGACAAACGCGTGAACAGCAAACGCATCGAACGGCACATTGCAGAGAAGCGCGGCAAGATCACGGCAATGAGGGCGAGCCTTTGGAAGCGCGCGGTTGAAGAAGTGGAATCGTTGAAGGCGCGGATACGCGCTCGCGTTGAGCATCCGTTCCGCGTCATCAAGCGCCAGTTCGGTTTCATGAAGGTGCGCTTCAAAGGCTTGGCGAAGAACACCGTGCAGGTGCTGACACTGTTCGCGCTGGCGAACCTTTGGATGGCGCGTAAGCAACTGCTGACGATGATAACGGGAGAGTTGCGTCCGCAGTTTGGGAAGTAAGAGAAAAAGGCGCCCTGAGAGCGCTAAAATTCGATGTTTTTCGGGTTCTCGGTAGTCTCACCGATTGCTGGTGGACGAATTCGGCTCCACAGCGCACATCGGGTGACTTGTTCAGACCTTCCCTAGCCGCTGGACCGGCGGCGGCTCAGCGCGGCGCTAGCCCTCACACAAACCACAATTCGGCCGACCATGGACAAGCTCTACAAACCGTGTTTTCTGAAGGAGCTGAAGCTCCGGATGGCAGCGCAGCTGCCAAGCTTCACCGAGTATCGAGTTCCACGGGATCACCTTCTTCGAGATGTCTTCGCTGGCGCACTGATGTTCTCGCGCCCCATTCGGCCCGGAAAGACGGTTTGGCTTTGGTGGATGCCTGGTGCCGGTGTAGAGCGCTCCTTTGATGTACTACTTGGCTGGAGCTCGGGTTCGGAAGTCCTCCCGCATCACGCAGAACACGACCCGCGGGTCTATTCCCTGCGCGGTCCCACTGAAGAGCTGCCAGCGGCAGCCATCCGCCTTCAACAGGTGCTGGGTGAGGCTGCCATCGGCGGCTTCACTATCGCAACCCCTTGGGATCAATTGCTTGCGGTGAAGGCGGCTGCGCCGAAGCGCGAACACGATGCAGCCATGAAAAAGGCGTTCACAGATGCATTGGCCCTATCCGACGAACAACGCCTCCAAGCGGTGCGCGTCGCTCTCGACGAAGTATTCGAATGCCTTCTCCCGGTCATGCCAGCCTTTATCAACGCACTGCACGCTGCCGAAAGTGATGCCTAATCCTTCCCTCGATCGCACCCAGAAGGCCGGCTTTGAGTTCACAGCGCTCACCCTTGCGGTGCACAACAAGGTCAAGTGGATTTCGGGCAGACTACGCACCACCTTCCTTCTCAAGGTGGGTTTGACAGTGACGTCCAACTATGCGTTCAAACCGACCGCCGGGGGAGTGTTTCGTTGCAACCAACCGCCGCTGGCCTGTGGGGGATTACCGCGGCGGTAGGTGCCACACGACTCCCGTTGGCGGTTCTCAGGAGTAATTCAATGCGCATCCTTGCCCTTCATCTTGTGCTCGCCATCCTCCTGCCGGGTCTGACGCATGCTCACGCAAGCGAACAAGCGACACCATTGACTGTCGTCAACAAGCGCACGAAAGCACTGGCAGATCATGACTTTGACATTTTCATGTCCACGTATGCAGAAAACGTTGAAATATTTGTATACCCCGACAAGCCACTTGGCAAGGGAAAGGAGCATGTAAGGACGCTGTTCGCTCCGATGTTCAAGGCGGGTGAGGTGGAGATTGAAGTTACTCACCAACTGGTCTCTGACAGTTTTGTCGTATGTGCGTCGACGATCTCATTTGCAGACAAGTCAGAAACCACCGTGGCCGTTTATGAAGTCCGAGATGGCTTGATTCAAAGCGTGAGGTTTTTGCGCGATAATCTGCGCGCAACCCAGTTCAAGCGAACCACTGACAGGAAAAAACCTGGTGCAAGTCAGTAGCCATCTTTTTGCACACTATGTAATGCTTCACCAATATGCCGGCCGCTGTCGGCAGGCGGCTAAACGCCGCGTAAGGTGCCGTCAGTTGTGGTATCGCAACTGAGCGATAAGCAATGAGTTCTCAATCACTTTGCGGACGATCCGGTGCGGCGGCCTGACGCGGCACTATGTGCCACAAGGAGCTGTCGTGTCAGATCAAGCGCTTGAAGGTGGTTGTCAATGTGGGGCCGTGCGGTACCGGGTGGTGGGAAAACCAGTCATGGCGGCGCTCTGCCATTGCACTATGTGCCGGCGTGCCAATGCGGCACCTGCAGTCGCCTGGGCAATGTATGAACTTCCGCAGGTTTCATTCATCACCGGCTCGCCAGCAGTCTACGAGTCGTCGCCAGGTGCCCGGCGCGGCTTCTGCGGTCACTGCGGTACTCAGATCTGCTTTACGGCAGAGTACATCCCTGGCCTGATCGACCTCACGATCGGCAGCCTGGACGAACCAGGCTTGGTTCCTCCCGCCTTTCATTATTGGGAATCCAGGCGCTTGCCGTGGCTGCATGTAGCAGACCAGCTACCCAGCTATCCGGAGTTTCCACCGTAAGTATCCGCCAAAGACACGTTGAACCGCCTTCGGTAATTCGCTCGCTCGACCTCATAGAGCGCAGCGATGCGCGTGAGCGCTTCGGCAGCGATCGTTTGGGGCGTGGACGACGCAGGATCGATTCAGCTCGTCGCGTAGTGCATCCACCACCAGCTGCAGCGCCACGCCGCAGGCACCGAACCATTGACTGCGTGGCACGTTGTTTGCTTGCACCTTTGTCCACGAGTTCTACCTCCAACTTTAACGTTTTTTGATTTTTCTCGCGTAAGCTCAATCGAGCCATGATCACTATCGGACGAATTCATGATTGCTTCAAAAAATGGTTCACTTGTGCCTCTTCTATTCATCGGCTTGCTGCAGGCTGCGCCGGCGTCGGCGGTGGTGGTTTACTCGGAGAGTTTTCGTTCGCCCACGATGCCAGGTGTCGACGGGGTAGATCCTTGTAATACCGGGCCGGGTGGCCCCGGCACTTACGCGTTTCCCTCCGGATGGTTGTTGCGCAACGTTGACAACAGAACGCCTGCCGCAAACGTCGCCTACGTCAATGAAGCCTGGGAGGTGCGCGAAGATTTCAATTTCGCCCTCAACAATTGCGTTGCGTTCAGTACTTCCTGGTACAGCCCGGCGGGAGCGGCCAATGACTTCATGTGGTCGCCGGCGATTGCAGTCCCAGCCGGCGGCGCCACGCTTTCTTGGAAAGCGGTTGCCTATGACCCCTTATTTCCCGACGGCTATGAGGTGCGCGTCATGCCTGGGACTTCTGGGCCACCCACGGGTGGCACCGGGGTGATCGGTAACCAAATTTCCGGTAGCACGCAGGTGTTCACGATTGCCGCCGAGAACACGGCGTGGACGCAGCGCAGCGTCAGCCTGAATGCGTTTGAAGGCCAGAGCGTCTATGTCGGTTTTCGCAATAACAGCAACGATAGATTTCTACTGGTGATTGATGATTTGTCGGTAGCAAATGTCGCACCGGATCTGGCCGCGCAAGCACCGACTGCGATGTTGCCGTATACGCGCGTTCCACTGGCTCTGGCCTACACCCCGCAACTGGGTGTCACCGTGGCCAACCTCGGTGGTGTAGCGCTTACCAACATCAATGGCACGGCGCAGTTGCTGCGCGATGCGATTGCGCTGGGTGCAACTACACCTGCCAATCAGCTGTCCGCTCTTGCCATGGGCGCGGCCGCACCACTGACGTTCTCCGGAAGTTTGGCTGCGATTTCTGGCCTCGGGACCTGGTCGGTTCGGTATACCGTAGTCGCGAGCGAAGCGGAGGCCGGGGCGGCGCAGCTTAACAACACCATTGAGTCCGCAAACGTCATGGTTACAGCCGCTGAATTGGCGCGTCACGAAGGCGCGAGCACCGGCACTCTGGGCATTGGCGCAGGCAACGGCGGCGAATTGGGGGTGCAATTTACGCTACCCAACCAAATAACTTTTGCCGGCGTACGCTTTGCGATGGCGGCCCACGCTGAAATGGTGGATGACGGCATGGGTGGGATGCGGCCCAGCAACTGGGCAGGGCTGAGCCTGGTGGCGAATCTCCGAAACTATGACGCCACCAACAATAAGCCAGGAACCACCATCATTGCTTCCACGGTGGCGGGCACGACGGTATTTTCCGACGCCGTCTATGATCTCCCGTTCGCTGGTGGGCCGCTAGAACTGCCGGCGGGCACCTACGTCGTGACCATCAGTGAACCGATCGCCGCTGTACCCTTTCCTGGCGATGGCGTATTGACTCTGCCCATGCATGTCACGCGCTTTCAGCTCGATACAACCTGGGCGATTTGGCCAACGGCGCCCAGCGGTGACTGGACCAATTTCGAAGATTTCGGATCGAGTTTTGCCAAAACACCAGCTATATCACTGATGACAGATTTGACTTTGTTCAAAGATGGTTTCGAGGATTTTCCTCCGGGTGCAGCGCCAGATCGTGCAGTAGGCTCCGACGGCGTTGGTTCGAGCAGTGTCGATGCCATTCGTCGCGAAGCTGGAACGACGCTCAAACTCTCTGATCCATCGTGGCGCTGACCAACCGACGCTTTTTTGCCGATTTTTCTATGCGCGATGAGCGCTTACGTAAGCGACTGGGTCCTTCCCACCTCCACCTCCCACGCCAGTATTTTGAGTCCGAGTGACCGAATACACCTGATAAATGTCTCAAAACCCACTGGCAACGCAACGCCCCTGTGGCTGCAATGACGTCTCGCATTTCAGCCACAGGGGATACGATGCCGCTGCAACGAAGCATGACCGAACCCGATCCGCTCGATGACTTCAATCCGCGTCAGATCACATTGGACGGTGTCTCCAAGGTCGTGCATATGGCGGGCAGCGGGCCGGGCGTGATCGTGATGACGGAGATGCCCGGCATCAGCCCGCATGTGGCGCGCTTCAGTCGCTGGGTGCGTGATGCGGGGTTCACCGTTTACATGCCGTCGCTGTTCGGCCGCGATGGCGCATTGCCGAACGCTGAGGAAGGCGTTGCGGTGTTCAAACGCGCCTGCGTGAGCGCCGAATTCCGTGCGTTCGCCGCCAATCAATCCAGCCCGGTGACGCAGTGGCTGCGCGCGCTGGCGCGGCTGGCGCACGCGGAATGCGGTGGCCCCGGCGTGGGCGCGATCGGGATGTGTTTCACAGGCAATTTTGCACTGACGATGATGCTGGAGCCCGCGATGCTGGCACCGGTGCTGTCGCAGCCCACCTTGCCTCTGGACGATACGGCAGGAATCGAGATCGCGCCCGACGAGTTGATCGCGGTGCGGCAGCGACTGGAGCAGGACGATCTCACAGTGCTCGCCTATCGTTTTGAAGGCGACAGGTTTTGCAGGGCCGAGCGCTTCGCCGCCTATTCCGCTGCGCTAGGCGATCGCTTCGTGGCGCGCGTGCTTCCCGACAGCGCCGCCAACCGCCAGGATCTTGCACCCTTCTTTGAGCACGTGGTCGCCTGCCCGCACAGCGTGGTGACGGCGCATCTGATTGACGAAGCGGGCCAGCCGACGATTACTGCGCGCGATGAGATATTGGCCTTCTTTACCCAGCGTCTCGCTTCATAAAAGCGCTATTGGCGCGCAGTCGAGGACAGGTGTAAGCAAGCCGCGACCACACGTCGTCGCGCGTGCCTGGCCCCTTCCGGTGGCTTTCAGCGTTCAGCACCTTGCCCCTATAGCGAGGTTGTGATGAAACAGATATTGGCTGGCGTTGGCGTGTGGCTGTTTGCAGTACTGGGCAATCCAGTGCATGCAACAACTTATTGTGTGAACACCAATCTCGACCTGGCTACCGCACTGGCGGCAGCGGCGGCGTCCAGCGCGGATGATGTGATCAAACTGCGAACCGGCAGTTACAGCGGCCTGGGCGCCATTGACCGCGAGGTCGTTGGTGCCTTGACCATTTCCGGCGGATGGGGCTTGAATTGCCTGTTACGCAGCGAATCCGCCACGACCACCATCAATGGCAGCAGCAGTAGCAATTTCCAACTGACCCAGGACAACAACGACTTGCTGTTGCTGGGCCTGACGTTTTCCGGTTGGAGCCAGGTGATCCTGTCGGATCAGCCATTGGCATTTGGCCCGCCCACGGCTGAGGTTCGTGTCAGTCGCAGCCGTTTTACCAATGGCTTGATCGGTTTATTCATCAATGCCGGGGCGCATAACATCGTGGTTGAAAACAGCCGCTTCGATGCATACTCTGATTCCGGTTTGCGCATTTCCCGCACCACACAGAGTTTCGGCAGTGCCGACGTGTTGTTGCAATTCAACACCCTCAGCAGCCCCAGCGATGCGGGCGCCAGCGGGTTGCGGGTGTATGCCAGCGACGGCGCGCCGGATGCCGAAATCTCCATCTACAACACGGTGATGCACGGCAATCAGTTTGATTTGCGTATTTCCGATCAACCGGTGCGCGTGCGCCATTCGTTCTGGAACACCGAATTGTTTACTGCGCCAGGTGGATTGGCTGCGGGTTCGGGTAATAATCTCAATGGTGACCCGGGCCTCGATGCAGCCTTCAAGCCCATCGAACCCACTTCGCCACTGATCAACAGCGGTGTCTCGCTGGTGGGCAGCGCGCCAAGCACCGACTTTGATGGTGGTGCACGTGTGGTGGGTGTGCGACCGGATGTTGGCGCCTACGAAAGCAGCGTATTGGGCACCACCGTCATCACGGTAACCAGTGATGCGGACAGCGGAGCGGGTAGCTTGCGCGCCGCGATCACTGCTGCCAATGCAGCAGGTGGGGATGCGGTGATCCAGTTCAATATTCCTGGCGCTTGTCCGCGAACCATCAACCTGAGCAGCATGCTTCCCACGATTGCCAAATCGGTACGGATCGAAGGCTATAGCCAGCCGAACAGCGCGGAGAATTCCGACCCGGTGTACTTCGACGGCACGGTGTGCGTTTTTCTGCTCGGCAACAACGCGTTGGTCGGCGGGCTGAACCTGATCACCGACGAGACCGCCGATACGCTCTATGTTTCCGGGCTGGGTTTTTATGGCTTCACCGACCATGCCATCCTGATTGCCGGCCCTGGCAAAGCTCAGGTGCGCGGCAGCTTGTTCAGTACCGGTGCGTTGGTCTTCAATCAGAACTTCGCCGACAGCGTAATCCGCGTGGTGGATGCGCCGGGCACAGTGATCGGAGGAGACACCCACGCGGATCGCAATGTCATCGGTGGTGGCGATGAAGTGGGGATTCGTCTCTATGGTACCGGCCCGCGCACCGTCAAATACAACCTGATAGGCACCAATCAGAGTGGCAACGGTGGCATTCCCAATGGCATTGGGGTGCGCGTGGAAGGGAGTATCGGAGACCTCATCCGCAACAACACCATCGCATTCAACGATGCCCAGGGCGTGTTATTGGTGGATGGAGCCACTGCACCGGAGGGCACCGTGATTGTCAAGAACGCCATCGGCGCCAGCGGCATTGATTTTTCTGTCGGCGGAAATGGCGGCAACGCGATACGTGTGGCCGGCGGCAGCAACCACGAAATTTCCAGCAACCGCATCTACAACAATGCCACCGATGGCATCGCCGTTCTGGCCAATTCACGACGGGTGAGAATCATCAGCAATCGCTTCGTGAACAACACGCGCCTGCCGATTGACTTATCGCCGGATGGACGCAATCCCAACGATCTGGATGTCGGGCAAACGGGTGCGAATGACCGGCAGAACTTTCCGTCGTTGTTCAATACCGGCGGAACCTCAACCGAGGGCAGCACGCAGGTGCAATTGTCCAGCGCCAACGGCACCTATACCGCGCAAATCTATGCGAGCGAACGATGCACCGGGCTGGGTGGCTCAGGACACGATGACGCCGGTGCACTATTGGCAACATCCCTCCCGTTGACACTCACCTGCGCCACCCCCAGCGACAACTGCACCGGCACGATTGTGGTGCCCTTGGTTGCAAGCCCACAAGTTCCGTCCTTGGGCGGGAAATTCGTCAGCGCCATCGTCTTGGACGAAGAAAACAACACCAGCGAATTTTCAGTCTGTTTCGCCTATCAACTCGACGACATGATTTTCCGGGACCAATTCGAGTAAGGCGTCGCGCTGAAATAACTTGTGCAGATTGTGCAGGCCAGATGGATCAAGATCGGCGTTCGCCTGCAAGACGCTCAAAGCGTCACATAGTCTCGATAACTATGTGACGCCGCGTGCAAAGCAGCAGGCAGGCGTACGAACCAGCAACATATGCAAGTATTTTTTACGCAATACCTTAGTCCAGCAATGGATCGCCCTTGGGCAACTGCCGCGCGTACCACATTGAAATCCGGTGCCGCATGGCTTTTTCGGTTACCTGATCGGCGGGCAGTGGTTGCATGATCTTGTCGTGCACCAGCAGGCGGTAGACGTAGAGCAGCTTGGCGCTCGCCGAGTCGGTGGCTTCAAATTCCACCGCGCCGCGACCTTCGGCGTACTTCATCGCGGCCAGTAGGGCGGCCTTGTAGAGTTCGGCTTCGTGCTTGAGTTTTTTCATTGAGGTTCTGCGCTTCGGACTGGGGCCACGCTACAGCAAATTCGCTTGGCTGGTTCGCTGCTGATATGAAAAGCGTCCGACCGCAGGTCGGACCCACAGTCACTACAATCGCGGGATGACCGAACTCCCTCGCCCTCCTCATACTGCGCACGCGGTCATCATCGGTGCCGGCCCTGCCGGTCTGATGGCAGCAGAAACCATCGCCGATGCGGGTTACAGTGTGGATGTCTACGATGCCATGCCATCGGTGGCGCGCAAACTGCTGATCGCGGGTGTTGGCGGATTGAACCTCACCCACTCCGAACCCTTCGAGACCTTCGTCGCACGTTATCGTGGACGCATGCCTGAAGTCCGTGCCTGGCTGCAGCATCTGGACGCAGGCGGACTCCGTGACTGGGCCAGCGGCTTGGGCGTCGACACTTTCGTCGGCAGTTCGGGACGGGTATTTCCCACCGACATGAAGGCAGCGCCGCTGCTGCGCGCCTGGTTGCGGCGTCTCAGGCGCCAGGGCGTGCAGATTCATTTGCGTCATCGCTGGATGGGATTTGCTGCTGACGGAAGCCTCAGCCTGCAGACTCCGGAGGGTGTATTTCAACGCGGCAGTGCGGCGACGGTATTGGCGCTGGGCGGTGGCAGCTGGTCTCGGCTGGGTGCGGATGGGCGCTGGGTCGAAACCCTGTCAGCACTGGACGTGCCGATCGCGCCACTGCGACCATCGAACTGCGGCTTCGACATCGCCTGGAGCGATCACTTCCGCCAGCGTTTCGCCGGTGCGCCGCTGAAGCCGGTGCGCGCCGCGATTGATGGCGCCTCTTCCGAGTCCTGGCTGCAGGGCGAGTGCGTGGTCACCACGCACGGCATCGAAGGCAGTCTGGTCTATGCGCTGTCTGCGGAACTGCGCGAGCGGCTCGATGCCGATGGCCATGTCACGCTGAATCTCGATCTGGCCCCTGGCAGCAGCCTGGAGCGCCTGCATGCCGACCTCGCCAAGCCACGAGACCGCCGCAGCATCAGCGAGCATCTGCGACGCCACACCGGAATCGAAGGCGTAAAGGCCGGACTGATCTACGAACATCTGAGCCGCGAAGAAATGCATGACCCGCAGACACTGGCGCAGCGCATCAAGTGCCTGCCGCTCACGCTGCTGCGCACCCGACCATTGGACGACGCGATCAGCAGCGCTGGCGGTGTTCGTCTGGAGGCGCTGAGCGATGCGTTGATGCTGAGGCAGCACACCAGCGTGTTCTGCGCCGGCGAGATGCTGGACTGGGATGCGCCCACTGGCGGCTATCTGCTCACGGCCTGTTTCGCCTCGGGGCGGGTGGCGGGACTCGGTGCCGTAGCGCACCTTCAGCACATCGGCGATCGTTAAGCAGTATGCGTGTAGGGAGGGTGCAACCCACC
>JANMUE010000362.1:0-6033 GCA_031391205.1 Lysobacterales bacterium | reverse complement strand
GCTCTTGCTCTGATCTCCAGACAGTAGAGCAAGAGCTTCGCGGCTCACGCCGCTCCTACGTGGTCCGCTCAGAGGCGTCGCACGCGGAAGTTGCGTCCCTTGATCTTGCCGTCGCTCAGGCGCTTATGTGCCTGATTGAGCAGATCACGACGGATGGCCACGTAAGAACGCGTGGCGAAGATGTCGATCTTGCCGATTGCGGTGGCGGGCAGGCCGGCATCGCCGGTCAGTGCGCCAAGAATATCCCCAGCACGCAGCTTGTCGGTCTTGCCGGCGTCGATCACCAGGGTCGCCATCGCCGCCTGCGGTGCATTCGGTACACGGCCGCGAACTGGTGCCTGCGTCGCCCAGCGCAGCTTTTCGCCGCGCAGGTCTTCAAGCGTATGCGCACGCGGCATTTCCCGTGGGGTGACAAGACTCAGTGCCAGGCCACTTCGACCTGCGCGCGCCGTACGGCCTATGCGGTGCAAATAGACATCAGGGTCGGTGGGCAATTCATAGTTGACGACTGCGGACAATTCCTTGATATCCAGGCCGCGCGCTGCCACGTCGCTGGCCAGCAGCACATTGCAGCTGCCATTGGCAAAGGCGACCAGGATCTCGTCGCGATCGCGCTGCTCCATGTCGCCATGCAGGGCCAGTGCGTTGAAGCCGAATTCGTTCAACGCTGCGGCCACGTCCTCGGTATCGCGCCGGGTATTGCAGAACACCACCGTCGAGTCGGGCTTGTGCGTCAGCAACAAGGCCGCCAGCACACCGGGTTTTTGCGCGAGCTCCACTTCATGGAATATCTGCGCGATTTCAGGTTTGTTGGCCTCGCCCCCGACCATGACCTCAGCCGGATCGCGCATCAGCGATTTGGCGATCTCGCGAATCTCTTTGGGAAACGTCGCCGAGAACAGCAGGGTTTGCCGGGTCTTGTTGACCTTGCCGGCGATCTCCCGAATCGCTTCTTCGAATCCCATGTCCAGCATGCGGTCGGCTTCATCGAGCACAAAGGTGCGCACCCCGCCCAGATGCAGCGCCTGTTTGCGCAGCAGCTCCTGAACCCGGCCAGGCGTGCCGACGACGATATGCGGGTCGTGACTCAGCGATGCCAGCTGCGGGCGCAGCGACACGCCACCGGTCAGCAGCAGCAATTTCACATTCGGGATGCCGATCGCCAGCCTGCGAATTTCCTTGGCAACCTGATCGGCCAGTTCGCGGGTAGGGCAGAGCACCAGGGCCTGCACACGAATCGTCGCGACATCAAGCTGCTGCAGCAGTCCAAGCCCGAAAGCCGCAGTCTTGCCGCTGCCGGTGGGCGCCTGCGCGATCAGGTCGCGGCCGGCCAGAATGGCGGGCAGGCTTTGAGCTTGCACCGGAGTCATTTGTACGTAGCCCTGGGCATCCAGCCCCTGCGCCAGGCCGGGCGCGAGTTCGAGTTCGGAGAATGAGTTCATACGCCATGATGGCAGCACCAAGGATCGGTGGGGTGACGCCTGTTCGCCGCCTGCAAAACAATTGACTGCATAGGGCGTGTGGGAGCTGCTGCTGCTCGTCGCTACCTATGCCGGAGTTGGCAGCCCAAACAGCGACAGCAAGCAGCCGCACCTCATACGTTCGTCTGGGTCAGCCAGGAACTGGACCAATGCCCGGTTCACCGACCACTTTCGTATATCGGGCTGTCGCGCTATGGTTGCTCCGCACTCAGAAGCCCTTGGGACACACCGCAGGGCGCGTGGGACAGGTTCAGGTCCTCTCCGGGTGCCCGTCGGTAAATTCAGGAAGGTCTGCATGAACTCAAAAGCGCAGTCGGCACTTCAAGCAGCGAGTTCCTCCACAAGTAGCGAAAAGACCATGCCTGTCGTGCTGATCGTCGACGACGACGAACGTATGCGCTCCGCACTGCGGCGACTTTGCTTTTCCGAAGGTTTATCAGCTGAGCTTTTCGAATCGGGCACAGAGTTGCTGGAGAGCGGGCGCTTTGATCGCCCAGGCTGCCTGATCCTCGACGTGAAGATGCCTGGAATGGACGGTCTGGAAGTGCAGACGCAGCTGAATGCCCGCGGCGTCAATATGCCTACCATCTTCCTGACCGGCGCTTCCGATGTGCCGATCGCGGTGGCCGCGATGCGTGCCGGCGCCGTTGATTTTCTCGAAAAGCCATTCGAGAACGAGCACCTCATTGCGCGCGTGCGCCAGGCGATAGCACGGCATCAGCAGCATCGCTTCGATGCTGAGGAGCGCCGCGACCTGGGTCAGCGCTTTGAGTCGTTGACGCCGCGCGAGCGTGAAGTGCTTGATCTGGTCGTGGCAGGGCAGACCAGTAAGGAAATCGCGCGCACACTGGGCGCCAGCCACCGCACCATCGAGATCCATCGCAACCATCTGATGGAAAAGACCCGCGCTGAATCACTGGCCGATCTGATCCGACTGCGGCTGATCGAACGCGGCGGCTGAGCAGCGATTTCGATCGCCTACGTAATTCTACGTATTGAGTATGCGCCATGCCGCCTGGCATCGGGCGATACCAGCTGCTCGGCCAACAAAAACTACGCTCGACCGAGTATGGGCGTGATATAGCGACGTGCCGTAGGTATTCGCACGTATGGGAGCCGAGGCCAGCAATTCCTAATCTGTCAATCAAGGTGACTCCCCGGCACGCAAGGCGAATCGGAGCGACATCACCGAGATCAAGACAGACCCGGAGTCGCACATGAACACCAAGAAATTCACTACGCTGGGCAACATCGAGCAACAACGCTCCGTGCTTCCACAGCTGATTTTCCGCGACAGCCCACGCGGATCCAGTCCTGTTCCCAAGCGCCTGACCTACGGCCTGACGCCGATGCCGATGCAGCAGTTCCAAAGTGCGATCTCGCGCAGCTACAGCACATCGCAGATCGAGCGCTGCGCCCCGCTGTTTCTGGGCGCAGAAGCCGAGAACCGCATGCACGCACCCAGTGCGCGCCCGTCATTTCAGTCTGGCGACGACGGTGAGCGCCGTGACGCTCCATCGGCATCTGGATTTTCGGGAATTCTGCGGGTCCTGTCGATGATCGGGTTGCTGGTCCTCGGTGGCTGCGCCGGCTTTACTCAGCCCATGAGCGATATGGAGTTGCGGGCGGAGTCAGATAGCTGCGCGCGTTCGGCCTTGTGCCGCACTTTTATCGAAGATCGCCCACCGGCGCTGTCGCTGGCCGTCAATGACGCCCGCCTGTGCGAGACCAACGCCCGCATTGCCGAGAGCATTCTGGTTCGCGAAGGCCTTCCGACCGAGCGCTGTGTGGTGCGGCTGAAGGCTCCACGTCGTGGTGACTTCCAGACCGCAGGTGCGCAGTCCCAGCTCCTGCACACCTTCGTTGCCGCTCAGATCAACAATCGCTGGTACGCCGTCGACAATGGTGCCCTGCCGTTTTGTGATCGGGTTTGCCGCCTGTCCGAAGCACTGCACGGCGTGGAATTGATCAGCGGATCGACAAAACCCAAGGTAACGGTGGGCGACGCGGCCGTTGCCGCCCGCTAGCCGAATACTAATGCAGGCGCTGACGGTTCGATTTGCCGCAGCCGCAGCCAAATTTTGGGAAGATGACATGACCATCATTGCAGGCACATCAGTGACGCCGATCCGGAACAACCTGTCAGCGATTACAGGTAGCGGTGCGCGCCTCCCGGTGGGAATATCAATACCGCGGCCACAGGTGAACGCAGACATGAACACGTCGCCCTTTCACACCGAGCTTGGAATTGCCGGCCCAACGGTCGATCTGGACCCGTTGCGGATGCAGGCTCTGGAGATGCTGGATGACGGCATCTGGATCACGCAGATGGATGGCGTGCTGGTGTATCGCAATGCTGCTGCCGTGGCGGTGGAGCCCATGCAGTGGTGGCGCGCAGGAAAAACTGCCGCAATGGCCGATCTGGTTTTCGAGCACAAACAGCTGGATCGGCTGCGCAGCCGTGGCGTGGATTTCGGCGACTATCGGATTTCCGGCGGCGACTCCGGCGAGAAAAGCGAGCGCAGCATCGGGTTGTTCATGCAGGTGTTGCGAAACGCGACGGGTGAGGGTGTCGGCATGCTGTTCCACGCCCGTGATGTGAGCAAGGAATTGGGGCGTGAGGAGATGCTGCAGGATCGGCACGTGGAGCTGGAAGCAGCGTACGCCCGCGTGAAGGAAACCCAGACACAGCTTCTGCAATCCGAGAAAATGGCGTCGATTGGCCAGTTGGCGGCCGGAGTGGCGCACGAAATCAATAACCCGATCGGTTACGTACACTCCAATCTGGGCACCTTGCAAACCTATGCGCGCGGCCTGCTATCCCTGCTGGAAGCCTATGACCGATTAGCGCAATCGCTTCCGGAATCGTTCCGAAGCGCCTTGCTGCCGATAGACGAACTCAAGAGCCGCGTCGACTATTCGTTCCTGCAGCAAGACCTGCCGCAGTTGGTGGAGGAGTCACGCGAGGGCATCGAGCGGGTCAAGAAGATCGTGATGGATCTGCGCGACTTCTCGCATGCCGGTGACGTGGAAAGCGATGACTGGATTGCCACCGACATCCACAAAGGATTGCAGAGCACCATCAATATCGTGTGGAACGAATTGAAATACAAAGCCGAGGTCAATCAGAATTTCGGTGATTTGCCGCTGATCGAGTGCATGCCATCGCAGCTGAATCAGGTATTCCTGAATCTTCTGGTCAACGCGGGTCATGCGATTACCGACAAGGGCGTCATCACCATCTCGACATGGCGCGATGGCGACGAGGTTTCCATCAGCGTTACCGATACCGGCGTTGGCATATCCGAGAAGAATCTGGCGAGGATTTTCGACCCGTTTTTCACCACCAAAGTCGTCGGTAAGGGCACTGGGCTTGGTCTGGCGCTCTCTTACGGAATTGTGCAGAAACACAATGGGCGCATTGAAGTTCAGAGTGTGCCCGGAAGCGGATCGACGTTTACCGTCGTGCTTCCGATTCGGCGCGTAGTTTCAGGCGACGCGCAAACCAGCGCGCAGTCATAGCCCGCCACTGAACTGGCCACTGCAATCCATACCCACAGGGGAATACACCATGCCACGCATCCTGCTAGTCGACGATGAGCCCAACGTGCTGAACAGCCTGCGTCGGGCGATCAATTCCATGCCAACCCATCTGTTCGGCAGCGGCAAGGTCGTCGTTGAAACATTCGATGATCCAATACTGGCGCTAGAGCGTGCCAGCGAATGTGCATTCGATCTGGTGATCTCGGATTTCCGCATGCCGAATCTGGATGGCGTCGAGTTTCTCAAACGCATCATGGTCATCCAGCCCTCGATTGCCCGCATCATGCTCAGTGGTTATGCCGACCTGCGTGCATTGGTCTCGGCAATCAATGAGGTCCAGGTATTTCGCTTTCTGGCCAAGCCCTGGAACAATTTTGACCTGGGTGCATCCATGGCGCAGGCTTTGGAGCAGGCCCGGGTCCTCGCCGAGAATCAGCGGCTGGCCGACATCGTGCGATTGCAGCAAGGCCGAATTTCGGAGCAGGAACTGGAGCTTCGCCGCTGGGAGGAAACCTGCCCTGGCCTGACCCAGATCGAGCGTGGCGAAGACGGTTCGGTGTATCTGGATTGGGAAGACGACAAGCCGACTTCCGCACAGTCTTTTAGCCGGGCAGCGGCGTAGCGACCCGCTGCCAGACGTATCCACAAGGCACCTGCTCGGCCTATATGCTGCGATCGGTTTCAAGAAGGGGGCTCAGTCGCTTGCGGATCCCTCTATTGCTAGTCACTCGACTGACCACTCGCCCAGTATGGCCTGCGGGCCCACCGGGCTCGCGAGTGGCGACTCAATTCGGCAAGCTGGCGACGTTGAACCAGAAACCGTCCAGACTGCGCAACGCGTCCACCAGGCCCTGGAATTTGGCCGGCTTGGTGATGAACGAATTCGCGCCCAGGTCATAACTGCGATAAATCTCCTCCTCAGCTCGCGATGTGGTCAGCACGATAATCGGAATGGTTCGCAGATGGGGATCGGCCTTGATCTCTGCAAGCGCCTCTCGCCCGCTTTTCT
>JANMUE010000338.1:0-12635 GCA_031391205.1 Lysobacterales bacterium | reverse complement strand
CGGACGCTCTGACGTGTCAGCAATACCGAGAAAGAGCGTCCGACCACAGGTCGGACCCACAGGTGCGGATGGAGTCGCGGCGGGACGCCGCTCCCACGGTGCTTGACTGAGCATCACACATTCCCCTCACGCGGCGAGGTCGCGCGCCGCAACGCATCCCCCAGCACCGTCAACGCCATCAACAGCGCGACCATGAACAGCGACGGCGCAATCAGCACCCAGGGCGCATCTTCGATTTCCTGTGCGCCTTCGGCCAACAGCGTGCCCAGACTGACCGCAGGCTCATCAACACCCAGGCCAAGAAAACTAAGGAAACTCTCGACCAGAATCGCCTGCGGTATCGCCAGCGACAGATACACCAATGCGAATCCCAGCACATTGGGCAGCACATGGCGGCGCAGCAGCCAGGGCATTGACGCGCCGAGTGCGCGTGCCGCCAGCATGAACGGCAACTCGCGCAACCGTGCCGATTCGGCGCGCACCATGCGCGCCAGATCGATGCAGACATAGCCGCCGATCGCTGCGATCAACAATGCCTGATGCCGCCCGAACAAGGTCAGCAGCAGGATCACGATCAACAGGAACGGCAGTGCCGAAACCACATCCAGCGCACGCATCAACAGACGTTCGATGGCACCGCCCTGTGTGCCGGCGTAAGCGCCATACAGCAAGCCCAGCAACAGGGCCAAGGTGCCGGCACCGGCAGCGACCAGCAGTGAGACGCGGCCACCAATCAGCGTACGCACGAACACATCGCGACCAATGGCATCGGTACCCAACCAGTGACCATGCGAAAGCCCAGGCGGTACCTGGATGCGCTCCCAGTCGGTATCTTCGGCGTCGAAACGGCTGAGCCAGGGGCCGACGATCGCGATCAGCAGCAACGCCAGCAACACGCCCGTGGCAAATCGCGTAGTTCGGTCAGTGAACGCGGTACGCACCGAGGTTTGATTCATGAGCCGCGCCGTTTGTCAGCGCGGTGGCAGTACCGAAGCGAAATCCAGATCGGCGAACTTTCGCGGCTCGCCAACATAGTGACCCTGAGCATATTCTGCACCGCATTCGCGCAGTGCCTGCAAGGTGGCAAAACTGTCGACATGCTCGCCGATCACCGAGAGCTTCATCGAACGCGCCAATCCAGCGATCGAAGCGACCATGGTGTGGTCGAGGTCGTTGTCGGCCATGCCTTCGACAAAGCTGCCTTCGATCTTGACGAAATCCACCGGCAAATGGCGCAGATGCGTAAACGACGAGAATCCGGTACCGAAATCATCCAGCGCAAAGCGACAGCCAAGATCGCGCAGCTGCTGCATGACCCGGCGCACCACATGCATCGAGGTCATTTCGCTGGTTTCGGTGATCTCGAATACCAATGCGCGCGCCGGTACGCCCGAGGCCTTGATCGCATTGAGGATCAGCGCCATCGATTCGGGGTCGGCCAGGGTCTGGTTGGAAAGATTGATGCTGAAGGCGATGCGATCCAGCAGGCTGGCGTGTTCCGCCATCGCGGCCAGCGCATGCTGCACCACCCAGAGGTCGATCTTGGGCATCATGCCGACGCGCTCGGCCAGCGGCACGAAGACACTGGGTGCTACGACATCGCCGCGGCGGTCACGCATGCGGATCAGCAGTTCGAACAGGATCTCGCCGCTGGCCTCGCCCAGCCGCCAGCCGTTGCGCGATTCGATCTCGGCTTCGATCTTCGACAGTGCCGCCAACGGCACGATGGGCTGCAGATCGAATTCAAAACGGTTCTGTTCGATGGCTTCGCGGAAACGCGTGGTCCAACCGGCCTCGAGTTCGCGGGCAACGCGCACATCGTGTTCGCCCACATAGATCTGCGTCTGATCACGGCCGCGATGTTTGGCTGTCTTGCAGGCGACGCGCGCGTGTTCGAGCGCATATTCGGCCGAGGGCGTATCCCGCGAAAGCACCGCCACGCCCAGCGATACCGTGGCATTGCGCTTGTGTTTGTTGGCGACGTAATGGCATTCGTGCGCCAGCGCGCGGAATCCATCGGCGATGGTGAACAGATTATCGAGCGCGACACCGGTCAGCAGGAGTGCCATGCGGTCGCCTTCGAGGCGGGCCATGACATCGCCCTCGCGCAGGCGCTTGTTGAATGCCTGTCCGATATCGGCAACCAGCCGATCGCCGGCGCTGGGCCCACCGGCATCGATGATGTGGGTATAGCGGTCGACATCGACATAGAGCACGGCCGAATAGCCGCCGTTCTCGCGACGCTTGTTCAGTTCACTGGTCAATACCTGCGAGAAGTGTCGCGCATTGAACAGGCCGGTCAAGGAATCGTGGATCAATTCCCAACGCAGCCGATCGGCGCTCTTGCGCTCGGATATGTCGCGGAATACCACCACCGAACCTTCGCGATGCGCACCCACGGCCAGCGGCAGCACCGAACATTCGACCGGCATCGCCTCGCGCTTGTGGTTCCAGAACACGGTCTCGTAGGCGCTGAGCGGCTCGCCGCTGCGATAGGCGCGCATCATGGGCGAATCGCGCTCTTCGATCGGCAGGCCATCACCGGCCGAGTGATGCACCATGGTATGCGCCGACTGACCGATGATCGAAGCCTCCTCATCGTGACCGAGCAGGCGCAGCGCCGTCGGGTTGACGAAGCTGATGATGCCGTTGGCGTCGACACCGAACACGCCATCACCAACCGAACCGAGGATGCCTTCGAGGCGCTGCTTTTCCGAATGCGATGCCTTCTGCATCTGCACCTGCCGCGCCAGGCCATTGATGCGCACCAGGAACAGCTCCTTGGCTTCGTTCTTGAACGTGCACTCCACCGCACCGGCTTCCAGGCAGCGCTTGATCACATCCTCGCGATAGGTGCCGGTGATGATGGCAATGGCGGCATTGGCGGTTGCAGGATTGTGCCGCAGCTTGCGACACAACTCGTCGCCATTGCCATCGGGCAGGAAATAATCGATCACCATCAGATCGAACTGGCTGGAAATTGCCTTTTGATAGGCCTCGGAGATCGAACCCGCGGTCTCGGTCTGATAGCCGTTGCGATCGAGCAACTGCTTGTAGGCGAGGCGCACACTGGCGGAATCATCGACAAACAGCACGCGCACGCCATTGGCGGGCTTGTGCGCGTTGTCGGTGTGCTGCAGCGGCGTGCCCGACATCGACGATTCGCGGCCGGGTGATTCCGCGGCGACAGGCTCGGGTGTGGGTGCCAGTTGTCGGATGATGGCCGGGATGCGCGAAAAATTGGCCCACAGCAGGAAGGTCGTTTCCGGCCTGGCTGCGACAAAGGTATCGATGTCCGGGGTTTTTTCGTGCGCCAGCAGCAGCAGCGGCACCTTGGACTGACGCGGGTTGCGCAGAAACATCAACAGGTCTTCGAAATCGCGGGTGTTGCGTGCCGGCGCACCGAGCATGATCAGGCCATAGGGCTGGCCCATATCGGCAGCACGTTGCAGATGATCCAGCGTGTCGGCGTAGCTGGTCAGCTCCGCCCAGCTGCCAACCTGGGATGCCTGCAGCGTGCGCTGCAGGAGGTGATTCAAGGTCGCTGAGCGTTCTACAACAAGAATCCCCGACACAAGGCCTCGCTTTGGTTCACCGATTCCAATCATGAGCCGACGCTCCGCTAGCCGCGCCGAGCGGGGATTCTCCCGAGCTTGGGGCCGTGCTGGCAAGTCTGATGCCCCGGCAGGGAGCTTATCCGACCTATCATACCCGCGGGGCACTTCGAGCGAAGAGAATGCCGGGATTCAATGCAGACAGTTGCGCCGTCCTGAGCGCCGCATGGGTTGGCGCCGGCCTGTTCTTCGGCATTTGCGTGGCATCGCCAGCGCCAATCGAGCGCGCGGCGCATCCGCATGTCCAACGCCAATGGACCAGCGAGCAAGGCTTGCCCAGCAATGCCATCACCGCCCTGGCGCAGGACAGCCGGGGATCGATCTGGGTGGCCACGCTGGCCGGGCTGGCGCAATTCGATGGCGTCAGATTCCAGGTGCACGACGCTGCGATGCATCCGCAACTGACCTCGGATCGCTTCACCACGATGAAGCGCACACCAGACGACGCGCTGTGGCTGTCGAACGAGCAATATGATCTGTTTCGCTATGCCGATGGCAGCTTCGAACACATCGATCAGGTTTCCGTGCTCTCGGTCACACAGTCGCCCCAGGGCTGGCTGGCGTATGGCACGACGCGCGGCATCCTGTTGATCGGACCTCAGGGACGGCATTGGCTCACCGACGAGATCGCCAACGAGCGCGTGCTTGAACTCGACTGGCCCGATGCCGACACCCTGCTCGCGCTGACTGACAGCCGGCTGATCGAGATCGCCGGACCGCTGACGGTGCCGACAGTACGCCGTGCGTTGGCGCTGCCAGGCCCCAATTCCGGAGCGCTGATGCGGCGTGCCAATGGCCGCGTACTGGTCGGCCGCCGTGATGGTCTATACGAATTGGATCGTGACTGGAAGCAGCCGCCGCGCCTCGTGCTGGCCGATGAGGCGGTGATCACACTGGACACCCTTGACCGCGAGCGCTTCATGATCGGCACCTCGCGGCGGATCGGCGAACTGGGGGGTGAAGGCCTGGTCTGGTTGGGCGAAAGCCGCGACAGCCAGGGCGAGGAACCCCTGCTGCTGCAGATGAACGGTGTGCCGTGGCAGATTCTTGCCGATCGCATCGAGCACGACGGCGAACGAATGCATGCGCCCAGCCGGATTACCGACGCCCTGGTCGATCACGAAGGCAATCTCTGGGTGGCGACCCAGGCTTCGGGGCTGATGCAGTACCGCAGCTCGCGTCTGCGCCTGCTTGGCAAGCCCGAGGGACTTGCCGGCGACAACGTCTATCCGATCCTGGCGACCGCGGACGGTGGATTCTGGGTCGGTACACTGGACGGCGGCCTGCAGCGTGTGCACGGCAACGACCCGCAACTCTGGTCGCGCGCTGTGCTGCCGTTCAAGGCGGTGTGGGCTATGCACGGCACCCGCGACGGCGCTCTATGGGTCGGCGGTGACGGCGTCTGCGTGCTGGCTGCGGGCGTGTGCAGTTCGCAGCATCTGCCTGTCCAATTGCAGGCGCAGACCCCGACCCGCGCCATCCATGAGGACGCGCAGGGACGGGTCTGGGTGGGCAGTATCTGGGGGCTGTGGCGCCGCGATGGCGACGGCTGGCAGATGCTGTCCGAGGATGAGGGCACGCAGCCAGGGCGCGCCGCGCGTGCCTTCGTCGACGACGGCCAGCGCCGACTTTGGGTGGCCACCAATGGCGATGGCATTCTCGAGCTGCACGACGGCCGTCGACAGCGGCGTATCGGTACCGAACATGGTCTCTCCAGCAACGTAGTGCGCTCCCTGCTGCGCGAGCTGCCTTCCGGCGATCTGTGGGCCGGCACCGAGAACCGTGGGTTGTGCCGGATACGTATGGGTTCGACAGCATCCGCGGTGCATTGCGTTGACCGCAGCGGCGGTTTGCCGAGCAATGGCATCCACGCCATAGCCAGCGATGCTCACGGACGTTTCTGGATGAACAGCAACCAGGGCATATTTTTTGTCGATCGCGCCGAACTGGCCGATGTGCTTGACGGCCTCGCGCCGGAATTGACGCGCACCGGCCTGTACACCGCACGCAATGGACTGCGCAGCTCCGAGGGCAATGGCGGCGTATCGCCGCCGGTGGCGCGCGATGCCGAAGGACGGCTGTGGTTTCCGACTCAGTCCGGCATCGCGATCATCGATCCCGCCGATGCCGATACCGCGATCGCGCCGGTCAACGCCCGGGTCGCGGCAGTGCGCGTTGGCACGCGCCGCCTCGCCGCACCAACCCGCGTGTCGCTTGACGCCGATACGCGCGCACTGGATATCGAACTCAGTGCAGACTCTTATGTCAATCCCGAGCATGTTCGCTTTCGCTATCGGCTGCTCGAACACGACGCACGGTGGAAGGACGCCGGCACCCAGCGCGAACTGAAACTGGCGCTACTGCCGGTGGGTGAATGGACCCTGGAGTTGCAGGCACGCAATGCAGGTGGCGAATGGCCTCAGGCTTCCACTGCATTGCCGATCTCGGTAGTGCCGACCTGGCATGAACGCCGCAGCGTACGCGCAGCAGCGCTGCTGATGGTCGTATTGTCGGTGGCCGCACTCTTTATCTGGCGCGGAAGTCGACTGCGCGTGCGCCAGCGCGAACTGGAGGCGCTGGTCAACGCGCGCACCAGCGATCTGCAGCAGGCTCAGCAGTCGACCGAATCGGCACTGACCACGGTGCGCGAGCAGCACGCCGAGCTGACCCGGCTGCATCGTTCGCGCACCGAGTTCGCCGCCAACATCAGCCATGAACTGAAAACGCCGCTGACGCTGTTGACCGCGCCGCTGGCCGACAACCCGCAAATCGCCAACGTCATCGGCGCCGATCTGCTGACGGCAATGCGCGACAGCGGCGAGCGCATGCAGCGCCTGCTGCGTCAGCTGGCCGATTTGCATCTGATCGACAGTGCTGCGTTGCAGCTCAAGGTCGTCAGCACCGGGCTCAATGCCTTCGTCGCACGTTGCGTACTGCCGTTTACCGCACTGACCGAACAACGCGGCCAGACCCTGACCACACGACTCGATGCCGACCCGGCGCTGGCCATCGCCATCGATGTGTTCCACTTCGAGAAAGTGCTAGCCAATCTGCTGTCGAACGCGATCAAGTTCACACCAGCTCCGGGAAAGATCCATGTATCGACCGTTGTCGCCGATGAGCGGGCGACGATCCTGGTCGAGGACTCCGGCGAAGGTGTCGCCGACTTGCATCAGCGCGCCATCTTCGAACGCTTCTATCAGGTCGATGGCAGCTTTCGCCGTGCCCATGAAGGTTCCGGCATCGGCCTCGCCCTGGCGCGCGAGATTGTCGAGCTGCATGGCGGATCTCTGCACTACCTGCCGTCCGATCTGGGTGGTGCCGGATTTCGGGTAACGCTACCGATCGCGCATTCGACCGTAGTGCCCATGCCATCGGCTCTAATACCGGTTGCCGATTCACTTTTGTCGTCATCGGCGACGACCGTCGCCGAGCGGGTTGCGATCGACATCGACACGCCGGATCGACCGCGCGTTCTGTTGGTCGAAGACCAGGCGCCACTGCGCACCTATCTGCGCGGCGCGTTCGACGGGCGCTACGATGTCGTCGAAGCCGGCGATGGCCGCGAGGGTTTGCAGCTGGCGTTGACCCTACTGCCCGACGTGATCATCAGCGACGTAATGATGCCGCTGATGGATGGTGTGCAAATGGCGCAGGCGCTGCGCGCCGATTCCGCGACGCGCTGCATTCCACTCATCTTCCTCACCGCGGTCGACGGCGAGCATGCGCAGATCGCCGGGCTGTTGGCCGGCGGCGATCACTACCTCACCAAGCCCTTCAGCGCCCAGGTGGTGCGGGCGCATGTCGACGCCCTGCTGCGTAGGCGACACGACCTGCTGGCATCGCTCCAGCCGACGCCGGTGATGGCTGCCACAGAACCCGGTGCGGCCACACTGACACTGCTGTCGCGCGCCCAGGCCATCATCCGTGCGCGTCTGGATGACACCGAATTCGATCTGGAAGCGTTGGTGCGGGCGCTGGCCACCAGCCGTTCGCAGCTGCATCGGCGCCTGCAGGCCGAGCACGGGCTCAGTCCCGGCGAACTGATCACCCGCACCCGCCTGGACGCCGCCGCCGAATTGCTCGCGGCCGGGCGTGGCAGCGTCACCGAGGTCTGCTACAGCGTGGGCTTTCTCAGTTTGGGGTCGTTCAGTCGCGCGTTCAAAGCACGGCATGGCTGCAATCCGGGTGAGTACGCGGAGCGAACCGCGAGTCGTTGACCCGCCCAAATGCCGCTTTCCCGTCGATTGGGACGATTGGACAACGCTCCGGAACATTGGGACAAGCCGCAAGGCGATGGCATCCGCAAGATTGCGCTGTCTGAAACTTCCGGAACGCGCCGATGCCCCGTATACGAACTTGCCTGATCTGTCATGGGTTGCACTGCTGATGCTGCCGACGACCGTGGTCCAGGCGAGTTGCGATGTGACTAGCGGCGGACCGATCGTCGATGGCTCGGAAGTCGTCTGCTGGGGGCAACCTTCGGCAGTGTCATCGCACCGACGGCGAACGGCGTGACCGTGGCCGTGATGCCTGGTGCCACGCTCGATGCGGCCGGTGGCACTCGGGCGATCTATCTGGGTAACGACGCCAATGTCAGCGTGAACGCGACAGCGACGGTCGTTGCTACACCGGGAGCGGCAAACGCATCGGTCATCAGTATCGGTGGGGACGGCATCGTCTCGGTCGCGGACATCGTGCGGGCGCTTGGTCCTGGCGACACGGCCTCCGGCAGCCTGAACTCGGTGGTATCGGTAAGTGGACAGCTCGATGGGGATTTCGGTTCGCTCGGTGGCATCTATTTCATCCAGCAAGGTGCAACGGCCGGCACACCGATTCTCGACTACAGCACTCTGTGCACGCCTGGGGCGCTCAGCTTCACCCAGGCCGCTTCGCCGCTCGTGCTAATGCCGCTGAGCAACGGTGTCGACTACGACTGCGCGATCACCGCCCGCAATGGCTTGGGCAGCGGACCACCCGTCAGCGTTGCAGTGCGCCCCAGCGTGCAACTGTTCGGCGAAGGTTTCGAATGAAGGCGCCCGCACAGACTGTCGTGCCCGCGGCCAGCGGCGACCGCGCCAGCTGCCTCGACAACGAGGTGTCGGCGCTGCGCGCTGTGCTGGCCCTGCCAGCGGTGCCGTCACCGCTGGTGCCCGCCGACACTGAAGCATCCGATCGAGAGGCGATCCATGCGAAGCCATAGCCACAGCTTTTTCATTGTCGCGACGCGCCTTTGTCGCGACGTTCAGAAGAACCACATCATTCCACTCTACGCCAAGGCAGCTCAACCCATGCATACCACCCCGAGCCCCACGTACATCCAGCGCACTACCAGATCGCTGCGCGCGTTCCGCCTGATGACCGGTCTCGCGGGCCTGCTGCTCGCCGCCGGCCTTGCCTCCGCCACGGTGCTGACGGAAGACTTCGACGTCGTCGCACCGCGTCCATCGCAACCTTACGGCGAAACGGGCTGCCCCCAGGCCGCGAGCTTTCTCGCCAGTGGCTGGCTGGTGTTGAACAAGTCGGGGGGCCTCGACGGTGGCGGGCCCAGCGCACGCTGCGTGACCCAGGGATTTCCCGACATTCCTTTCTACTATGACCCGGCGCTATCGTTCAGCTCGCAGGATGGACAGGCCTTCGCATACGCGGGATTTCCGTCGCGCGCAGCACCCACACCGGCCCAGGCCGCGATCCTATGGCTGGTGTCGCCGCAGGTGGATTTCGGCGTCGGCGGCTCGCTATCGTTCTGGACACGCCGCGTCAACGACGGCAATGTAGGTGCCGACCGCCTGCAGGTCCGCACAATGCTGGGCGAGCTTCCCGCGACCGGAAATTACGGTGACGTCAGCTCCGTCGGGGGGTTCAACAACCTGCTGCTTGACATGAATCCCACCGGCACCGCGGCGGGCTATATCTGTCCCTTGGGAGGGGTGGTCGATCCCCCCGGCAAGACCCTGTCCAATATTCCCTGGGCCGACTGGTGCCGCGTCACGCTCACCGCAGCCAGCGGCCTGCCGACCAGCGGCAGGGGCTTCATCGCCTTCCGCTATTACGCGCCGGCGACCGGCACCGCGCCGTTCCCGCATGTTGCCGCGATCGATACCTTCCGATTCGATCCGGGCACGATCCCCGCTGTGCCGCCGGTCCTCGCATACGGCCTGGCACCCGGCTCGATACTGACGGGGACCGGCACCGGCCAGGTGGGCGCCAGCGTGCTCTTCGGTATCCCGGTGACAATCGGCACGCCGGGCAGCGGCGTCATCGGACCCGACACCACGACCACCCTGCAATGCGCGCCCGTCAGCGCGCCGTTCGCCGGCTTCAACCCGAACATCAGTGTCCAACCCGACGACAAATTCCTTGATGGCGCACTGACCGGTTCCTGCATCCAGCAGAATTCTGTCGCGACCCAGACCCTGCACTGCACCGAAACCCGCGGCGCGCAATCGCCGATCGCGATCGACTACCAGTTGCGCTGTCCCGGTGCTTTCGGCGCGCAGGCCGAGCAACGCTATGCCAGCGCCGTGCGCGCCGATGATCCGGCGCTGTACTGGCGGCTCGACGAATTCACCGGCGCGGCAAGCAATGCCGCGACCGGCCCATCGAGCATCGGCGCCACGGGCAACGGCGGGGTCGACACTGGCATCGAATACCGCCGCGACGCCCTGCTTTCGTCCGGCACGCCGGCCGGCAGCTCGTACCGATTCTTACAGACCGGCAGCGGCCGGGTGACCAGTGGCGTGTTCGAGAAGCTGCGCACGAACGACGATGGCATCAGCCTTGAAGCCTGGCTGCGCTTCACCACGATCTCCGACTACCTGAACATCATGGGTGACCGACCGAACGACCTCAGCGCTTCGACGGTATTCCTTTACCTGCAGCCCTCGCGGCAATTACGCCTGCACCTGTTCACCCAGGACGGACTGCATGCGATCGACACCGTGGACGCGCTGGAACCGAACCGCGCCTATCACCTGGTGGCCACCTGGACAGCGGCAACCGGCCAGCTGCGGCTGTACGTCGATGGCAATGAAGCGCCCACGGTGGCGACGACCGGCAGCAATCCCACCAGCGGCCTGGTGGTCAATGATGCCCTGAACCCGATCATGATCGGCTCGGACCTGTTCGAGACCACCGTCGGCGCGGACGTGCGGATCGACGAGGCGGCGTTCTACACGCACGTGCTCGACCCCGCGCGCATCCGCCTGCATCATGATCTGGGCACTTTGTTCGGCGATGGTTTCGGCGATTGAGGGCTGTTGGCAGCGTGCTGCGGATCGATGATCCGCATGCGCTTGAGTTGCGCAATCTGCGCAGAGGATCAACAACGGGCGGACCGTGGGCTCGCCCCTGCAACACGGAGTCGGTGTGCCGATCGATGGACCCGATTCCGGGCTGCGTCGCATAATGCCGCGTCATGCCCGGTACGGAGGCGTCATGAAGATCCTGGTCACTGGCAGCGCCGGCCATCTCGGCGAAGCCCTGATGCGCAGCCTCAGGCAGACAGGCAACGAGGCCATCGGTCTGGACGTGATGGCGTCGGCATACACCGATGTCGTCGGTTCGATCGTCGATCGCGATCTGGTGCAACGCTGCATGGCGGGCGTAGTCGCGGTGCTGCATACCGCTACGCTGCACAAACCGCATGTCGCCACGCATAGCCGCCAGGACTTCGTCGACACCAATATCAGCGGCACATTGAACCTTCTGGAAGAGTCGACGGCGGCCGGCGTCGAGGCTTTCGTATTCACCAGCACCACCAGCACGTTTGGCGATGCGATGACACCGCCGGACGATGCACCGGCAGCGTGGATCGATGAAGCCGTGCAGCCGATCCCCAAGAACATTTATGGCGTGACCAAGCTCGCTGCCGAGGATCTGTGCGGGCTGTTCCAACGCAACCTGGGGCTCAACTGCATCGTGCTGCGCACTTCACGTTTCTTTCCCGAGCAGGACGACCGCAAACAGACGCGCGAGGCCTATGCCGATGCCAACATCAAGGCGAATGAATTTTTGTATCGTCGCGTAGACGTGGAGGATGTAGTCAGCGCGCATCTGCTGTCCCTGCAGCGGGCACCAGCGTTGCGCTTTGGCCGTTATATCATCAGCGCGACCACGCCATTCGGACGCGATGACCTGATCGACTTGCATCGCGACGCGCCCAAGGTGCTGGCGCGGCTGATGCCCGGGTACGCAGCAGTTTACGCGCGCCTGGGCTGGAAAATGTTTCCGCGGATTGATCGTGTCTACAGCAACGCCCGCGCCCGTGCGGATCTCGGCTGGCTGCCGCGTTACGACTTTGCCCATGTGCTGGACTGTCTGAGTCTAGGCCGCGATCCACGCAGCGCGCTGGCGCAGGCCATCGGTGCCAAGGGCTATCACAGCGAAACGTTTGCCGAGGGGCCGTATCCAGTCGAATGACCGTGACGCTGGCATTGTGGGTCCGACCTGCGGTCGGACGCTCTGACTGCCGAGCGACTGCGCGATCCTTTGGTGGTAAGAGCGTCCGACCACAGGTCGGACCCACAAGATCGGATACCCGCACCTTCACACCCATCCCCGATAAACTCCCGCCACTTCCTCACACGGGCGCCCACCGCATGTTCGACCTCAAGGATCTGACCGCAGAGCATTTCCAACCCTTGGTGGGTTCCGAGATCGCGATCGACAGCACCGATCAAACCCTGACTGTGGAAGCGGTGGATCTGATCAAATCGCCGTCGCCGCGGGGACAGCCTTTTTCGGTGACGCTGCGCGCCCCCGCCGGAAAAAGCGGACCTCAGGGCATCTACAACCTGGTGCATCCCAATCTCGGCGTGCTGCCGATGTTTCTGGTTCCGCTGGAGCTCAAGAACGGCAGCGTTCGTTTCGAGGCGGTGTTTAACTAGCGGCTTGCCACGCAGTGGTGCACTCATCCTACGCGCACTTGATCTTGTAGAGCGGGGCTTGCTCCGCTGTCGGTATTGGGCCTCGGAGGCCTTCAGGCGCATTCCTGCCGTCACCAGGTCGAGCGTGCGCTCG
>JANMUE010000336.1:0-3793 GCA_031391205.1 Lysobacterales bacterium | reverse complement strand
TGTGGTCGGACGTTTTTTTTGCCAACTCGGTCCGCTCTGACGAAAGCGTCCGACCACAGTCGGACCCACATCCAGCCTGCCATGATGTTTCATCATCATTGATCATCCCGTCGCGCTATCTTTGCCGGGCATGAATGCCTTTACCTCCGCCCTAGTCGTCGACGACCTGCCGCACTGCCGCAGCTGGTTGGCGCAGGCTTTGGCGCAGGCGTTTCCAGGCATCGTGATCGGCATGGCGGATACCGTCCAGGGCGGCTTGCGCGGCGTTGTCGCCAAGCCGCCGCTCGCGCTCATCGATCTGGGTTTGCCGGATGGATCGGGCCTGCAGATCATCGAAGCCTTGAAGCGTGATGCACCCGACTGCGTAACGGTGGTATCAACGGTATTCGATGACGATGCGCATCTGTTTCCGGCACTGCGCGCTGGCGCCCAGGGCTATGTGCTCAAGGACGAACCGATCGAATCATTGGCCATGATGCTGACCGGTATCGTCAGTGGTCAGCCGCCTCTGTCGCCTTCGATCGCGCGGCGACTGCTGCGGCATTTTCAGCCGATGGGCAACACGCCCACCGGCAGTAACGACAGCGAACTTACGGCGCGCGAAACCGAAGTGCTGCGCCTGGTCGCCAAGGGCTTTACCGTGCCGCAGGCGGCGGACACATTGACGCTGACCCGAAACACCGTCGCCGGCTATCTCAAGGACATCTATCGCAAACTGCGCGTTTCCACCCGCGCCGAAGCGACGCTGGAAGCAGCGCGGCGGGGCCTGGTGCGCAGCGACACCTTCTGAAGAACACCCGACCGGTCGCGCTTATCGTGCGCGTTGCCGGTCGGGACAGGCCAGTACTTGTGCGCAAGTTAAACCTGAAGCCGTTGCCGCGCCACCCCATGAACGCGGGGGTGAAGGGTTGCAGGCGCAATCTGCGATTGCCAGGATTGAGCCCATCGATGGATTCTTGGGTGGGTAGCAGCGGGAGCAATGTCGCAGTGTCGGGTCGCGTTTTTCCATCCGCAATGTTCGTGCGGTTCCTGATGGACGGCGCGCTTCTGCCGGTTCATCGGGCGGCGTGTTGTATCTCGCCGCCGGACAGTTGGGGTAGGCTTGAGTAGTGTGGGTGGCCTTTTCCGGCCATCGGTTGTGTGCATTCAGGGGGAAATGATGAATACCAAGATTCAACTCGGTTGGGCTCTGCTGTGTCTGATGAGCGCGCCGTTGGCAGCCCAACAAGTGTCGATTCAGGCGGGTGCCGGTTCGACCACGCATGCCATCGCCGCTGGCTATCAAGGGGTGCGCCTGATCATCACTTCACCTGATGGACAGGTTTTCGAACAGCGTCAGATGGGCGCCAGTGCCAACGTGTTCCAGATTGACACGCGGCTGATGCCGGACGGCCACTACAACTACCGCCTGGACTTTACTGTCAACGGATCCTCAGGCGTTGCCGATCCCAGGCTCGCGATCAATGCCGATGGTCGCGCGCAATCGGTTCGTGCCGGCACCAGGGCGCCGGCAGAGCAGGCCGGCGCGTTCCTGATTCATGGCGGGCAGGTGTATTTCCCCAAGGCATCGGCGCGCAGCGACGATCAGGATGTGCCGAGGAAATCGTCCGACCGCGCGCCCAAGGATCAGGTCATCCCGGACGACCTGATCGTGCAGGGCAGCGCCTGCATCGGCATTGACTGCGTCAACAACGAGAGCTTCGGCTTCGACACCATACGCATGAAGGAAAACAACATACGCATAAAATTTGAAGACACCTCTGCGTCAGCCGGATTCTCCACCGGCGACTGGCAGCTCACCGCCAACGACAGCGCCAGCGGCGGGTTGAGCAAATTTTCAATCGAAGACATCACCGCCTCGCGCGTGCCCTTCACCGTCGAAGGCGCCGGGATCACCGACTCCCTCTACGTCGACTCCAGTGGGCGTATCGGCTTTCGCACCAACACGCCGGTGCTCGATCTGCATGTCACTACCAACGATACTCCGGCGCATCGGTTTGAACAGAGTTCTGCTGGCGGCTTCACCGCGCAGACCTGGGATGTTGCCGGCAACGAAGCCAACTTCTTTGTACGCGATGTCACCGGTGGCTCACGACTCCCGTTCCGTATTCGGCCCGGTGCACCCACATCGAGCATCGATATCAGTGCATTGGGCAACGTCGGTATCGGTACCGCATCACCGGCGGTGAAGCTGGACATCAACAAAACCGTTGCGATTGAATCGCCTGAGATCGCGCTGCGGGTTACCAATCGCAATTTCGGCATTGACTCAGAGGCGCAACCCGAAGACTTTCGTTTCGAAGTCGACAGCAATGGCAACGTCAACGCCCGTGGCACCATCTCGCAGCTGTCCAGCCGCAGTGCCAAGGAAGACTTCAAAACCATCGACGGCGATAACCTGCTTGCCAAGGTGGATGCCTTGCCGATCAGCACCTGGCGTTATCTTGCAGCTCCGGATCGGCATCTCGGTCCCGTCGCCGAGGACTTCCATCAGGCCTTTGGTCTTGGCAATACCGAAAAGATGATCGCGCCCGCCGATCTCGCCGGTGTTGCGCTGGCGGCGGTGAAAGCCCTGCAGGATCAGGTGCAGCAGCGCGACACCCAGATTCTGGCATTGGAGCGCCGACTGGCCGAACTTGAAGCGCGTATTGCGCGCTGAGTCCGGCTCATGAATCCGCACTCGATCACCCCCGGACTGCTGCTTGCAATGGCGATGCTCTACGGCAGCAGTGCCTTCGCAGCCGTGCTGCGTGTCGCCAATGACGAAGCCGAGCAAAGGATTCGCGTATTCGATGGCGTCACCGCGTCGTCGGCCTATGCCGACGCCAGCAATGTCGGCATACAATTGGGCAGCGTGACTGCCGACAGTGTTGGCAACCGCGTATTCTTCATCGGCAACAGCGGCGGCGTGCAGTCGCTTTATCAACTCAACTACACGACCACACAGCAAGCCCTGCCTCAGCCATCGAACATCACGCTTCGGATCACTCATCTGGAGTGGGATGGCAGCGGTAGTACACGTCTGTTGGCTGTTGCAATAGACCCCGTCGACGATAGCGTCAGCGTGGTCAGTGTGCTGGGCAGTACGGAGATCGAACTTGGCGTGCTGGAACCAGGTTGCTGCATATTCCGTGCAGGTGTCTCTGCGTTCCGCAGTTCAGACGATAGTCTGTTCATGGTCGGTCGCCGCGGCACCGATACCCAGGATCAGTTGTTTCGCTTCACGATGAATCCGCTGGCTCTGGCGCAGGTGGTGGCGATTCCCTCCGATATCAGCATCCTTGAGCTTGCAATTTCCGGCAGCGGATCGCTGATCGGATTGGCGCATTCCGAAGTAGCCGCGGCAACCAAGGTATTCACCAGCGACACCGCATTGAATGTCACGTTGCTCGGCAATGGCAGATCGGACTGCTGTTTCGTCATGACGGCATCTGCCGCCTTCGATGTTATTGCCAACGATCTGATTACCCTGGGCCCGACGATCGCCCAATTGCAGCCCAATCCGCCGCTGCAATGGCGTTTCAATCTTGCTTCCGGCGCCATCGGCGATGGCATGACCGCAGCCAGTGGTGCTGGCCTGTTTGTCGATACCACGCCCATTATCGACATCTCGGTGTTGTTCGAAGACGGCTTCGAATAACCATGTTGGAGCGGCGTCGTGGAAGCGGCGTCCCGCCGCGGTGCTCTTGACATTGACTTTGTCCCAAGGGATGACCAGCTGCGCTGTTGAAAGCCCCTTCGGTCATAGGCGGGGCTTGCTCCGCTGCTCCTGATCTTTCGCCAACGTCGAGGC
>JANMUE010000330.1:0-1216 GCA_031391205.1 Lysobacterales bacterium | reverse complement strand
CCATTTCGGCCACTCACGGCTCAGGCTTGAAAAATCTGATGGAAGCCGCGCTGGACGGTTTTGAATCCAGCGTGACCGAGTTACCCGATGATCGCGACCGCATTCGTGTGGCAGTAATCGGTCGGCCCAATGTCGGCAAGTCAACACTGATCAATCGTGTGATCGGTGAAGAACGCATGGTCGCGTTTGATATGCCCGGCACGACGCGCGACTCGGTAGATGTGCCCTTTGAACGTGAGGGCCAACAATTCACCTTGATCGACACCGCCGGCGTACGTCGCAAGGCGAAGGTCGAAGAAGCTATCGAGAAGTTCAGCATCATCAAAGCGCTGCAAGCAGTTGATTCAGCGAATGTAGTCATCGGTATTGTCGATGCGCATGACACCGTGGCGGAGCAGGACGCGGCCTTGTTCGGCATGGTGGTTGAGCGCGGCCGCGCCTTGGTCATTGCGGTGAACAAGTGGGACAACATTCCCATGGATCAGCGCGACTCCATTCGCGCCGGCATTGATGCGCGCTTTCCGTTCCTGGAGTTTGCGTATCTGCATTTCATTTCGGCGCGGCATGGCACCGGCGTCGGTGAACTGATGGGCTCGGTCATTGCTGCATATAACGCCGCGATGAGCGAGTTGCCCACACCAGAACTAACACGTGTGCTGGAAGCGGCCATTGAGCAACATCAACCGCCACTGGTGCGTGGCCGGCGCGTCAAATTGCGTTATGCCCACCAGGGTGGCCGCAACCCGCCGGTGATCGTCATTCACGGCAATCAGACCGAACATCTTCCCGAACCTTACAAACGCTATCTGATGAATACTTTCCGCGAAGCCTTCAAGCTGAAAGGTACGCCAGTACGTATTCAAGTGCGTTCGGAAGACAACCCGTTCGCCGGCAAGCGTAATACGCTCACGCCGCGCCAAATTCGCAAGCGTCAGCGGTTGATTCAACGAGTGAAGAAGAAGTAACCGCCAAACAACCGTAGGGGCGGACCCATGGCCCCCGTCGGGGCTTCCGCGGCATCCTGTCCGCCCTTGCTTAATATCGCACCGATCCAGAAGGGCAGACACATGGGTCTGCCCCTACAGGAATCTGCACATAGACAGGCGGAATACCGGTGGGCGAGGGCGCTCACTACACTGGCTGCCAACTATCTCAAGAACTCCATCATGGCCGCAGCCCGCCAATACCTGAAACTCGATAAGCCCTTCCCGATGCG
>JANMUE010000284.1:0-1313 GCA_031391205.1 Lysobacterales bacterium | reverse complement strand
CATGGCTTAACTAACCGACGCCGGCCCGCTATAGTCGCAAGACAACCCGGCTCGACCGGGTGGCTAAATCTTAAATAAATCAAACGCAGGGGTATCTCGATGTCCACAGATCAGGTCTTGTGGCTCGCCATTGGAGCCGGTATTGCCGCGCTCATTTATGGCGGCGTGTTCGTCAGCTGGATCAACAACCAATCGCCCGGCAATGCCCGCATGCAAGAGATTGCGGCGGCCATCCAAGCCGGCGCCAAGGCCTATCTCAATCGGCAATACGGCACGATTGCCATCGTCGGTGTGATTCTCTTTGTGGTGCTGGGCCTGGCGCTTAATTGGGCAACTGCCGGTGGTTTTGCGGTGGGCGCGATTCTGTCCGGTCTGGCCGGTTACGTGGGCATGAATGTCTCGGTGCGCGCCAATGTGCGCACCGCACATGCTGCCAGCCAAGGCTTGAATGCGGCATTGAATGTCGCATTTCGTGGCGGCGCCATCACCGGCATGCTGGTGGTGGGCTTGGGTCTGCTGGGCGTCACCGGATACTTCTGGGCGTTAAAGGACAGCAGTGTCGGTGTCGATGGCGCGCTGCATTCGCTGATCGGGCTGGCCTTCGGTGGCTCATTGATCTCGATCTTCGCTCGTTTGGGCGGCGGCATTTTCACCAAGGGCGCTGACGTGGGCGCTGACTTGGTGGGTAAGGTTGAAGCCGGTATTCCCGAAGACGATCCGCGTAACCCGGCGGTGATCGCCGATAACGTCGGTGACAATGTCGGCGACTGCGCTGGTATGGCCGCGGACTTGTTTGAAACCTATGCGGTGACCATCGTCGCCACCATGGTACTGGGTGGTCTGCTGTTCAAGAACGCCGACGGCACACTGAACCTGACTTACCTGTTGTATCCGCTGGCACTGGGTGCGGTGTCGATCTTTGCTTCCATCGTCGGCACGTTCTTCGTGACCGCGCGTGAAGGCGGCAAGATCATGAACGCGCTGTATCGCGGCGTGCTGGTCTCCGGCGTGCTGGCACTAGGCGCGTTCTGGTTTGTCACGCAGAGCATGATGGGTGAGCAGGCGTCGGGGCTGTTTGCCTGTGCGGTGATTGGCCTGGTGCTGACTGCCGCGCTGATCTGGATCACCGAGTACTACACCGCCACCGAATATGGTCCGGTACGTTACGTAGCAGCAGCTTCGCAGACCGGCCATGGCACCAATGTCATTGCCGGCCTCGCGGTGTCGATGAAGTCCACTGCCCTGCCGGTGCTGGCCGTGTGCGCGGCGATTTATGGCGCGTATGAGTATGAAGGTTTGTATGGCATCGCCAT
>JANMUE010000271.1:0-10273 GCA_031391205.1 Lysobacterales bacterium | reverse complement strand
ATGGCCGTGCCCTTTGCACGAATCAGGGCATCGGCGCAAGCGGTTTTAGGCGATTTACTGCAAGAATGCTTCCTGTTTGATGAGTTTATAGGCGCAAGCTTGCCTTCCGGCACAAGAAGCCTCGCTATGGGCTTGATTTTGCAGGACAGTTCGCGCACCCTTACGGACAGTGACGTGGACTCAGCCATTCAGGCAGTCGTCGCGGCTTTGGGTGAAAGCACAGGGGCCAGGTTGCGAGGATGAAATGGCGTTGACCAAGTCTGA
Organism: Lysobacterales bacterium; assembly: GCA_031391205.1. Taxonomy (GTDB): domain Bacteria; phylum Pseudomonadota; class Gammaproteobacteria; order Xanthomonadales; family Ahniellaceae; genus 0-14-3-00-62-12. Next base: position 10,009 of record JANMUE010000271.1, on the reverse strand, counting down.
ATTAGCAGAGCGTCTCTTCGAGAACGTCGGCCTTAACAAACGTGAAGCGAAGGAATTCGTCGACGCGTTTTTTGAGGTGATGCGCGAAGCGCTGCAGCGGGGCGAACAAATCAAGCTGTCTGGCTTTGGCAACTTCGACCTGCGCAGCAAGAATCGCCGCCCCGGTCGCAACCCCAAGACAGGCGAAGAAATTCCTATTTCTGCGCGGCGCGTAGTGACATTCCGCCCGGGTCAGAAACTCAAGGTGCGAGTGGAGGCGTATGCTGGATCAGGGCAGCAATAACGAACTTCCCGCCATCCCGGCCAAGCGCTACTTCACCATCGGTGAGGTGAGCGAACTGTGCGCGGTCAAACCGCATGTGCTGCGCTACTGGGAACAGGAATTCTCCAACCTCAATCCCGTCAAGCGCCGCGGCAATCGCCGCTATTACCAGCGCCACGACGTATTGATGATCCGCCAGATCCGCAGCCTCCTCTACGACCAGGGCTTCACCATCGGTGGCGCACGCCAGCGACTGGAAGGTGAACTCGGAAAGGCTGAAGCCAGCATCACCAGCCAGGTGGTGCGCCAGGTGCGGCAGGAACTGGAAGAAGTGCTGCAGATACTGCGGCGCTGAATCGGTACGGTGTAGGGTGGGTGCAACCCACCATTCTCGAACACTCCGCAATCGAAGGTTGCACTGCGCAACCGCATCCTGCGCATTCCGGGCGCGCCCTAAGTTAACGTTTTGGCTACCCCTGCTCCATACATATCTCAATCAAGCCTCTAGCCGCAACGTACTGGTCGGCATCGCGGTGCGCCACAATGTGTTTGAAAGCAGGGCAGACCGCGGCTGTGTTCCCGGTCGGCAAACCAGATTGTGCGCACATCAAGCGGGTGTGTGTGGTGCGCGGCCAATGACCGCGAAGGCGCAGACCCCAGTCATGATGCCGCCCGCCTCAGAATCTGGCTGGGTGGTGTCGAGTAACGCACTTTGAACGCGCGCGTGAAACTCGAGAGACTATCGAAGCCACTGGCGTAGGCTACTTCCGAGATGGAGCCTGCGCCGTTTTCGAGTAGCTGATGTCCCGCGGCCAGCCGGGCGTTGCGCAGATAGTCGCTGGGTGAGACGCCCAGGCGTTCCTTGCAGTGGCGAAATAGACTGCTTCGGTCAGCGTGCATAGCCTGCGCCAGAGCTTCAACGTCGAATGCGGGCTCGTGCAGGTTGGCCGCGATCTGCGTGTCCAGTCGTTCGCGCCAACGGGCATCATGGCTGGCAATCAAAGTTGTGTTCGCAGTGGGCACGCCAGAATTGGCGTTGGAAACAGCTACGACGGGAGAACGCGCGGCGGCGGCAAGGCGATGACGCAGACGGTGCGCGTGCGCCAGTATCGCGTCGCAGCGTGCCAGCAACTCGCTGGCATCGAACGGTTTGCTGAGATAATCGTTGGCGCCGGCGCGCAGGCCCGCTACCGCATGCGCGCTGCCGACTTTCGCGGTCAGCAGCAGTACCCCGATGGCACTGGTTTCGCTGAAGCCACGAAGCCTGCTGCTGAGCTCGACGCCATCCATGCCCGGCATCATGACGTCCGAGACGATCAGATCCGGTAGTTCATCGCGCGCCAGCTGCCACGCCTGGTCGCCGTCAGCCGCCTCCAGTACTTCGAAGCGCGGGGCAAGCAGCTGGCGTATTCGCTGACGCATATCGTCATGATCATCGACAATCAGCACGCGTTCGCGCGCACGCTCGCCACTGCGCGATTCGCTGAGCGCCGGCGCGTCGGCGCCCACGTCCGCATTGATGTGCGAAAGCGGGCTCTGGATGTCGGGTTCGACCAGAGCATTCGTGGCGACCAGGCCGGGCGTACGCACTGCTTCGCTCGCAACGACCGGCAGCTGCAGCACGAAGGTGCTACCGATGCCGCGCGCACTGACGACCCGGACATCGCCACCGTGTGCGAGCGCAATTTCTCGCACCAGGGAAAGGCCTACACCGTAGCCGCTGGCGCGGTCGTTACTGTCCGCCTGGAAAAAGCGGTCGAACACGTGCGGCAATGCGGCGGTGTCGATGCCGCGCCCCTGGTCGCGTACCGACACCAGCCAGATATCGCGCTCAGCATCGCGGGCGAGTGTCACTTCGATCAGCCCGCCGCGGGGCATGTATTTGGCGGCATTGCCGATCAGATTGCTCAGCGCGCGTTCGATTTGCGCTGCATCGATCTGTGCGAAAGCCTGCTCGATATCAGTGCCGTGCAACTGGATCTGGTGCCCATGGCGCTCAGCCACGTCGGCACACTCACTGGTCACGTTGCGCAGCAGAGCGACCAGGTCGACGCGCACCGGATGCAGAGGCAAATGGCCCTGCTCCAGGCGATTGACGTCCATGAGTTCCACGATCAAATCCAGAACCCGTCTGGCATTGCGTTGGACCATAAGCAACTGCTGGCGTGCGATTTCGCTGAAGTGTTCGCGCGTGTCCTGCAGAAGATCGTCGAGCGGACCGAGTATCAAGGTCAAGGGTGTGCGAAATTCGTGCCCAACGTTGACGAAGAATCGAGTCTTGAGCCGATCCACTTCAGCCAGGCGTTTTGCCTGTTCCGATAGCTGCTGGTTCGATACCGAAAGTTCGCGGGTGCGTTCGGCGACAGTGGCTTCCAGCTCGTGTTGACGCGCCAGCATGTGACGTTGGCGGCGAATGGAGCCGAGACGCGCCGAAGCCAGCAGTGCAATCAGCAACAGCAACGCATAACCCGCGTAGGCCAACGGGGTGCGAAACCAGGGCGCAGGCACGATGACAGGGTAGTTCAGCTGCGCTGCGCGTCGGTAGCTGTCGCCGGCTTCGATCTGCAACTCAAATGCGCCGTCCGGTAGATTGGTGTAGATGCGTTGGACAGAGTCTAGCAATCCCCAGTCGGACCACTCGTTCTCAAAGCCGAGCAAGCGGCTGCGATAACGCGTCGCCTCAGGCCGGTGCAATGCCGGCATGGCGAATTCCAGGCGCAGGTCGCGCTGATGGGTGGCGAGCGGCGCCGGTCGCAGCGGGAGCTGGGCTTTTGCCCGGGTGTCGATCACGCTGGTCAATAGCGGCTGCGGTGGCGGCAGCATAGGCTGATGCTGAGCCAGATCAAACCGCAACAGACCGGTGGCACGCACCGCCCAACCAATGTCGCCCTCGCGCTGAAATCCGAAGATCGTCGGAAACGGCTCAAACACGCCAAAAAGCACATGGTCTGGCCGCCAGGTGTCGCCCTCACTCCAGTACACATCGTTCTCGATCGCGCCGCCGCGCACCCACAGGTTGCGGTCATGATCCTCGTAGACACTGAACAATCGATCCTGCTGCAACTCCGCAGGCAAGCCCTCAGGTACCACAAAGCGATCCGAGTTGCGGTCGTATATGCGCAACCCCATCATCGTAGTGAACCAGGGCCGATGCGGACCGGGATAGATGCGCACCTGCCCTTTGGGCAGACCTTCGGCCACGCTGTAGTGACGCGGCGCGCGCGCGCCATCGACATCGATGCGCCAAACGCCGTCCAGGCGATCTGCGGCGAATAGCGTTTTGGCGTCTATCTCACCCAGTTTGAAGATGGGTTGACCGATGCCGGGAACAGGATTCAATGTGAACTCCGTGCCCTGACGTTCAAGGGCATACAAGCCCTTCTCCGTGCCTAGCCAAACCCGACCCGGTGTGTACTTCGACGTCTCCACCTGCGAAGCGATCGTTGCCTGTCCGTCGACCTCGATGCGGCGTGCAATCAGTCCTTGCTGAGCGCTGCCGGTGATCGCGTAGACGTGTGTGCTATGCGCGATGAGTGTGTTGTTGTCGAGCACAGCGATGCCACGCAGCGTGGTCAGTGATGGCAGTACGCGGACGAACTCGCCGCCCGCATCGGCATGGGCTTGCAGTCGATACAGGCCCATCGTGTTCGACACGTACAGATCGCCCCGCCAGCGTTCGATATCGTTGGCCGCGGGCAACCCGCGCGCGGCGTCGAATCGGGTAACCGCGCGTGTCAGGGCGACCTTGGTCAGCGTGCGTTCCTGCGCCATCCAGACATCGCCGTCGCGATCCTGAAACACACCGTTCAAGTGGCGCTCACCCGGGATCCCGTCGCCGGGACCGTAGCGATCCAGCACCCGGCCCTGGCGATCGATCAGCAACAGTCGCGAGTCGCTTAGCGCCAATACCAGGCGCCCGTCCTCAAGCAAAAGTGCATCGCGGATTTGAGTGGTGCCCAGCTCCTTGCCCATATCGGCCAAGGGCATGATGGCACCATTGACATCACGGGCAAGCAATCCGGAGTAAGTGGTCAACAGCGTGCCGCCCTGCGGATCGCGAATGCAGCTGGAAATTTTCTGCTTAGCCAAGATCTCTGAGTTGGCCACATTCTCCAACTGCCAGGCGACGGCATTCAGCCGTTCAAGCCGCCAATGCGCGCCGGATTGAACCAGCACACCGTTGGTTGTCACGCACGCAGCATGCAGCGTCTGCGGAAATGCAAGGGTTTGGGCAGGCTCACGGTCTGCGGACATGTCGAGGCGGTACAGGTGCCTGGGTGTGGCAAACCACAGCGCGTTCTCTGCGTTATCGAAGTGCACCATCAGGGTCTCGCTGATAGCGCGAACCGGATCGGGAATGCGATCGATGAGCGAATGCCAGTGCAGCTGATCGCTGGCATCAGCGGCAAAATAGCCGATATCGCCATCGAAGCTGGTGTGCATCCGCCCCTGGGTATCGAGCGCCAGGTGCTCCATACCACCCAGCGCTTTCGGGTGCTTGTGCAACTGCCAGCGCGCGCCGTCAAAGCGGAACAAGCCGACCTGATTGGCGACCAGCAATCGCCCGTCCGGCGCCTGCAGCACATCCGTAGTCATATGCGCGCCGCCGAGATTTTGCATCTCATAGGTCTGCACCGCCGGGCTGCCACGCGGGCTGACGGTCGAGTCGGCTGCCAACTGAAACGGCAGCGACAGCATGACCGCCAGTGCCCATCGTATTCGAAGCGCTCGAATCATCGTGCTGCCCACGGTTGCCGGATGGGTGCCAAGCCTACGCCTACTCGAAACCATCGCGCAAAGGTTGGTCGAGCAATGATGCAATCATGCAGTTCGAAAACTCACTGGTGCAGCCGGTCGGCGAAGCTCCGGTGGCGGCGATGAAACCACTGTCGTGTGGTGCATCCAACGTAACACCGACCCACAGCACCGCGCTCGAATTGATTTCGCCCTCTTGCCCAAAAAAAGGCTCGCCGAAGCGAGCCCTTTGGTATGGCCGATGTCGGAATAGGTCAGTCTTCGAAGCCAGCCTTGAACAACAGATAGCCCGTCTGCGTAGGATCGCTACCCGCATTCAAATAGACGACGAATCCATCGTGATCCGAAGCGCGCAGTACCGCGGCGCCCAACGGCAGAATTTCCTCGCGATCCGGGGCGTCGGCGTTGCCGCGACCGTAGGCGAAGCCCTCAAAGCGAGCCACCGCCGGTAGATTGAGGAAGGCGTGGTCGAGTTCCTGCGGATTGCCGTTGAACACGAACGAATAACGCTCGCTTTCGGGCAGGGCGTAGACGCTTTCATTGAAAGCCGGCGACACGATCTGCCCGTTGGGAAAGAGGGTGCATCCGCCAGTCGCGCCATCGAATCCTGCATCGTATTCAGCTTCTGCGATGTTGGCGTCGCCACGAATGATGCCGGCGGAATCGGTATAGCCATCGGAGAACTGGAACACGTTGTAGTCACCGACCAGCAGAAGCGGCACGCCCGGATTTGCCGTCTGGAAGTTCTGCGCTTCGCAGGCTACCGCAACTGCCTGGAACAGTTTCTTGCGGCGCACGCGATGGGCATTCTCGTGATCGCCGGTGGGTGTCGGATCGCTCATTTCGGGCACGAAGTCATCGATACCGCCGAGCGAGCGCAGATGATTGGCCATCACGGCGAAGCTCAGCGGCGCGCCGCCAATCGATGTGGTCGCGCGTAGCAGGAACGGTGGGCGATCGTGTAGCTCATCGACGACGGGAGTGCTATTGGCGATGAACGTCCACTGCTCGGCAGCGCGCAAATGCGTGGTTGAGTCGATGGTGACACGATCACTGCGCACCAGGAAGGCGACGCTGATGCGACCGGGATCGTTGGTCGACGGCGAATTGCGCACGGCATAGGTCGGCCCGAGGTCGGCGATGATCTTGTCAGCGAGCAACTGCAATGCCGACGCCGGATTGGCGGGCGCATTGCTGCAGGTCGCGCTGGTTGCTTCGACTTCCTGGATGCCGATCACGTCGGGCGACTTGAGCACGGTGCGGATGTATGCCGATAGCTTGGCCAGCTTGCGGTCGGTGTCGGCGACATTTACCGGCTCGTTGCCGGCGCTGGTGCCCGGATCGTCGCAGTAGTCGTAGAGCCGCAGCACGTTGAGCGAGGCCACGGTCAGCTGGTCCGAACCTGCCGTAGGCACGGCAATCGGCAAGGCCGGGCCGGGCGAAATCACGCTGAGGTCAGCTTCGGTATTTCCGGAATTCGCCAACACCCAGAATTCGTAACCGCTGAACTCGAAGCCCATCAGGCCGGTGGCGCTGAACGTGGTGCGCGGCGCCAGTACATTCTTGGTGGTCGTTGCAAAGAACTTGTCGACATCCAGTTCCAGCAGCTCCGGATTGGTGTCCCAGATCAGCGCGGGCAGTGGCGGTGCGGCAGGTGTCAGGCTAATGGCACTGACGTTCTCGTTGGCGACATTCAGGCCGATGCCCGGTTCGCGGAAGGAGCGCGCACCATTCGTCGTCATATGCATCTCGGCAAACGGATCGCCGGCGCCGAATGCCTGATTGGGTCCGTTGACCAATCCGGTCGCAGTGCTGATGCGCATGAACTCAAGGCACTCATAGTTCTTGGTGGCAGCCGTGTCGGCGGCCAGGAATACACCATCCGCAGGATCGGGATTCAGATCGTTGTTCGGATCGCAGGCGGGTACGGTCGGGTCCGGAGACGGAATAACGTTGTCGAGAACGAACGCAGCCGGCAGCGTCCCCGGTCCGATACGGTTCACCACGAGGCTGGCGCCGGTGGTGAACTCAGTGGCGTTGGAGAATTCGACCACGGGGCCGCGCACATCGACGATGTCGCCGATCGCGAGCGTTGCCAGCAAAGGGTTGCCGGTACCGACGAAGACCAGGATGGCGTCGGAGGTTTCCATGTCACCGTCACCGACCGGCATCTGCATGACGAAGCCGTTGTTGAGGATGCCGGTGACGACATTGCCAAAGCTGGTGACGACATTGGAAGGCGTTGCCGGCACTGGCGTCGCCGAGCCATCTCCCTGTATCTGGGCGATGGTCATGACCGGGAAAGCGTCATCGTTATTGATCGTGCCAATTGCCGACGCACTGCCGATGCTGACCCCGGTGCCCACGGCGTTGCTGATGGTGACGGTGAATGTTTCGTTGCTTTCGTTGATCAGGTCGCCGCGGACAGCCACGGTGACGGGATCGATCGGCGTAGTCTGGCCCGCAGCGATGGTGAATTGCGTCGACAGCAGCGGGGTGTAGTCGCTGTTGGCAGTTGTGGCAGTGCCGTCGCTGGACGCAGCGAAGAACGTCACGCCGCCAGCAGGCGCCGGGGAATCCAGGCTGACCGGGAAAGTCATCGTGGTGGTGTTTGATGTGCTGTGACCCTCCGCCACTGCAACCGGCGAAATGTTCAGGGTGATCGGCTGTGCATCGTCATTCGTGATCGTGCCGGCGCCGCTGGTGTCGTTGCCGACTGGAGCGACATTGGTGGCATTGCTGATACTGACCGCGAAGTTCTGGTTCGGCTCGAACGTGGTGTCGCCGTTGATGGTGACGTTGAAGTTGTAGCTGTTGTTGCCGGCGATGATCGTCTGACCGGTCAGGCTGCTCGGCTCGTAATCGTTGTCGGCGTCGGTGGCAGTGCCATCTGCCGTGGCGATGTCGAAGGTCACGCCGCCGACTGGCGCGGGAGCGCTGAGCGTTACGTTGAAGGTCAGCGTGCTGGTGCCGCTGTTGCCTTCGGCAATGCTGACGTCGTTGATGCTGATCGTGGGCAGGGCGCTGACGTCGTCGTTCTGGATGGTGCCGGTGGCAACGAAGTCGTTGCCGGCGGCAGCGACCGGCGTGGCGGCACTGACGGTGAAGCTGAAGGTCTCATTGGCTTCAAAGTCGGTGTCGCCATTGAGGGTGACGGTGTGCTGTTGCGACATCGATCCTGCTGTGATGCTGCCGGGCTGAGTTCCCGTGGCGACATAGTCTGAACCTGCGTTGGCATCGATATCGGCAGTGGCATAGCTGTAGCTCACGCCGCCATTCGGGGCAGGGCGATCCAGCTGCACGGTGAAGGTCATGTTGCTGGTGCCGGCATTGCCTTCGGTCAGGCTGACGTCGGCAACGCTGAGCACCGGAGTGTCGTCGTCGTTGATGGTGCCGGCGGCGGTGGACGGTGACCCAAGATTGTAGGTGCCGCCGTCGATCAGGTTGACGCTGAAGGTCTCGTTCGACTCGGCGTTCTTGTCGCAGGTAACGTTGACCGAGGCGGTGCCTGTGGTCAGGCCTGCAGCGATGTTGCCGGCGCCTGCGGTGACCTGCACATAATCGGTATCGGCCAGTGTCGCGCTGCCATCGGCAGTGCTGTAGGTGAAGGCGATGCCGCCGACCGGAGCCGCGGTATCGGATGTCACCGTGAAGTTGATCTGGGTAGTTGAGCAACCGGGTGTATCGCCCTCGGTGCCGGAGGCTGGGGCGATGGTGAGGTTGGGTTGCGCCGCGGCCGGGGTGAAAACGATGCCGCGGAATGCGGTTGCAGCCGGTGCATTGACCGGAGTTGCGAGATTGCTCAGCGTTCCGGTAACGGTGGCGTCGAACGCTGCCGTATCGGTGGCGGTCTGGATCGGGTTTGCTGTGGTCGAGGTACCAGTGACGTAGAGCACGACGTTGCCTGAATCGATTCGCCCGGTCAGCCCGCGCGCCGATCCTGGAATGGAACCGCGTGCGGTCCAGATGGTTCCGTCGAATGAAAACTTGAAGATTCCGCCGGACGGTGAAGCGCGATCATCAGCGAAATAGAGGGTGTCGATACCTGCGATCGACGCGGATCGATCCAATGCGACGAAGCCGTAAGGCGAGACCGTGGCAGTCGGCAATCCGTTGAGGTTGGTGATGGTTTGGCCGTTGGTGGTTGGTGTTCCCGTACCCACCGAAGCGAGGCGGAACGCGCCGGTGTTGGCGGACACGAGAAGTTGCCCACCACCAATGGCGATGTGACGCAGGCTCGTCGGTGTAGTCGCCAACTGAGTGCTGGTTGTGGCGCCAAGCGCCGCATAATGCACACCCGAGCTCGAACTGGTCGCCCAGAAGTCCGTGCCGTTGGTGGAAGCCGCTCCGCGCGGATTTCCAGCGCTGCCGAAGTCGGAAAGTGCGGTAGTTGTATCGATAACGCCGTTGGCGGCGGCCCTGAACACCACACGTGGAACGCTGACTGAAGTCGACGCCGTGAGGGACGAGGCAGCGGGCAAGTCGCTGGCGTAGCAAGTTCCGACGATGAAGTTGCCGTCACTGCTGAGCGAGATCAACCCTTCCGAAGTCGCGTTACCCGCGGTTACGCATTGCCGGTTGCCTCCGGAAACTGTCGTCGGGAGCGCAATGCTCTGCACCAGCGCACCCGCCGTGGTGTATTCGTCGAGAAACACAGGGTTGCCTGTATTGACGAGCGTGCCGCCATTGCCGGCGCGGAAGGCGACAATGTTGCCCGGAGTAAACGCCGCAGCAGAAATCAGGGACGGCGCCATCAGTACGGCGGCCGAAATCAAGGACGACAAAAGACGAAACTTCATGAACAAGCCCTGTTGGGGAGGATACGTTTTCCCAGACTAGCAGTGCAGGCTTGCGGTTTCATGTCATGGCGCGGGATGGCGTCGGCACGCCGGATCGCGGCGCCGTGAGACGGAATGTAGGAGCGGCGTAAACCGGGATATCATCACGATCGGGATAGAGCTTCCAGGCGCGGAGGGCGAGTGCGCGTTGCTC
>JANMUE010000239.1:0-13926 GCA_031391205.1 Lysobacterales bacterium | reverse complement strand
GCTCTCGCGTTTTTGTTTTTTGTGGGGGGTTTGCGCCGCTGCTTTTCCCAACCGTAATTTTATATAAACGGCCGCGGACCACCCCCCGCTCTACAACGTCAAAGGCCAACGCGGCGGAGCAACCCCCGCTCGACAGATTCGCGCATAATCGCCGCACCATTGCCGCCAGGATTCGCCATGTCGCCATCGTCGCAGCCGCAACCGCAGATCAGCCTGGCCAAGGCCGATTTCGACGATGTCGCCACTGCGGCCATTGCCGCCGGGCAGACCTTGCCGCAGATGTTGATCGAAGCTTGCAGGCGCTATGGGCGGCGGCCTGCGTTCACCAATCTTGAGCACACGCTGAGCTTTGCCGATATCGAACGTAGCAGTGCGGATCTGGCGGCTTATTTGCGTGGGGGGCTCAAGCTGGAAGCGGGTGCGCGTGTCGCCATCATGCTGCCCAATCTGCTGCAATATCCGGTTGCGGTGCTGGCTGTGATCCGCGCCGATCTGGTGGCGGTGCTGGTCAATCCGTTGTACACCGCGCGCGAGCTGAAACATCAGTTGAACGATTCGGGTGCGACGGCGCTGATCGTGCTCGACAATTTCGGCAGCGTCGCCGCCGAGGCGCTGAAAGGTACAGCGGTAAAACATGTGATCACCACCCGCGTCGGCGATCTGCTGCCTTGGCCAAAATCTCTGGTGGTGGATCTGACGCTCAAGTACGTCAAGAAACTGATTCCGGCATTTTCCATCGCGGGTGCAGTGCGTTGGCCCAGGGCAACGGCGGCGGGCGCGGGCCTGCCGCATGTCGATGCCAAGGCCGGTGCCATGGATGTGGCCCAGCTGCAGTACACCGGCGGCACCACGGGTGTTTCGAAAGGCGCGGCGCTGTCGCATACGGCGTTGATGGCCAATGTCAGCGCGATCGAGCAATGGCTGGGGCGCGCCATCGATTTCGAACGCGAGATCGGTCTGATCTGCCTGCCGCTTTATCACATCGCCGCGTACACCAATATGTTGTTCCAATGGGCGCATGGTGCGCACAGCGTGCTGGTCAGCAATCCGCGCGATATCCCCGGTCTGGTGGCCTGCTTCGCCAAGTACCGGCCGGCGGTGTATTCCGGCGTCAACACCCTGTATGACGCGCTGCTCAACTCCGCGGATTTCGCCAAGCTGGATTTCAGCGGCCTCAAGCTCTGCATTCAGGGCGGCACCGCGCTCAGGCGCGCCACGGCGGAACGCTGGAAAGCGACTACCGGTCTTGACGTGGTCGAAATGTACGGGCTATCCGAAACCGCTGCCGGCATCACCGCCAATCGCTGGGACGCGCCCAATCCGGTGGGTTCGATCGGTGTCGCGATGCCGGGTGTCGAAATCTCGCTGCGCAACGAACAGGGCGATGTCGTCGCACGCGGCGAACCCGGCGAGCTCTGCGTGCGCGGTTTCCAGGTCACCAGCGGCTACTGGCAGCGCGATGATGAAACCGCACAGGCATTTTTTTCCGACGGTTGGTTCCGTACCGGCGATATCGCCAAGGCCGATGCGACCGGCTATCTGTTCCTGCTGGATCGTCGCAAGGACATGATCCTGGTATCGGGCTTCAACGTATTTCCCAACGAGATCGAGGATGTGGTCGCCATGCATGCCGGCGTATTGGAAGCGGCGGCCGTCGGCGTGCCCGATGAGAAAACCGGCGAGGCGGTGAAACTGGTGATCGTGCGCAAGGATCCCGCACTGACCGTCGAGGATCTACGAGCACATTGCCGGGCGCAGCTGACCGGCTACAAACAGCCCAAGCTGATCGAGTTTCGCGACAGCCTGCCGAAGTCGCCGGTCGGCAAGATCCTGCGGCGCGAGCTGCGCTGATCTAGATCGCGATGGCGTGCTTTGGCTCCGATACAAATTTGGAGTCTTTTGCGAAATCGCATTCTGATCGATCCGGTACGCGATCCGGCGTGTCTGCCACACCCCATCCTCGCCGCTTGCGGCGACCGGCTGCGCTTTCCCTGCTCCGCAGTCCGGTCCGCACATCCTTGTGCGGCCGTTCAGCGGCGCGCGGCAGTGCCGCGCGGAATCCCGCTTCATCCCCAGAGACGCCAGGGGACTGGATCGGTGGCGGAAAGGCAGTCGCAAAAATCAGCGCATCCGGATGCTTAAAAGAAGACAGTTGCTCCCACGATCACATTCAGTGACCGCCGTCGCTACCATCGCCATCGGCCTGCCACAGCTCATGCAGCTCGCGCTCATAGGCGTCGATGTTGTAGCGGTCGCGCAGTTCCTGGGTTTCCTGCAATCCACCGATCACGCGCTCCGGTGACATGGGATCCGGGTCCATTTCTTCCACTGGGCCGCTACCTGGCACGTAGTGGCAGGGAATAATCTGGGTCACGAAGCCAGAATACGCGTATACCATATTCACGATGCTGGTCACGCCCTGGTTGCAGCCGCTAAGGGTCGGATGAACCGAGTAATTGACGCCACTCAGATTGCCGATGACCGAATGCACGGCGCCGATATAGCCGCCAGCATAATTGCCCGGCCCGACAACATTGGCCGATGCGGAAGTGACGCCCAACAGAGTCATGCTGGCGCAGAGCAGGGATTTGGCAAGAAGATGCATGGAGATTCCTCGTAGAGTTTCGTTGCCCGCACACCGTGTGCCGGCTGATCGAAAAACTATCGCTGTGCGCCCTGCAGTCCCAGCGAAATCACGGGTAAAAACGGGCGTCGGCAGGCAGCATCCGGGGTGGTTTCGTGTGCAAGTGCCGGTGCCGGCGCGATTTGTTTCCGGGTACGTTGCTGCACGATCGCGGTTTCCAACGCAAGCGACGGAGTGAAGGAAAATCAAGCACTTCGCCGAATTCCTACCCGTTTTCGTCCCAGATGACGCTGGCAAACCGCGGCATGCTGACTAGCATGGACGGGCAACAACACCCATCGAGGTCGTCATCATGTCGTACCGTCACTACGTCGCACCGCTGATTCTGATGCTTGCCGCTGGCACCGCATCAGCGCATGGTTCTTTGCCGAATGAGCAATGGTGTGCCCATGGGCAGACCGTGATTGCCGCGCACGTCTCGTTCTCGCTGGATCAGATCCAGAACTTTGCCGACTGTCTGCCGGTGGCAGCGTGCAGCGTGCCCGACGAACCCCTGCTGGGCGGTCGCAGTGGCGCACCGCAGGAGGAGTGCGCCCACCTGCTGTCGCCGGAGCCCACCATGAGCTGCGGTGTGTTCGACGATGACTACGAACTGGTGCGGCGGCTGACCGATACCTACTGCCTTCGTTACACCCAGCACTCGACCGCAATGCATGTACCCGACTGGGGCACCGTGGCAGCCAATCTGCTCGGCCAGGACGCGGATATTTTCTATGATGCCGATGACGGAGTGCATCATCAGTTCGTGATCAGTCAGTCGATCGAACTCGTCTGCCTGCGCTGCGAAGATCCGGTTGTGCCGATGCAGTAGAAGGTGATTCGTAGGCTGGTGGGTGAGGTGAGTCGTTTTGACGATGCCCTCTGGCATCGTCAGACGAGCCGAACGCCCGGCGGTGACGCCGGGCCGGAGAGCGCAGCGAACCCGGCAAACACGCAGGTCTGCTGGGGTTCGCTGCGCTCACCCACAGCCTACGTTCGCTGTACCTATGTAGTGATCGGTTAGGCCAGTGCACGCCGCCGCACCAGCGCCTGCACCGATTCGCAACGCTGGCGCAGCTCGGCGCGTTGATCGGCATCCAGCGGCGCCTCGGCCAGTACGAAGAACGCGGTGCGCAACACCTCGCGCCAGCGCGGGTGCCGGGGAATTCTGGCGAGGTGCAGATAACGCTCCATGGCGCGCACGCGCAGCCGGCCATCGTCGATGGCGACGCGCCAGACGCGGCTTTTTTCCGCCAGCTCGATGGCGCCTGAACGCGTGCTGCCCTCCCAGGCGGCCAGCGCCGAGACCATCAGTTCGACCAGTTCGTGGCGGAACGTATCGGCTGATTCTTCGTCGCCTCCGCGTGGTTGTCCGGTGGCGCCGATGGCCCCATCGGCGGCCGGGCGTGCCGGTTCCATCGCCAGGGTCATCGCTGCGGGCTCAGCATCACGCGCTGCGCCGACGACGATGTGAACGACCGTGCTGGCGCCGTCGGCATCCTCCAGCGACATCAGTTTTGCCGGCCACGGCGGCCGCGATTCGTCGCCGCGCAACGTCAGTGCCAGGTCAACACTGGACTCGCCATCCTCAATGCGCGCCAGGGCCGCAGAAAACAGCTTTGCCGAAGCGTGATCGATGAATTCCTCCAGTGGGCGACCACGCAGCTGGGCGGCATCGACGCACAGCGCCGTCGCCGCAGCGCGATTGACGGCGACAATACCGGCGGCCAGATCGAGCGCGACCAGGGCGTTGTCGCTGCGGTCCAGCAGGCTTTGCACGCGCCGCATATCGTCCGCCAGCACGGCCGCCGCATCCCGATATCGCTCGGCCTCGGCCTGCAGCCTTACTTCGCGCATGGCTGCAGCGACGCGTTGACGTTCGCGGCTGCGATAACCCAGAAAACCTATCAACGCGATACCCAGGACAGCGCCCACAGCAACCAGCTCCAGTTGCGTCGTGCGTTGCTGAAGCGCCAGCGCGCGCAGCTTCGCCTCGGCGCCCAGCGTCTCGAGTGCGCGCTCCTTTTCAGCGACTTCGAAGCGAACGCGCAATTGTTCCAGGCGTCGATCATGCTCGGCATCGCGCAGTGCGGCATCGGCTTGCTGGAACAGCAAGGCCTGCGCATAGGCCTCCTGGCTGCGCCCGAGCCGGGCAAGCGCAGTCGCACGCAACTTGAGCAGGGCCACACGCTCGGGTGCCGTGTCAGCCAGGCCGGCGAGCGCTGTCGACAACACTGTCCCGGCGCTGGCGGCGTCGCCATCGTGCAGCGCCAGGCGTGCACGCTCCAGTGCAAGATCGGGCGAGATCGGAACATCCAATGCCTGCGCCAGCTCCTGGCCATGCGCAATCGCACTGCGCGCTGCCGGCAGGTTGTCGCTGTCCAGACCCAGGCGTGCGGCGCGGGCGGTGACGCGCATCTCGTCCGAGCGCGCACCCAGCGAGTGAAACATCGCAACGGCCTGATCAAGCTGCGTCTGCGCGGCGGCAAAATCCCGCGTATCCAGCGCCAGCGTCGCCAGCGACTCGTGGGTGTGCGCGACGTCCAGGGTGCGGCCGCGTTCGCGATGCAGATCCAGCGCCTGCAGATAGTAGCTGCGCGAAGATTGCGGATCATTCAGATCGCGGTATAGATCACCCAGATTGGTCATCAGTCCACCCAGCTGGGCATCGCCGATGCTGCGCTTCTTCTGCAGACTGGCGAGGTAAGCTTCCAGCGCCTCGCGATAACTGCCAATTCGGCGCAGCGCGTTGCCAAGATCGTTCCAGCTGTGTCCCTCGGCGCCGGCGTCGCCATTGCTGGCGGCCAGATCGCGAGCCGATCGGAACGCCGTCAGCGCCTGGGCAAACTGTCCGCGTCGATAAGCCAGAATGCCACGGCGACGCTGCAGCCGGTAAATACTCATCCAGGCCTCGTCCGCCCCCGGCAATAGAGCCGCGCGCTCCAGGCTGGTCTGCGCGGCGTTGAAGTCACCGGTCGCCATCTCGGCATCGCTGCGCCGGAACAGCATTTCCTGCGTGATCTCGATATCGCCAGCATGCCGAGCGAATGCGGTCTCACACGCGTTGATCGCTTCCCTGGGCTGCTGTTGCAGCGTGCGACAGCGCGCCACCAGGGGATCGACGGTTTCGGCAGACAGTCCCACCGAACACATGACAACGGCAACGGCGGAAAGAAACTTCATGTGTAACAACCGATCATCGCGAATCCAGGTGTTGGAAACGGCGCAGCCACGCCGAAAGGCGCACGTTCGCCCGCGGTAGCGGGCGTGCCAGGAGAAGTATCCACGAGGTGATGACCAGACATCGTGAAGGCGGCCACGCTCGCGCCGGATGGGCGGATCAGGGTCAACGATGGTTGGCTGTTCTGGTCCAAGGAGCCTCTGAACAAGTTCGGAGCCGCGATAGCCCCCTGAGTCAGGAGGCGAGAAACCGCCGGTTGACCAGATGCGCTGTCAAGGGCGACCAGCTTCGCTGTTGAGAGCGACCAGCTCCGCTGTTGAAAACCGGGTATGGCGACACCTGGCAGTGGAACGAAGTCGAAGTGATGACTTATTCAGCGCTTCCCTAAGGCAGGGTTTCGCGTAGCCGATCACCGCCTATACTGGGCGCTATCACAGGGTGAATCGGAACACGATGAAACACGAAGGCCAGGCCGAGGCCTCGCTGACCGAGTTGCTGAAATCCTGGCAGCAGGGCGATGGCGGGGCGTTTTCGCAGTTGTTCGAGCGTGTCTACGCGCAGCTGAAGACGATTGCCGCGCATCGTCTGCGCGACGCCGGTCCCAGCGCAACGCTGACGCCGACCGAGCTGCTGCATGAAGTCGTGCTGCGCGCGATGGATGCGCCCAAGGACTACAATAATCGCGCGCACTTCTTCGCCACCATGTCGCTGATGATCCGCGCCACCCTGGTCGATCATGCGCGCGCCCGCGTGGCGCAGAAGCGCGGCGGCGACGCGGTGCGGGTGACGCTGACTCAGGCCGATCACGCCGAGGAATCGCTGGTGGTCGACATCCTGTCGCTGGACCAGGCCCTGATCAAACTCGAGGAACTGGATGCGCGCAGCAGTGAAGTGCTGCATCTGACCTATTTCGCCGGATTCGATCGCAAGCAGATCGCCGACGTATTGCAGCTTTCGATTGCGACGGTGGATCGCGAACTCAAGTTTGCGCGCGCCTGGTTGAGCAAGGAGCTCGACTACGTACTGTAGGTGCGGGTCTTGTACCCGCACGCTTTGGATCTTGGTCAACGTTTTGGCAAAGGCAAAAGCGTGCGGGTGCAAGACCCGCACCTACATGAAGGACTATTCCTTGCTCAACGCCGCGATCGCCGCCAGATCTTCCATCACCTGCGGGTGGGTATCGGAGCCGAATACCTTGCGATCCAGATCCAGTGCTTGCTGCCAGGCCGCGCGGGCATCGTCGTTACGCTCCAGTGCGATCAGCGCGCGCGCACGAGTGCGATGCAGCTCGCCGATGGCTGGATGCTCGGCACCCATGGTCTCGATCAACCCCGGTTCGATATCGGTGAGGCGTCGCAGCGCGGGTTCGAGATCGCCACTGGCGACTTCGAAGTTGGCGTAGTTCAAGGCGTAGTTGAGGGTTCGGGTGTTGGTCTCGCCCCAAATCTCCTGGGCGCCGTCGAGCGCGAGGCGGTAGTACTGGCCGCTTTCCTCCAGTTTTCCGCCCAGACGCAACGCACTGCCAAACAGCGAGGAGAGATTGATGGTGGAGAAGCTGCGTTTGCCGAAGCGAGCCTCGACGGTCGGCAGCAATACACGCAGCAGCTGTTCGGCATCGCCGAAACGGCGCTGACGCAGATAGAAAATCGCCAAGCTGGTTTGCACCGCGATGGTCTTGGAGTGCAGCGCACCCTTGGCCTGGGTGTGTCGCTGCACCAGCTTTTTAAGGATGTCCTCAGCGGCATCGAACTCACCAAGCTCAGTGCGCGCCACCGCCATGTTCTGCAGATTGTCCAGCGTGGTCGGATCATCGCTGCCCAGTACCCGTTCGAGGCGCGGCTGCAATGCGATGCTGGCCGCTGCGGCATGCTGGTAGTCGCCACTGTGGACCGATTGATAAGCGAGCGCATAGGCACTCTTCAAGGTATCCGGATCATCTGCTCCGAAGGCGCGAACGCGTTCGTCATGGATCGCTTGATAATCGGCCACTGCCTGTAGGCCCTGGCGCACCGAGCTCATGGTGTCGGCGATCTTGTCGCGCAGCCGTAGTCGTTCGCGCAGTCGCTGCGGTGGCAGCAATTCCAGTGCGCGTTGCAGATGTGTGCGCGACAGTTCGTATTCGCTCAGCTGATAGTAGGCATGGCCGACGATGCTGGAAATTTCGCTGAGTACCAAAGGCTCGTTGGCCAGCTGCGTCTCGGCATTGCGTGCGGCATCGTCGAGCAATACGCGCAGCAGGCGCGTATCGAAATCGCGGGCCAGGTCCGGGTCTACAGCCTGCAATAAATTTCCGAGAAACGCTGCCGTACGCTCGGCGCGCGCACCGGCAACCTGCGCCTGCTGTCGTTGCTGGCGGGCGTCGCGCAGACTGAGTGTCGTACTGAGCAGACCCGCAAGCAAGGCCAGCAAGGCCAGAGCGCCGAGGCTCAGTGCCAGCGCATTGCGGCGAACATGGCAGCCCAGTCGATACAGGCGCTTGCTGGCCATGGCAGCGACCGGCTGCCTGTCCAGATAGCGGCGCAGATCGTCGGCAAAAGCCCCGGCACTGACGTAACGCAGCGCCGGATTGTTTGCGGTGGCATGCTGCACGATGGCGCGCAGCGCGGCCGGAATACCTGCGTACGCCACGCCATCGATCACGTCGCCGTCCGCGCTGTCGCCAGTTGCGGCGGGCACATGGGAAGACTGCGCCGCCCGCAGCAGATTCCCGAGTACCCGTCCCAGTCCATATATATCCGTGGCGGTCGATACGCTGGCGCCGGCGCGCTGCTCCGGGCTGGCATAGCCTGGCGTATAGGCGCGCGATGCCGTGTAGGCCGACGTGGGCTGATGCCATTGGGCTTCCTCGCCCATCAGGCTGGCGATACCGAAATCCAGCAGCAGAGGACGCCCATCGGCATTGACCAGAATGTTGCCGGGCTTCAGATCGCAATGCACGATCAGGCGCTGATGCGCAAAACCGACGCTATCAGCCACGTCGATCAGCAGCCGCAGAATTTCCGGAATCGACAACTGCAATCTGCGACAGTAGCGGTCGATCGGCTCGCCCTCGACGAATTCCATCACCAGATAGGGTTGCCCCGTTGGCGTGGCCCCGCCATCCAGCAGCCGCGCGATATTGGGATGCGCAAGCCGCGCGAGAATCTGCCGCTCCTGCGCGAGACGCGCCAAGGCCTCGCTGCTGGGCAGGCCGCGCAGCAGTTTGATCGCCGCGACCTGTTCGAAATGGCCGTCGTGTCGCTGCGCCTTGAACACCGTGCCCATGCCGCCATGGCCGAGTTCGCCGGTCAGTGTCCACACGCCGAGCTGGTCGCCAATACTCAGTTGATCGCCGGCGACCGCAGCCAGCGCTTCGAGCGCCGGTAGCGCAAAACGTGCGACATCGTGCTCGGTCCGATCCAGCAGCGCCTCCACCTCGGCAATCAGTTCCACATCGTCGGTCAAGGCATGCAATCGCCTGCTGCGCTCGGGTTCACCCAGATCGCTGATGGCTTCAAACAATTCCTTGATCTGTGCAAAGCGCTCACGCTGCATGCTGAAATCCCCGGTTGCCCGGCAACGATATCGCCAAATTCAGCGTCGCGGTTGCGGTCGCTCGTGTCCCAAAGGGACTTCCTCGGTCGTAGGTGGGGCATGTTTCGCTGCTCTTGATCGGCTCCGGCCGTTGTAGATGCGGGTCTCGCACCCGCATGCTCTTGATCCTGGTTCCGACTGCAGAAGATCACGAGCGAGCGGGTGCAAGACCCGCTCCTACAACCGCGAGATAAAAGGCAGCGGAGCAAGCCCCGCCTACGACCGAAGGAAGTCCCTTTGGGACAAGGGCGTGGATCGTCTACTCAAAGCCATCGCCAAAGATCATCGGCGCGGTCGGGATAATGATGATGGTGAAGGTTTGCGACGTCGACAAATCGACGCCACCATTCGCCGTGCCACCCGAATCCCGCACGCGCACGGTGAATAGGCTGGTCCCAAACGTATTGCTGTCCACGGGCGCGAATTGCAGCATACCCGCGCCATTGCCTTCGACGATCACGTTCGGGGCGAATCCGCTGGCGAACAATTCCGGATGGCTGATGTCGCTCACCATATACTCCGCCGCGCTCTGTGCGGACTCGTTGCCGGGGCCGGGCGAAAATGTCGCCCAGCCCGGCATCTGTACGACACCGGCATTGTTGCCGACCGCTGCCGGATCGCTGGCAGTGAAGCTCGGCGCATCATTCACCGCGGTGAGCGCGATGCTGAAATTCTGCTCGGCGCTGCTGTCGATGCCGCCGTCGGCAGTGCCGCCGTTGTCGGTGACGCGCAGACTGAGGTTGGCGGTGCCATTGGCATCGGCGGCCGGGGTGAACGTCAGCACGCCGGCTGGGCTGACGCTGGGCTGCACCGAGAACAATGCGGGGTTGTCGTTGGCAGTGACGGTGAATGCCAGCGTCTGTGCCGCTTCGTTGGCAGGACCGGTGCTGATCGCGCTCGCCCATGCATTGAGCGTCTGTGCAGCCGCGTCCTCATCAATGGTCTGGTCCGCACCGGCAGCGAAGCCCGGCGCATCGTTGACACTGTTGATGGTGACCGTGATGGTCTGCGCGGCGCTGGTATCGACACCCCCATGGGCGATGCCGCCGCTGTCCTGCAGACGGAAGCTCAGCACGGCGCTGCCGTTGGCATCGGTGGCCGGCGTATAGCTCAGCACTCCGGCAGAGCTGATCGTCGGCGTACCCTCGAACAGCACGGCATTGCTGTTGTCGATGATCGCGAACGTCAGTGTCTGCGTCGTTTCATCGGGCGGGCCGGCGCTGATGGCGGTGGCCAGGGTGGTGGTCTGTGGACCCGCGTCCTCGACCACCGCCGGTGGATTCTGCGCGCTGAAGCTCGGCGCGTCGTTGACCGAATTCACGACAATAGTGAAGGTCTGCGCGGGGCTGGTGTCGATGCCGCCATGGGTGATGCCGCCCGAATCGCGCACCCGCACGGTGAATGTGCTGCTGCCGCTGGTGAGAGTGTTGTTGATCGGCGCAAATTGCAATGTGCCGCTATTGCCTTCGACGATCACGCGCGGCGCGAATCCCGGAGCGAAAAGTTGCGGGTCGCTGACGTCGCTGACCAGGTACTGCACCGCGATTTGAACGTCCTCGTTGCTTGGGCCCGGCGAGAACGTCGCCCAGCCGGGAATCTGCACCACGCCGGCGTTGTTGCCAACTGGCGCGGGATTGCTGGCGCCGAAACCCGGCGCATCATTCACCGGCAGCACCGGCTGCACCACGCTGACCCGGTTGGCATCGTTGGAGAAGCCGCCGTGCGAGCCGATATAATGCGCGATCGACTGGCCGGTGCCGATGCCGATGTTCGGTGGCGAATCCGGAGCGCGGCCACCACCGTCCCACATGCGCAGCAGCAGCGGCTCGGAATCACCGAAGAAATTCGCCGCCGGCAAGTGCCGCAGCGTGCCGGCATTCGCTCCGGAAACCGCCGCACCGACAACCAGTGCACTGGTTGTCGAAAGCGCTGCCGGCACTGGCGTTGCCGGATTGCCGCTGAACGCGTACTGCCAGTTGCCGCTGGCGCCCACCGGGCTCTGGTCGATGCCGACGCCGACCAGAGGCTGTACGTCCAGATACACACCATTGACGATGCTGCGCATGCTGGCAGCGGACGGTGCTGTTGCATCTTCAAGTACCGCGGGCAGCGTAATGGTCGCCGGCCCATCGCGAAGCGGCGCGTTGTTGCCGAAGATCACATAGCTGCTGCCCGATTCGAATCCGTTCGGCTGCACCCGAACAACGCCGACGATCAGATCGCTCACTCCATCGTCATTGATATCACCGACATCAGCGAGCGCATGGCCGAGGCGATGACTGCCACCGACGCCATCGAAGCGCAATCCTTCAGCGCCGCTCATCGTGCCCAGAGCCAGTGTGGCCGGGAACGTCCCGGCACTACGCCCGAACACCACATAGCCGCTACCGGTTTCGGAACCGCCCGCGTCGGAGAACGCAGCGCCGACGACGACATCATCGAATCCGTCGCCATTGAAGTCGCCGGCTGCGGCGACGGTGCTTCCGCTTCGATCTCCGCTATCCGGGCCATCGAGTCGAAAGCCGTTGCTGCCGTTCAACACGCCGAGACCGAAGGCGGCTGGAAATGCTGCGCTCTGTCCGAAGACGATATAGGTGCTGCCGGAATCCTCGCCATAGGGGTTGGCTCCCGGAGTGCCGATGGCGAGGTCATCAAAGCCATCGCCATTGATATCGCCAGCGCCGGTGGCGGGTTGTCCGGCGAAGTCGAACGTGCCCACGCCATCCAGTCGAAAACCGTTGCTGCCGTCCACGCCGTCAAGATTGAACACCGGCGCAAACGGCGTGCTCTTGCCGTACAGCACGTAGCTGCTTCCGGCCACGAAGATCGTGCCCGACGGGTCTGGAGAGGAGAATGGCGCACCGAAAATCATATCGTCGATGCCATCGCCATTGACATCGCCCGCAGTGGCGGCGGGGAAGTTGCCGATGTGTGCACCCAGTGCACCGTCGATGCGAATACCGTTGCTGCCGTTCAAGGCGCCTAGGTTGAATACGGTCGGGAAGCCGCCGCTGCTGCGGCCGAACAGCACATAGCAGCTGCCGAAGCGCAGCTCGGTGTCGTCGACGCCAGCGGCGCTCACGATCAAGTCGCTCTGTCCATCACCATTGAAATCGCCCATCGAAAAGCCAGAGCCGGCACGGTCGCCAGCGGACACGCCATCAATGCGAAAGCCATCGCCGCCATTCAGTGCCCCGAGGCTGATCGCGGCGGGAAACGCGTTGCGCCCATACACCACATAGCTGCTGCCGCTGTCCTCGCCGTTCGCGTCCGCGAGTGGCGCGCCTATGATCAGGTCATTCCATCCATCGCCATTGAGATCGCCTGCGGCCGAGGCAGCCGCGCCAACGGCATCGCCTGCAGTCACTCCGTCGAGACGGAAACCATCGACGCCGTTCAACGTGCCGAGGTTGACGACCGAAGGAAAGCCGCCAGCGCGCCCGAACACCACGTAGCTGAATCCGGGCCTGGTAAAGATAAAGAAACCACCGGAGTTACCGCGGGCAGTGGCGCCGATCAGCAGATCATCCCTGCCATCGCCATTGATATCGCCGATCCCCGTCACCGCGGCACCGCTTTGGTCGTCAATGGCGACGCCATCCAGACGAAAGCCGTTCTGGCCGTTCAATCCAGCCAGTGAAATCAGGCGCTGCTGTGCCTGCACGGCGTTGCTCATCAGTGTGCAGCCAGCGCCCAGCACGAGTGCGGCATTCAGCGCCAGGCTAAAAGGTCGAAGACGCAGTTTGATGGTGGTCATGAATTTTCCCCTTGCCATATCCCTTATCGGGAAACGGCAGGCGGAAATGTCAAATGGCCCACGCACTCGCCGTTGACGTTTTAGAGCGGGGCTTGCTCCGCTGCTCTTGATGTTGATGTTGATGTTGATGTCGGGAGCAAAGCCAAAGCCAACGCAGCGGAGCAAGCCCCGCCTATGACCGGAGGGGCCTTCTACAGCGCAGCTGGTCATCCCTTGGGACAGAAGCAAACCGCCCCCCGCTTCAATCGGGGTATCTACACCAGGCGTGTGGGTATCGCTCGCCGGCCGCGACTAATCCCGATCGCGCGGGATTCTGCTGGATGTAATGTGCCTGTGCATAAAGATCTTCGTGGCTGCGGATGCGATGATCGTAGAATCCCGGCTGCCAGACTGCTTCGCGCTCATACCCCAACGTTCTCAGCCGGCGCACGCTCAATGACTTGAATTTGCACATTACGCCGGCCAAGTCGGCGCTGCACAGTTCAAACAACCAATGCAGATGATCGGGCATCACCACCCATGAAATGCTGGCTGCCGAGCCCGCAAGGTCGCATCCGCGGATTTCGTCTGCCACACATTCAGCGCGTGGGCCACGCAATACGTCGATGCGCCCACGGATCACCGTAGTGATCACGTAACAGGCGCCAGGCTCGATCACTCTGCCCACGGTTAGTCTTGGACTGGACATGAACCCAGAGTTGCAGCGACAGTGGCGGGATTGAAGCGGTTCGTTCTGACTATCCAGTACGAAATTTCGCATTTGCTCTTGCCGTTGTAGAGCGGGGCTTGCTC
>JANMUE010000212.1:0-1095 GCA_031391205.1 Lysobacterales bacterium | reverse complement strand
CTCGCCACGGCGATGCAGGCTCTGTCCAAGATCGAGCCGAATGAGCTGAAAGCCACGTTCGCGTCCTTCGCCTTCGTATTCATCCTGATGGCGTCGTACTACATCCTGAAACCGATTCGCGACGCCATGGCCAGCGATTGGAGCGACTCGGAAGTCAGTTGGTTGTGGACGCTGAATTTCTTTCTGACGTTTATCGTTACCTTTGTCTACGGTCTGGCGCTGTCGACGGCGCGGCTAAAAACCGTGGTGCCCGGCGTGTACGCCTTCTTCGCCTTGAGCTTTGTGGCATTCGCGCTGGGCAACGGCAGGATTGCCGACGCCGTGCTGGTCGACAAGGCGTTCTACGTATGGGTCAGTCTGTTCGCGTTGTTCCATATCTCGGTGTTCTGGAGCTTTATGGCCGATGTGTTCAACAAGGAACAGGCCAAACGACTGTTTGGCTTCATTGCCACCGGCGCCAGCGTCGGTGGCTTGGTGGGACCGCTCATCCCGATCGCACTGGCGAAGGTGGTCAGCCAAAACGCTTTAATGATCATTGCCGCAGTCATCCTGCTGCTGGTCATCCCGCTCATTCCCTACTTGGAAAAATTAAAGCGCAGTGAATTGCACAACCAGAATTTGAGTGGCGACATAGCGGGCAACAGCATCGGCGGCAACCCCTTTGCCGGCTTCACTACGTTCATCAAGAGCCCCTACCTGCTCGGCATTGGCCTGTTCTTACTGCTCTATACCTCGATGAATTCTTTCATCTACTTTGAACTGAAGAACCTACTGGAAGGGTACGACCGCGGCACCCGCACGCAGATTCAATCGAGCATCAACTGGGCCATCAACTTTTTCACCATCGTTACCGGCTTCGTCGCCACCGGCCGTATCGCGGCGCGCTATGGACTGAGCGTGACGCTGGCGATAATTCCAGTAGTAATGATGGGTGGTCTGCTGGTGCTGGCGCTACTGCCGGTGGTGTGGCTGGTGATCGTGCTGCGCGTGACCTTGAGCGCGGGCAACTACGCCATCACTCGCCCCGGCCGCGAAATGCTATTTACGTTGGTGGATCGCGAGTCGCGCTATAAAACCAAGCCGGTGATCGACACC
>JANMUE010000202.1:0-1465 GCA_031391205.1 Lysobacterales bacterium | reverse complement strand
AGCAGCTTCGCAGACCGGCCATGGCACCAATGTCATTGCCGGCCTCGCGGTGTCGATGAAGTCCACTGCCCTGCCGGTGCTGGCCGTGTGCGCGGCGATTTATGGCGCGTATGAGTATGAAGGTTTGTATGGCATCGCCATTGCTGCTACTGCGATGTTGTCCATGACCGGCATGATCGTGGCGCTGGATGCCTATGGTCCAATCACCGACAACGCGGGCGGCATTGCCGAAATGTCCGGCTTGCCGAAGGAAGTGCGCAAGATCACGGATGCGTTGGATGCGGTGGGCAACACCACCAAGGCCGTGACCAAGGGTTATGCCATTGGCTCGGCGGGTCTCGCGGCGTTGGTACTGTTTGCCGACTACACCCACAACCTTGAGACGCACTTAGGCAGTAGTGGCCGCGAGATGGTTAGCTTCTCGCTGTCTGATCCCGCCGTGATCATCGGCTTGTTCATCGGTGGCCTGGTGCCTTATCTATTCGGCGCCATGGCCATGGAAGCCGTGGGTCGCGCTGCAGGCGCAGTAGTGGTTGAAGTGCGCCGTCAGTTCAGGGAAATCCCCGGCATCATGGCCGGCACCGCCAAGCCCGAGTACGGCGTGGCCGTGGACATGCTCACCAAGGCCGCTATCAAGGAAATGATTGTGCCGTCGCTACTGCCGATCTTAGTACCGGTGGTCGTCGCCTTCGGTATGAATGCACTGATGGGGCCAGGCGCTGGTATCAAAGCACTCGGTGGCTTGCTGATCGGCACGATTGTCACCGGCTTGTTTGTCGCCATCTCCATGTGCACCGGCGGCGGCGCCTGGGACAACGCCAAGAAGTACATCGAAGAAGGAAACTACGGCGGCAAGGGTTCGGATACGCACAAAGCGGCCGTCACCGGTGACACCGTCGGCGATCCGTACAAGGACACGGCCGGCCCGGCGATCAATCCATTGATCAAGATCATCAACATCGTGGCACTGCTGTTGGTGCCGTTGTTGTAGTAACCAACTCTGCCAATTCAGGCGGATCAAAACAAAAAGGCGCGGTGATTGCTCACCACGCCTTTTTTGTTGGGCATAGATCATAGGAAGAACAAACGCGCTTTCCCGCAGCAGCCAACTCAACAACGCACGGCGAACGGGCTTCATCCCTGCCACCTCTTCGCCCCTGAACCTTGATCGTTTGGCATCGAGGCGGAATCACATCGGTTCAGCGGGTTTGCGCCTGACGACAGGGTTCTCCTGATCTTCAGGCGAACGCACCCAGCACGGTGGTTGATAGACCTCGCATTCCCTGCGCTTCCCTCAATGACACGTATCGACCGACTGTAGCGGCGGATCGCGTGCCTGCTGTTCAAGGTGTTCGAGTATCCGTCTGAACACAGTGAACGACCGGCACTAGCTCAGAATCACCGCTTGATACATACAGGCCATCCAGAAACAGCCTGTGTAAATGCACGTTGAGCGCACTGCCAA
>JANMUE010000187.1:0-18784 GCA_031391205.1 Lysobacterales bacterium | reverse complement strand
TTGGCGAAGATCAAGAGCAGCGGAGCAAGCCCCGCTCTACAACGTCAAAGGCAGAGCTTCGCGGCTCACGCCGCACCTCCTACACACCCCCGGCCACATCCACGGCGCGATAGCGCGACAGCGCGACGTATACCGCCTCGGAAATCAGCTTGAGGAAAATCGTGCCCATGCCCGGATGAAAGCGATTCGGATCATGTGAGCCTATGGCCAAGAGACCCGCATCACCTACCGGCAGCACCACAGCCGATTTGACCTTGTCGCCATGCTGACCGAACAGGAAGCCCAGCTTGTCGGCATTGAGACGACCACACAGCGGCTCGCCGGTATTGAAGAATTCATCAAACGGGCGCAGTCCCGGGTCGCCTCGTTCGGCAACCTTCAGCCAATCCGCTTGGAACCCGACAACCGCGCGATGCAGGCACATGCGCACCAGATCGGTATGGAAATCTTCGGTCAGGGTTGCGACGACACGGGACAACGTATCCGCTAGCGTTCCCGCGCGCATCAGCGACAGCGTGAAGGCGTGCACACGTACCATCAACTGTTCGTTGTCCTGTGCGATCGCAATCAGTTCCTGCAGGCGCCGCGACAGCGCTCGCGTCTTGTCTCTCAGCACATCCAGCTGATAGCTGGCCAACGAGGTGCTGGCGCCCTGCTGTCTGGGCAAGGCCAGTGTCAGCGCCAGATCGGGAAAGCCGCTGAGAAACTCCGGATGCCGACGCAGATAGCCCGCGATATCCAGGGGGTCGAGTTCACGGCGGTGCGGATTATCGATCGTCATGCCATTCACCTTCAAAGACAAACTGCGTTGGGCCGGTCATCCATACCGAAGAAGCGTCATCCGGCCACTCGATTTCGAGCTGTCCGCCCGGCAAGGATACGCGCACTCGACGCTCCAATTCGCCACGCTGCATCCCAACCACAGCCGCAGCACAGCCACCGGTTCCGCAGGCCAGGGTCTCGCCCACGCCACGCTCGAAAACTCTCAGCGCAATATGCGTGCGGGTGATGATCTGCATGAATCCGACATTGCAGCGCTCCGGGAAATCCGGATGCGATTCGATCTGCGGCCCGAGCTTGGCGACATCGGCTGCCGCAGTGTCATCGACACGAAGCACCGCATGCGGATTGCCCATGGAGACGACAGCAAGATCGACCTGGCGATCACGCAACGACAAGTGGTAAAGATGTTTTTTTGCGCTGGCCCGAAATGGAATCGCAGCCGGCTCGAATTTCGGCACGCCCATGTCCACACGTACCCGACCGTCGTCGAGCAGCGCGCATTGAACCGGGCCCGAGGGGCTTTGCAGGCGCACGCCGCCGCGTCCGATCAGTCCAGCACGGAACAACCATGCCGCGACGCAGCGTACGCCATTGCCGCACTGACCCGCTTCGCTGCCATCCGTATTCCAGATGCCATAGCGGAACGCGCAGCCGGGGTCGTTGGCCGTCTCGATACTCAGCAATTGATCGCAGCCGATGCCGAAGTGACGGTCAGCGAGGCGGCGTGCCAGCTCGGTATCGATGCGCACGTCACGACCACGCCAGTCGACGATCACGAAGTCGTTGCCAATGCCGTGCATCTTGTCGAAGCGAAGATTCACTCGTGCGGATTCTCGCGGCGTGCCGACAGTGTCGATGGGTCGCCTGCCGGGTCCACATCGACAGGCGTCACGTCCGCAGCGCTTGCTGGCGGCGCATCGGGCTGGCGCAGTGGGCCCTT
Organism: Lysobacterales bacterium; assembly: GCA_031391205.1. Lineage (GTDB taxonomy): Bacteria > Pseudomonadota > Gammaproteobacteria > Xanthomonadales > Ahniellaceae > 0-14-3-00-62-12. The sequence continues at coordinate 17,061 of JANMUE010000187.1, read as the reverse complement.
TTGTCCGCATCCAGCCGCGCCGAGCAACAACATCAGAATGAATGACATCCGCAATTTCGATCCGTAATCAATGCGCATCGCTCACCTCGAAACCATCCTTTTGTGCGTAGTCGACAGGATCGACCTTGATGCCGAGTTGGTCGAACAGAAACCCATAGTCCATCGCGACTTCACGGTAGCGCTGGAAGCGCCCCGACTTCCCGCCATGTCCGGCTTCCATGTTGATATGGAACAGAAGCGGATTGCGGTCGGTCTTGACAGTACGCAGCTTGGCCACCCATTTGGCGGGTTCGAAATACTGTACCTGACTGTCGTGCAGACCGGTGGTGACCAGCATGGCCGGATAGGCTTGAGACTTTACGTTGTCGTAGGGCGAATAACTCAGCATGTAGTCGTAATAGGTCTTCTGCTTGGGGTTGCCCCATTCGTCGAACTCGTTGGTCGTCAGCGGAATGCTCTCGTCCAGCATGGTGGTGACCACATCGACAAAGGGCACGTCAGCGACGATGGCACGGTACTTTTCCGGAGCCAGATTGACGATCGCCCCCATCAGCAAACCACCGGCACTGCCGCCCTGAGCGACAATCCTGTTCTTGGCCGCATAACCCTCTGCAACCAGGAAATCGGTCACATCGATGAAATCGGTGAAGGTGTTCATCTTCTGCAGTTGGCGGCCGTGCTCGTACCAGGCGCGGCCCATCTCTTCGCCGCCGCGTATATGCGCGATCGCATACACCACGCCACGGTCCAGCAGACTGAGGCGTGTGGCGCTGAAGGTAGGGTCCATCGACGCACCATAGGAACCGTAGCCATACAGGTACAGCGGCGCTTTCCCACCGCGTTTGATATCAGCACGGTACGCCAAAGAAACCGGAATTCGGGTGCCATCGCGTGCGGTCGCGAACACGAATTCGGTGCGGTATCGGGCTGGATCGAAATCCCCCAGAACCGGATCGCGCTTCAACAGCCTGCGCGCACCGGTCTTGATGTTGAGATCATAGGTCGATGGCGGCGTGGTCATCGACGTATACACGAAGCGCAGTTCGTCGCTGACGTATTCCGGCGTTGCGGCGACGAAAGCCGTGTAAGCGGGCTCCTCAAAGCTGATCAACGACTCGACGCCATCCCGCCAGCGCTTGATGCGAATCTTGCGCAAGCCGCCCGAGCGCTCGTTGATCGCGACAAAATCCTTCAAGACGGTGGCACTCTCGATCAGCGCATCGTCGCGATGCGGCAGCCATTCGCGCCATTTGGTGCGGTCGGCCGAATCGGCAATCGCAGTGCGAAGTAAGCGGAAGTTCCTGGCATTCCAATTGCTGTTGATGACGAATTCGTCGTCATGATCCTCGACCTCATATTCGTGATCGCGTTCGCGCGGGTAAACCAACTTGAATTCCAGCTTGGGGTCGGCGGCATCTGCATATCGCCATTCGCTGCTGACCGTGCTGGATACGCCGATATAGATATAGCGGCCGCTGCGGCCCCTGCCCAGCCCTATGTAGAAGCTTTCGTCCTGCTCTTCATAGACCAGGGCATCGAGCTTGGGGTCGCTGCCAAGCAGATGGCGCCGTACGCGCTTGCCCAGCAACGTCACTGGATCTTTCTCGATGTACAGCACGGTTTTGTTGACGGCCGCCCATACTGCGCGCGCCTCGACATTGCCGATCGATTCCGGCCAGTATTCGCCGGTGGTCAGATTCTTGAAGCGCAGTACGAACTGGCGACGACCGGTAACGTCTTCGGCATACACCAGTTGCGTGCCGTCGCTGCTGACCATCAGGCCGGCCGCCTGATAGAAAGTTTTGCCCGCGGCATGTTCATTGGTGTCGAGCAGGATTTCTTCCGCCGCCGCCATGCTGCCCTTGCGACGCGCATGCACCGGATATTCCTTGCCGGTCTCGAAGCGCGTGTAGTACCAATAGCCGTCCTTGCGGTAGGGAACTGTGCTGTCGTCCTGTTTGATCCGCCCCACGATCTCGTTGTACAACAACTCCTGCGCCGGCTTCGTATGCGCCAGCATTGCATCAGCGTAGTCGGTCTCAGCCTGCAGATGCGCGAGCACTTCCGGATTGGAACGGGTGTCATCACGCAGCCAGTAGTAGTTGTCGATGCGGCTGCCATTGGGTGAAACCACCGTGTGCGGTTTGACGGCGGCGACGGGCGGCTGCGGAGTGTGGGCTGCAGGCACGATGGATTCCTTTTCAACTTCGGTCTGGGTAGTTGAACAACTGACAGATAGGCACATGATCAGCGACATCAGAATTGCGGCACCAAGGCGGGTAATTGACGTCATGGTCGATCTCTGGAAAATCAGCAGACAATACTAGCGGGGTTGCCGATGCCAGGCGCACTGCCAATGAATCGCCTGAGCAAATTTGGAGCCGTGTTAGAACGCTGAGTCAGCGGCGAAAGGCCACAGTTCCAAGCTGGTATGGCAAGCAGCAAGCTGTACGGCGAAGGCGATGCAGCAACATACTCAGCGGCTCCCTGGCAATACCGCATAGGCAGTGTTTACGCCTTGCTGGTAGTCTCTGCGGTCGCGTGCTCTGGACTTGTTGCCGACTGTGGACCCTTCCCTGCTTCAACCGTCACTCCGTGCCGAACGTCCTGTTCTACCTCTGTATTCGGCCACTGCCTGCTGGCTCAGTGCGTTTTTTGGTGGCGTCATCGGTGGCGCGATTATGTTCGGCCTGAATGCCTGGCGCGCCGGTCGCCTGCGCCGTGATGCACCCTGGTTGATCGCAGGTGTGGCGATTGCGCTCATCACCGCCCTCAGCGCTGTCTATTGGTTACCCAACGGGCAGGTAACCGCCGACGGCTTTCGGCTCTCGCATCGGGTACTGGCGCTGCTGCTTGCCAGCATATGGTATTCGCGCCTGCGGCCCAGTTTCCGCGCACAGGACCTGATGGGCAGTACCACAGCCAGCCCATGGCTTGCAGCGATCGGTGCCATCGCAATGGGATACACCGCTTACCTGGCGATTGCCGCCTATCTCGGATTCTTGCGCTGATGGACGACACCCAGGCTGACGATCTCACTGCGCGGTTTCATGCCGAAGCACTGAACTGGTATGAGCGAGGCCGTATCGATCGCGCTCGCGATGCCATTCAGCAAGGCCTGCGCATCGATCCATCGCATATCGCACTGCGCCGTCTGCTCGCCTCAATCAGCTACTTTGAAGACCGCGACATCGAAGCGCGCGATCTCGCCCGGGAAATTCTGTGCGACGCCCCTGAAGATGGCCAAACCCGGATGCTGTTGGCGAAGGCCGAAGCCAGCCTGAAAAATTACAGCGAAGCCGAGGCCATTCTCCTCGACCTGTTGCGTGACTATCCCGATGACGCCGATCTGCTCTCCGAGTATGCAAGGCTGATGCTGCAAACCTTGCACCTCGACAAAGCCAGGGCCCTGGCTGCAGAAGCATTGCGACTTGCGCCTGACGGGCACCATCCCCTGATCGTAGCGACACTATGCGATATCGCTGCGGGCAAGCAACTTGCCGATCATCAATCCCTGGCAGAGTTGCTGCAGCACTATCCAAACGCTCAGGGTACCGCCTTGATGCTGATCTCGGCGCTGCTCGACGCCGGAAAGTACGCGGACGCGCAACGCGTATCCAGCGCATTGGTCCGGGCCGATCCGCGAAATGGCACCACGCTTGCCGTCGCCAAACAGATCGCCTATACCCGGCACTGGTCGTTGCGCCCGCTTTGGCCGGTGCAAAGATTTGGCTGGGGTGGGGTATTCGCGCTGTGGATACTGATTGTATTTCTGGGGCGGGTGTTGCCGCCCCCAATCGTTGGGCCGCTGAGCATTCTCTATTTGCTTTTCTGTATCTACAGTTGGGTATGGCCGGGAATCCTGCGACGCTGGATGTTTGGAAAGGAATGATGCATGTCTCGTGACGAACTCGAAGCAGCGCTGTTATCGGATCCCTTCAACGTCGATTTGCGCTTGGCCTATGCCAACCTGTTACTCGACGCGGACGAACCCGCAGCCGCACGCGCGCAATTTCAGATCGCAGCGAAAGGCGCCTCCAGCGCTGCGGCCATCGTTGGCGAAGCAAAAGCCTGGCTGGCCGACGGCGATCGGGTACGCGCTGTAGAGCACTATCAGCGCGCGCGCGCGTTCCCGGATTTCGTCGCCGACCCTACGCTCGATGACCTTGCAAGTTCCGCCCGCCCGGTACATGCGCCCAGACTCAGCGTTGTGGCCAGCGACGGCAGCTTCGTTCCCGTCGAGCCTCAGCGTTCGCAGTTGTGCTTCGCAGATGTGGCCGGCATGGATGAGCTGAAACAGAGTTTGCGCCTCGCCATCATCGAGCCCTTCCTCAAACCGGGTCTATTTGCACGATTTCGCAAATCGGCGGGCGGCGGTGTGCTGCTCTATGGTCCGCCGGGCTGCGGCAAGACGCTCATGGCCAGGGCAGTGGCGGGCGAATGCCGGGCAGAATTCATCTCGGTAGGCGTAAGCGAGATTGTTTCGATGTGGATGGGAGACAGCGAACAACGTCTCGCCAGTCTGTTCGCCAAAGCCCGCGCAATGAAACCCGCGGTGCTGTTTTTCGACGAGCTGGATGCACTTGCGTTTTCACGGTCGAAGGCGAGCTCCGAACACAGCCGGCGCATCGTCAATGAATTCCTTTCGCAACTCGACGGATTCGGCAACGACAACCGCGAAGTGCTGATCATGGCAGCCACCAATATGCCCTGGGACGTCGACAGTGCGATGAAGCGACCCGGACGGTTTGCCCGACAAGTGTTCGTAGCGCCACCCGATGTATCAGCTCGGCAGCGCATCCTTGAACTCAAGCTGGAGGGTGTCCCGACGCAAGGCCTCAATCTTGCCGCACTGGCCAAGTCGATGAATCTCTACTCGGGCGCCGATATCGATGGGCTGATCGATCTTGCCAAGGAATCGGTGCTCAGCGAGATTATCAACGGTGGCGACGAGCGCCCATTGACGCAGAACGATCTGCAGTCGGCACTGACCCGCATGCAAGCCTCCACTCTGGATTGGCTGAACGTTGCCCGCAATCTGGTGCGCTACGGCGGCAGTGATACCAGCTATGGCGAGCTGGAGAAGTTTCTCAAGACCACAAAATTCAACTGAGTGGCCTGAGGCGTTTACGCAGATTGTGGCCGTTGATTACCGACTGGTTGCGCTGACCGTAGAGGCAAGTGACGTGCGTGCAATGTGCAAGAAGTATTGACGAAGCGCGGCGCAGGCGCTTGGCAGCCAGAACAGCAAGAATCCAGTACTGCCCACTGGCGTCGAAATATCCGCAAGGCCGGGCAGCACCAGCAGAAACGTGCTGCCAACCAATGCGGTTACACAGAACGGACAGAATCGCGAGTGTTGGCTGGACATGGGCGTCTCCGTTGGTGGAAACTCAGCTTCGATGGCAACGATCTCACCGACTGCGATGAGCTCAGCTCGCGATCAAACTCCTGACAGCGACCCTCCCTGTTCAAGTTCGTCCGCAAATGAAAATGGCGCTTCGGAATCCCGAAGCGCCATGGTTTGACATCGCTGATGATCAGTTGGATTTGATGCGTTCGCGTGGCCGCATCAACCAGCGACACAATGCCGGCAGGAAGATCATCGCGGCAATCATGTTGACGACGAACATGAAGGTCAGCATCACACCCATATCGGCCTGGAACTTGAGCTCTGACCAATACCAGGTGAATACACCGCCAGCAAGTGTGAGTGCCGTATAGAAGATGGCGATGCCGGTGGTCTTGAGCGCGGCGAAATAGGCCTCGGTCAACGGCTTGCCCTGCTTCATTGCTTCATCCATGCGCGCGTAGATGTAGATCGCGTAGTCGACACCAATACCCACGCCCAGCGCCACCACGCATAGCGTGTTGACCTTGAGCCCAATGCCCAGATGCACCATCAGTGCATTGCCGAGCTCGGTGACCAGCACCAGGGGCAGAACGATGCAGATCGCAGCAAGCACATTGCGGAAGCTGAGCAGACACATCACGAATACGGCGGCATACAGCCAGAGCAGCATGGTGTGTTCGGCGGCACGCACGGTGTCGTTGATCGCCGCTGCAACACCGACATTTCCGGTTGCAAGGCGCAGGCTGACCTTGTCGGTGCGATGCTCCTCGCCGTTTTCGGCGGCCTTTTCCATCGCCTTGTCGCGATCGACGCGGAAATTGATGTCGTAGGCCTTGTTGGCATCGCGGAACTTCTTGACCTCCGCCACGACCCGATCAATGGTGGTGGCCTGATGATCGGTGGTGAAGATCATGATCGGCATCGCCTTGCATTCCGGACTGTCAATCAGGCCGGTGTCGGTTTCCACGTTCTGCAATGACTGGCGCAACAGGTTGGAGTCACGCGGGATATTGCGCCAACGTGGATTGCCTTCGTTATAACCGGCGTAGATGATCTTGGCGACCTGGGGCAGCGAAATCACTTGCTGCACGCCCTCGACGTTGAACATGTGCCAACTGAAGCGGTCGATGACTTCCATCGCCCGCGGACTTTCGGTGCAGGCGAAGGGACCAGCCTCTGCGATGATATTGATCATGTCGACACCGAGCGCAAACTTGTCGGTGATCACACCGGAATCAAGGTTGTACTTGGCGTCAGGACGGAGTTCGGCAACGCCCTTCTGCGCATCGCCGATCATCACTTTGTCGCCCTCGCGCTCCGCAAGAAACCAAACGGTGACGCCGATGGCGATGATGACTGCGGCTGCGACCGGGCGGCTGAAGTTCGCCATAAAACGCCAGATCGCGTCGAATTTGGTGAGCTGACGCAGCCGAAACTCGCGCTTGCGGTCGAGATTGCGCAGTTTGGTATAGCTGAGCAGGATCGGCAACAGGATCAGGTCGGTCAAGATGGTGATACCAACACCAACGGTCGCAGTTATCGCCAGCTCGCGCACCATTTTGATCGGGATGATCATGATCGTGCCAAAACCAATACAGCCTGCCAGCAACGCGATGGTGCCCGGAACCAGCAGCATGCGGAATGCAGCGCGCGCGGCCTCGTAGGGGCCGACACCATCCTTGGCACGGGCACGCAGTTCTTCGACGGTGCCGTCTTCAAGCCCGCCAAAGAATATTTCTCCGCGGAAGCGGTTGATCATCTGTTCGCCATGGCTGACCGCAATCGCGAAGATCAGGAAGGGCGTCAACATGTTCATCGGGTCGATGCCAAAACCCATCAGATGCAGTGCTCCGAGCATCCAGATCACTGAGACAAAGGCCGCGACGACAGTCAAACTCGCCAATTTTCCCGATGTCGAATACAGGAACAGCAGGAACCAGGTCAGCGCGATGGTAATCGCGAAAAACTTCACCACCGAGCGCGCGCCGTCGCTGATGTCGCCCACCATCTTGGCGAAACCGATGATATGGACGGTGCTGCCGGGGTTGGCGGTCTCTGCCTTCCTGCGGATTTCTTCCAGCTGGTTGGCGATGTTCTGGTAGTCAAGCTTGCCTGTGGGGGTGGTCGTTTCCGGCACCAGCTCGGCCTGCACCATGGCGCCACTGAAGTCTTTGGCGACAAGGCGTCCGACGATGTTCGCCTTGACGATATTTGCTCGGATCTTGTCGAAATCTTCCTGGGCAGGAGCGAAGCCTTCGGCCTTGGGCGTGAAATCGGACGGGATGACGTTGCCGCCGGCGAAGCCATCCTCGACCACTTCGGTGAAGCGCACATTCGGCGTGAAGATCGAGCGCACACGCGCCTTGTCGACCGCATCGATGCTCATCACGTCATCAGTGACCGCATCCAGCGTGGTCATGAAGTCGCGGGTGAACATATTGCCGTCTTTGGCAATCACGGCAACCAGCACGCGGTTGGCGCCGCCGAACTCCTTCTCGTAGTCGATGAAGGTCTGCATATACTCATGTTGCAGCGGCACCTGCTTGCGGAAGCCGGCATCCACCTTGAGCTGCATCGCGAAATACACCATCACGCCGGTGATGATCGCAAAGACCATCAGCACCAGCGCGCGGTTTCCGAAGATCAGGTTTTCGAGCACGCGGCTGAATGCACCCTGCTCACCTTTACTTGCCATAGCCATGCGATAGCTCCGTGGTGACTAGTTGGAGAAGACCGACAAACCGGTCTCACCGGCAACGGCAAATTCCGCCGCGGAAATCGATACGACACTCGACAGTACGCTGCCATCGGGATGCGTATGCGTACGGAATGCATCAGTGCCGCTGTTGCGGCTGAGCACGATGCCATTGGCGCCGACCAGCACGGCGCCCCCTGCATCAAAGCTGTCACCACCCATCAGACTCAGCGTCGTCCCGGTTTCGACCTTGGTCCAGGAACTACCCAGATCGAAAGATTCGTAGACGTTTCCGCGCAGTCCGAAACAAAGCACGTGCTGCCCCTCGAAGGCGATCACGCCAAACATCGATCCGTCATAGGGCAGTTGAATTCGCTCCCAACTCTGCGCCCCATCGGTGGACCGGAACGCCGCGCCGCGCTCGGCAACCATGAAGAACGATCCGTCGGCGGTCTGCGCGATGGAGTTCAAATGCGGGTCGCTTTCTTCGTCCAGCGCAAGATCGTCCTGGTCGAACGTCCAGTTCTCTTCGTTGACCGTGGAATTGTCTTCGGATTGCTGAATCAGAATCTCGTCGTCTGTCTTGCCGAGGACATTCTGCTGCTCCCAGGTCTTGCCGCCATCCAGCGTTACCAACATCAACGAATAGGCACCGATGGCATAGCCACGCTGTTCATCCAGAAACAACACATCCAGCAAGGGGGCGCCATTGCTCAGATCGATGCTGTTCTTGTCGAACGGCGCGACACGTTGGCGCTCCCAGGTCAGCCCGCCGTCGGCCGAATGCAGGATCAACCCTTCGTGACCCACCGCCCATACATGGTCGCCGACTGCTGCGACCGCGGTAAGCGTGGAGCGTGTCGGCACGTTGGCGATCTGGCGCCAATCGCGCCGCGATTCCGACACCAGGATATGGCCGCGCTCACCAACCGCTACTGCGCGATCTTTGGATTCGGCAATATCCAGAATCAATGAACGCGCGGCACGAGGCATCATTTCGGCGATCTGGGTAGCGGGATCATCGGCGCTCAGTTCGGTAGGCGGCGCCATCTCTTCGTCGTCGATGGCTTCGTCTGCGATGGCTTCGTCTGCGATGGCTTTACCGCTGTCGGATGTTGTCGCATCATCGCCAGCCGCCGATGCGTCCGGGTCCTGTGCATGTGCGCCTACCCATGCCCCAGCCGCCAGCGCCAATAGGATCCAAGACCACAAACCGCGCTTGCTCATTCGATGTCTCCGCAATCGGTATGCGAGGCGTTCATTGCTTCAGCTACACCGGCTGAAAAGCCGATGCCAAAGCCCAGAATGTTTTCCCCGACTGAAAAAAAACGGCCAGCCGTCCCTGTCGGAACGGCTGGCCGTGGATCGCTCCCTCCCCTTCCAACCGTCAGCGAATACCGCGCTGACGCAACGACTGCGGTGAGAAGCTCTCGGCATTGGTCTGGAAACCAAAGTCGATCGTGTACTTTTCTTCGTTGTCGAGCAGGCCCGAGATGTACCGGCCCGATTGCAGATCGTGATGGGTCTCGATGGTTGCCCATACCGTCGGCACTTCGTAGTAGTTGATATTCGGCGCTTCCGAGTAACGCCACAGCTGGCCGCGGCTGTCGTAGTGGTCGACAGCAACAATCTGGTAGCTGTCCTCATCAAGATAGAAGGTGCGGCGTTTGTTGATATGGCGCTTGCCGGCCTTCAGCGTAGCGTCGACCACCCACACACGATGCAGCTCATAGCGGATGTAGTCAGGATTGAGGTGGCCAGGGCGCACCAGATCCTTGACCTTGATCGTATTGCCATGCGCTTTGTAGTCGTTGTAAGGAATGAAAATCTCCTTGCTGCCGACCAGCTTCCAGTCAAAGCGATCCATGGCGCCATTGAACATGTCGGTCATGTCGTTGGTGCGCAGGCCATCTGACGCGGTGCCAGGATTGTCGTAGGCAACGTTCGGTGCGCGACGCACGCGACGTTGACCAGGATTGTAGATCCACGCTTGACGCGGAGCGGCCGCCGAGTTGACAGTTTCGTGCACCAAAAGGACATTGCCGGCGAGGCGCGCAGGAGCAACAACTTCCTGGAAGAAATACAACAGGATGTTGTTGATGCTCTCGATGGAATTGCCCGGCTTGTAGTAAGGACCGAGGAACTCCTCACGCAGACGCACCAGGGTGTAGGCGCCGGTCGCGGTCGGTGCAACCTGATTTGCCCAACGCATGCCGCCGGTGCTCTTGTACTTGAGTTTGTGGTTCCAGATCAGGTCATAGCCATTCTGCGGAATCGGGAATGGGAAGCCCAACGAGGCACCACCGACACCTTCGCCACCTGCCAGCAACTTGGCCGTCGTCGCATTTTTCAGCGTCGCCGCATACACCGCCTGCGAGAATGAACCGCTGCGCCGAGTCGGATAAACGTTCATCTTGAACGTTTTGTATTTGGCAAACATCGCGACCTGACCGGCTGTCAGCTTTGCCTGATAGTCCTTGGAATTGGCCGGCGTGATCGCAAACAACGGCTTGTCGGTAGCGAACGGGTCGGCGTGAAACGTACCTGCCCGAAACCCTGCCGGAGGCCGCGTGATGCCGCCCGTCCATTCCGGAATCGTGCCATCGGTATTGCCAGCCTTGATCGCGCCGATCGGCGTCAAGTCCTTACCCAATCGCGCTGCCTGATCGGCCGTTACGCCTGCTTGCGTGGCGCCGGCTGCGGCCAAAGCCAACAGCGCGGCGATCAGTCCTGTTCTCTGAATCCTCATGGTCCTGCCCTCGCTCAGAACGAATATTTGACGGTGAACGACACGAAGTCACGATCGCTGATCAAATTCAGATCGCCAGCGCCAGCGAATACCGAGTAGCTCAAATCCGCCGCCCACTGATTCAGATAATTGGCTTCAACACCAATCGTCGTGGATGTGCGTCCTTCGATGAAGTTGCCGCCCGGACCCGGTGCAAGGCCGTTCACGTCGTGATTGAACGCGATGCGTGGCGACATATTGAACGGTGTGCCCCAGACGTTGTTGTAGTCCGCACGAACCGCGACGCGATAGCCCCACGAGAACGGCGTGCAGAAGCCCGTTGTCTGAGTCACCGGGTTGCGCAGCGCACCCGTCACCGAATCAAAGCCACCGCCGGTGTCGGAACCATCGCACTGATAGCGCAACGTGCCCTGGCTGGGGAGATCCCATACTTCGGTGGCGCCTACTTCGATCACCGCTGCAATCTGCTCGGCCTGCAGGAAGTTGCCTGGACCGAACACCTTGGTCGCGGTGGTCTGAAACTGCGAGACCTTGTGCCGTTCCCAACCCCGAATCTCCTGGCCGGGCAGGAACGTGCCGAGCTGACTGCGGAAGTGCAGACCCTGCGACGGTGTGAGTGCGTTGAGCGGGCTGAGCGCGGCGAACAGCAGTTCGACGTCGTCGATCTGATACGGCTGGTTGTCGCGGTAGCTCAATTCACCCTGCAGGGCAACGCCGTAGGCGTTCAGCGTCGTGTTGAAGCTGAGGCCGTACATGCGGATGTCTTCCGGATACTCGATGAAATAGCGTCCAGTGGTGGGCGGCCCGTAGAACGACGGTGTTGCAGGCCTGACGGCTATCCCGCTCGCGAGCGGCAGGCGGCTGTGGTAGTTCATGAAGAACAGACCAAACTCGGTGTCGTTGAGCTCTGGCGAGAAATAACGCAGCGCAGCGCCGTACTGGCCGCTGTCGCTCGCCTTGCGGTCCGGCGCACGCGGCACGGCCGCGCTGCAGGAAGCAAACTCGAGCGGGGTGGCGACAGTCACCAGACCGCGTTGGCAAGCAGCGAACGATGCTGGCTCGTTGGTGCGGCCAAAATTCAGCATCACGAACTCAGCGCCGAGCGTGCCGAAATCGTTGGTGCCGAAGTAGGTACCCATCGGATCGGGTTCGGTCTCTTCGAACTCGAACAGATAGACCAGTTCGCCGGACAGTTTCTCGTTGAAGGTGAACGAGGTCGACAACGACTCGACACCGAGGAATGCTTCCTTCAGCTCAGCGCCGGCAACACGCAGCTTGGAAACGTCGATCGGATTGATGGTGTTGATGCCGCCCTGGATGAAGGTGCTCTCGCCCCAGCTATGCACCTGTCGGCCAAGTCGGACGTTGCCGCTGCGGTCGCCGAAGTTGTAGTTATGGAAGACGAAGGCATCGAGCAACTTGAGGTCGCGGCCGACTTTTTCCTTGGCTTCCGAGGTCAGGTTACGGCGATCGGCATTCTCGAAATCGTAGAAATACGAGGCGCGCAGAAACGCACCCGAATTTTCGCGATAGTTGATGCTGAGCTCCGTGGTCGCCTTGACGGCGTTTGAGAACGGGTCGCCCTTGTCGTAGTTGAGATTGCCGTCATCGGAATTCACCGAGAACCGGCCCGGCGCACCCAATTGCGTGGCGAGCGGCTGCTGCGCGATCAACGGGTTGATGTTGGCCAGTCCGATCAGACTCTCGTCACGGTCTTCGACACGCACCGAAATACCGTAGGAAACCAGGGTATCCACGGTTCCGTTCCAGTCACCGGAACTGAATTCGAAGGCCTGGACGTTGGAACCTGTACTTGCAATCAAGGCGAAAGCGATGGCGCTTCCCAGCGTGCGACGACGCACACCCGGAAGTGCTGCTCGGGCGCTTGGCTTGGCATTGAGCTTTGTCATGGAATCTCTCTCCGCTTCTGCGTCGGGTTACTGGGTACGGATGACGGAGGTGTTGGTCACCTGTACCGCCGTTCCGTTGCTGACGATATAGCTGGCCATCTGGCCCTGCATTTCCGCCGTGGCTGCGGGCGAAGCTGCCGGGCTAAGCAATGAGCCGTGATCGCCGACGATGAAACGCACAGCACCGCGGATACCAGCCGGATTGGGAGCGATCGGGCCGGTGATGGACTGCAGGCCCAGCATGCGGATCAGCGGCTCGGTTCCCGAAAGCGGCGCACCGGCGACACTGTTGGGAATGACCTGGTCTGGCAGCGAGGAACCGCCACCCACCACTTCGTGTAACAGAATGCGCTCGCCATTGGCTACAGCAAGCGAGGCAAAGTTGATCGGGTCTGCCGAGTCGATAGCCTGCTGTGCCGCGCCCATGAAAGAGTCATAGGTAGGCGTGCCGGCGTTGACGCCGGAGGCCGCCAGACCAGCGCGGATGCGCGGACCGAAGGTCGGGGAACCATCGAGCAAGCGCGCGATACCACCGCCCGGTACCGACAGCAACGCGGTGTTGACCGTCGGGTCCAGCGCGATGAAGTTCAGACCGACCATGCCACCCAGCGACTGTCCGACAAAGGTGATCCGCGAACCGTCGAAGTCCGGCGCGGCGTCCGCGTCGTAATTCATCGTCGGGATGCTCTTGGACAGCGTGAACAGATCGGCCACTGCCTGGCGCAGATTGTCGCGCGAGGTCAGAAGGCTGGTCAGGTTGATGGTGTAGGTACCCGAGGTATCGATCACGCCATCCGAGCCGGCAGCACCCGTGGTGTTGTTGCTCAGATCCAGATCGAACGTGCGCTCGCCCGAGATCGGCCCGAAGGGTGTGTTCTCGATATAGAACGGATTGGTCGGCCCAACACCATGCAGCGGCTGATCGATCGCGATCACCACAAAACCCTGTGCCGCCATGGTCGCCGAGATCGCCAGCGCATCGGTGCGGTTACGCGTGATGCCATGCTGAAAGATTACAATCGGCCAACCGGCAGCGGGCTTGGTACGCCCGGAGGCGGCATTCGGAATCGTCAGCAGCACCGGAACCGTCTGCGTCGACTGCGAGACCGGGACCGGATTGGCGAAGGTCAGGTTGGTCGAAGTCGGATCCAGACCCAGCGCGTTGAACGGCGGGTTGTAGGCGCCCGGCGCTGCCCTCCAGGAACCCGTCAACGGGCCAGCAGGATTCGCTGCAGTGGGCGCCGTCGAGTAGTAGCTGAGCGGCATGACACCGATGTAGATATCAGCGACCGGCGGCAAACCTGCAGCTGCGGTCGTCAGGCCCGAGTTCGCCAACGTGGCTGTGCTTGGCTGGGTGATGGCGCGAGCGGCCATCAGCACCGGCGTGATGCTCTGCGTGGTAGCAACCCAGCTCAGCACGATATCGGCACGCGGAACGCCAGCCGAAGCGGCGGCAGCTTCCTGTGTGCCGATCAACTGGCGCAGCGGTTCCAACGAACAGGCGCTGGTAATGGGCAGTGCCGGATCTGTGCTCGTGGCAACCGTCGGGCAGGTCGCTGGATTGGCTGCCGCTGAAACCGGCGAAATCAAAGGTGCGGTGCGCTTGGCCAAAAAATAGGGGGTATCAGGCGTTGCATCATTGCCGGCAGTGTCCTTGACGTCGTCGGTGACCACCACCATATACGAGGTCGCCTGCTGCAGCGGACGCAGCGGCACGATGCCGATGGTGCGGCCGGTGGTGTCGGTTGAAGACACCGCAGTGACGAATTCAGTCGCCGCGAGTTCACGCGTCACGCCGGTCACCGCACGCGTGCTGGGATTGATCGTGACCTGAAACATGCGGACCGACGCGCCGGGAACCAGCGAGCTGGCGCGCACAGCCGTCGAGGTCGAGAACGACCACGGCGCAACCGTGCTCCAACCATCAAGGTTATTGATAGCGCGCGTCGGGTCACTTGCCGGCGCGGTAGCAGCCACCGGAATGTTGAGCGTCAGGTCCGTTGTGCCTCGCAGCAGCAAATCATTCGGTAGTGGAATGACTCCGGTGGCGGGGTCAAAGCGGGCGGCGATCACAGCGGTGATCGGTGAGCCATCGTCATTCAACGCGGGCGGCGTGGTTACGGCGCGCGGGCTGTTGCTGCTGCTGCTGCAAGCAGCCAGCACCAGGGATGACAAGGCAGTAGCCATTAGAAGTCGGGCCTGCATGCTTGCTTCCTTCTAGGTAAAGAAATCGGGAGCGCGTGGAGAGCGCTTGAGTATCATAGGTAGGGCATTCAACCGATTGCAACGAAAACTTAAGACTTTCTCTGCTGCGCCGCAGCACCTTCGCAGCCCTTGACAACACTGCATTTCGAGCGTTCATGACCGCGATCAAAAATTCCAATGCACGCAAAACGCTATGCGTCGTCGTGCCCGTCTACAACGAGGCAGCGATGCTACCCCTACTGGTGCCGCGGCTTCTCAATGCGCTGGCGTATGTTCCAGCACAGTGCACGGTGTTGTTCGTTGATGACGGCAGCAAGGACGGCACCGCCATGCTACTTGCCGATTTTGCAGTGCAGCATACGCAGATCGGGTACCTGAAGTTTGCGCGCAACTTCGGCAAGGAAGCCGCGATGACCGCCGGTCTCGACCATGCAGACGCCGATGCCGTGGTTGTGATAGACGCCGATCTGCAAGACCCTCCCGAGCTGATCAAGGACTCCTGGCAGAAGTTCGAAGAGGGTAATGATGTGGTCTATGGACAGCGCGCCACCCGTGCCGGCGAGAGCTGGTTGAAGCGCTTCACTGCCAGCGCTTTCTATCGCGTGATGAATCGCATGAGCCGAACCCCGGTGCCGCGCGATACCGGCGATTTCCGACTGATGTCGCGACGTGCAGTGGACGCATTGAAGCAATTGCGTGAGCGTCATCGTTTCATGAAGGGTCTTTTTGCCTGGGTCGGGTTCAAGCAGGTCGGCTTGCTCTATCACCGCGACCCGCGTGCCGCCGGCACTACCAAGTTCAACTACTGGAAGCTGTGGAACTTTGCGCTCGAAGGCATTACCTCGTTCTCGACCGTGCCGCTGCGCATGGCGACTTACGTCGGTCTGTTCACCGCATTGGTGGCCTTCGGCTATGGCAGCTTCATCATTTTCAAAACGCTGATGTACGGCGATGCCGTGCGCGGCTATCCCAGCCTGATGACGGTGATGCTGTTTCTCGGCGGCATGCAACTGATGGCGCTCGGCATGATTGGCGAATACCTCGGGCGCATGTTCGAGGAAACCAAGCAAAGGCCGTTGTATCTTCTGGATGCCACCAGGCTGCCCGGCATCCATGCAGACAACGTGATTCAATGAATCATCAGCTGGCGCGCGATCACGCGATGGTCGGGCTCGCCGGCAGTGGCAAAGTGAAATCCGTCGCCTGCGGCGCAAAACCTCGCGGCTGCCAGTCCGGCAGCAGTGCTACTGCGATTCCACCATCGACAATCTGATCGTTGCCCCAACGTTGCAGGGCAGCGCGCAGCGCGGCGCCGCGCGTGCCGAGCACATGGCTGGTAAGCGCTAACGACCATCGGGGCGCAGGCAGATAGCGGGCCTCGGCGCAGATGATTACGCGCTTCCACATTTCCGCGACCGGCAGCACTTCGGCCCCACCGAGTGGAATTTCGACACCCACACAGTGTGGGTTTTTCTGTGCCTCGAACACCGCCGCGGCTACATCCTGCGCATGCACCGGCTGCCTCAGGCCACCAGAGTCCATGGGCATAGGCAGGACTCGGTATTTCCGGGCAACGCGATAAAGCGCAGTCAGGCTGACATCCTGCGCTGCGCCCCAGATCAGGCAGGGCCGCAGCAGCGTGCAACCGATGCCGCGCAGGGCGCAAGTGTCACGCAGCAACTGTTCCGCTGCCAGCAGACGACCAGCCAGTGCGCGCTCACCAGCATCGGCTGCATCACGCTTGCTGGCGATGCTCATCGAGCTGAGCGCAATCACCCGGTGCAGGCGCGGCGTGTCGACACGTTGCAACCAGCTGGCAAAGGCGTCTAGCGGGCCCGCCGAGATAATGGTTTTAGCCGCGGAATTACCCATATCGCGCCAGAGATCGATGCGGCGCCAGAGGATGCTATCGGGTGCACCGACGGCGGGCGCAGGCGTGCGGTAAGTCCACGCCGTCGCACCACGTTGCTCGGCGCGCAAACCGGCGACCAGAAAGCTGCCGACCGCTCCGCTGGCGCCAAAGATATGCAGATCATCCATGGGGGCATTGTCGCTGAGATTGCGGATGCTGGAGCGGCATTTGTGGGAGCGGCGTCCCGCCGCGATGCTGTTGCTCCTGCCCTTGATTTTGTAGAGCGGGGCTTGCTCC
>JANMUE010000183.1:0-8648 GCA_031391205.1 Lysobacterales bacterium | reverse complement strand
CAGTTCGTACCTCTCGGCTTCGTCATGCACAATTCTCAGCGTCCCCGTGCTCGCTCTAACTATGCGTTCAAGCCGACCGCCGGGGAAGTATTTCGTTCAAACCAACCGCTGTCGGCCGGCGGCGGCTTAACGCGGCGTTAGCGCGCTTCAGATAACGGCATTCAATGTGTGCAGCGTTGAGAGGGCGGCCACCGGTTAGGTCGCAGTGTTCTGTGGTGTCGCTGGCGTCAGAGCGCGAAGCTTCGTTTTGTTCGTTGCTTTCGTCATCGTCGTTCGCTTTGCTGCGCGCTCCGATGGCAAAATCTGTCGGTGTCGCAGTCGTCCGTAATCAGCGGTACGCTTCGTCTCCAAACTTCATGCGGTGCGGAGGGCTCATGCAAAACTTTCAGCAGCGCGTGGTCGTGCACGGGGCTTCGTTGGGCAGAAAGCAAATGCACCATGCTCGCTCTAACTATGCGTTCAAGCCGACCGCCGGGGAAGTTATTCGCACAAACCAACCGCTGCTGGCCGGCGGCGGCTTAACGCGGCGTTAGGCTTAGGTTAGCAATTGCTTTTGTTGGGTGTGCGCAAGCGTGGCGTTCAATGCTGCGGTCAGCATCAGAGCTCAGCGCAGTGTGTCGCCAGCCCGCAGTGCAGTTGTCTGGGGCCCGGGCCGCAACTCGGTTTCGTGTCGTTGCGCTGGTGCGCAGGCTCGCAGGTTTGTTTGCGCGGTTGCCAGCGCATTGGTGCTTGGGTCGTTCGCGGTCACGTTGCGTGTGCGTCGGGCCCGTTGGGCGTTCGGTGTGCGGGCATCAGTAGCGCGCTTCGTCCGCGCTTGTCACCACTTCAGCATCTGATGGTTCTATGCTTCGCCCATGCATCACGTCGCTTCTTCATGCAGCATTGCGTCAGCTACGTGCTCGCTCCGTTGGCGAGTCTACGAGCCTAACTATGCGTTCAAGCCGACCGCCGTGGAAGTTATTCGTTTCAACCAACCGCTGCTGGCCGGCGGCGGCTTAACGCGGCGTTAGGTATCATGAAGAATACGATCGAGCGCCCAAACATCGAACTACTCTGGTTGTCGACTGTCGACGAAGGGAAGCAGCTCGAACTCAATTGCACGATGGATGGGATGTCATACCCATTGGCAAACATCATCGCCGACGACTCTGATGAGTCGCTCTGGTTCGAGATCTGTGTTGACGGAAAAATTGTGCAGATACCACTCGCCACTGTTCAAAGTGCTTTGGAAGCAGCGTCAGAAAACGTTCATTCCGAGGCTTGGTATGAAAGAAGCATCCCTGAACTTCAGAGCCCGGAGCTGTCACGCGCTGGCAGGGCGAGCCTCAAAAAGGGCCCAGGCAATGACACCTAACTATGCGTTCAAGCCGACCGCCATGGGCGTGTTTCGTGTCAACCAACTGCTGCCGTGTGGCGGCGGCTTAACGCGGCGTTGGGCGGCATAGGTCAGTTTCATGTCAATCATTCGATCCAGTAAAGTAGCCACAATTGTTCTTCTGTTCTATTCGGCGGTCTTCGCCGTTCCTGCAGCCTGCTGGATCTCCGGTACAAGGATCAACTTGTGGCTGCTTTTACCAACTTCGTTAGTAGCCGCCATTCTTCTCTCAGTGGCCTGCATTGCGTCGCCAAAGAAGAAGCAGCATGTTGCCGAGCTGCTCACGTTCATGTTGCCATAGCAAACAATGCACTCGCACTCGACCCTGTCGCAGCAGGCCTCTCGCTCAATGCGTCGCAGAAGTCGAGTTTCTGCCAAACAATCGGCGCCAGCGGCCACCAGCTTCTGTTCAAGCAATCAATCCACTTTCCCAAAAAGAGCGTGTCGCAATGCCGCCCAACTATGCGTTCAAGCCGACCGCCGGGGAAGTGTTTCGTATCAACCAACCGCTGCTGGCCGGCGGCGGCTTAACGCGGCGTTGGGCGGCATAGGTGGGTCGCGGCAATCTGAAGGTGTACGTTCAAAGCGCAAAGTCCTTCGCAGTCGCAGTTCTTGTTGCCACACGCTGCACAAGTAATTTCAGTTCTTGCGCGTGCTGCGTCTGCGCTGAGGCCAAGAGCAAATAATCCGGCTGTCGTTCTTCTTTTGTGTTCGGTTGTCGGTGCAATCGTTGTCGTTGCTGGCGTCGTCGCTGTCGTTCACAGCACAAGTTCGGTCTGGTCTTGTCCCCGCAGTGTCTTCGCATGCAAAACGTTCAACCTTGCGGTGCGGCAACCAGGTCAAGTGGGTTTCGGGCACACTACGCACCACGTTCCTTCCCAAGGTGGGTTTCGCAGTGCCGCCCAACTATGCGTTCAAGCCGACCGCCGGGGAAGTGTTTCGTTTCAACCAGGCGCTGCCGTGCGGCGGCGGCTTAACGCGGCGTTAGGGTGCTTTCATGCGCATGGTCTTCGCAGTTCAGTTCGCAGTCTTTGTCTTAGTCGGTGTTGTCATCGGTGCGTTTCTATATGCCGTCGGACACAGTGTTCTGTTCGGTTGTGACAGGAAACTCGGGTGTGAAGGCGCAATCATGTTGTCGTTGACATTCGGTTCAATAGCTGGGGTATTGGCGGGCGCGTCTGCATTTCTTGTGGCGGCAATTTCAGAATCACCGTTGACGCGTGTTTCTGAGAAAGCTCGCAAGTGGTCAGCCATTCTGAGCGGTGTATTGCTCGGTCCTCTGTTGCATGCTGTGCTCACCCTCAAAGTAGGCACGTTGGGCCTCCTGGCAGGGTGGTTGGTAGCTTGCGTACTAGTTTCAAGCGCTTCCATGGGCGTGCTCATCGCAGTACGCACCCTAACTATGCGTTCAAGCCGACCGCCGGGGAAGTAGTTCGTTTCAACCAACCGCTGCCGTGCGGCGGCGGCTTAACGCGGCGTTAGGTGGCTTAGTGAGAGTTCGCGCAACGATATACGATGAGGTCCGGCCTCTTGTAGTTGCAGCCGCTGGAGGGCAGGCAGCGGGCGTAGAGCTGATGGTCAGATTGGTAGGTGCATTGGAGTCGCTCCCTTGTGTTGGGGTTGGCATTGTGGACTCAAGCTTGGAATACTCGGAGCAACCTCATGTCGAAGTGCTCGGAATTCCCGATTCGGAATATGGCCAGTTGTTTCCTCAGCACGTCGCCGCCTACGAAGCGTTGTTCCCTGCAGGCGGGGCCTGACTATGCGTTCAAGCCGACCGCCGGGGAAGTGTGTCGTTCAAACCAACCGCTGCGGGCCGGCGGCTTAACGCGGCGTTAGCTGACATGAGTCAACACTGGTTCAAGTCCAACCTATTTGAGATCGAGCCTGGCGAAGATGACGAGGTCAGTCCTCGGATGTATGGGCGCCAACTCGCCAACTGGTTGAAGCGTCGGCTAGAGGAACGTGGCTATGACGTTGAGCCTGTGGAAGCCGAAGACTGGGGCAGGCGCATCATGGTGTCCAGAGAGCCCTTCATGTTGTGGGTTGGCTGCGGCAACGTGATGGACTACGCCGATATGAAGGACGATGATCCACTACCTGAAAAAGAAGACATCGTATGGTCTTGCTTTGTGGAGGCTGAGGTCCCTCTATTGAAACGGCTATTCAAGAAGCTTGACGCAGCTCCAGCACTCGGCAAACTGAACGCAGATTTGGCCACCATTCTCGGCTCCGAACCACGCATTACGCTGGTGGAGGAGCCGTAGTCATGTATCTAACTGTGCGTTCAAGCCGATCGCAGGGGAAGCTACTCGTTGGCACCTGACTATGCGTTCAATCCGACCGCCGGGGAAGTATTTTGTGTCAACCGACCGCTGCGGGCCGGCGGCGGCTTAACGCGGCGTCGGGCGTCACAACCACCTCTGCCGCTTTCCTCAACAAAAGACCGAGCTCCTGCATGAGCACTGAAGAGAACAAGGCCGTCGCTTTCACGTTCTTCGAGCGCTTCACGGCAAGCGACATCGAAGGCGCACTGGCCACGATGACAGATGACTCGACTTGGTGGATTCCAGGCAAGAAGGAGCGATCGCCATCGGCTGGCGTGTACCCGAAAGAAAGGATCGGCCGCCTCTTCCATCGGATGCTTGCAGCCCTGAAAACCGGACTGGAAATGAAGGTCATCTCGTGCATCGCTGAAGGAGATCGTGCGGCGCTCGAAGTGGTGTCAACCGGAGATCTCAAGAACGGTCGGCAGTATCGGCAGGAGTACCACATGCTGTTGACCTTCCGAGACGGCAAGATCGCTTCGGTGCGGGAGTACCTGGATACACAGCACGCCAATGACGTGTGGGCCGTTCCGTTAACAGATGAAGAATGCAGGAACAACAACCCAGCGCCCTGAGTGACGCCTAACCACACGTTCAACCGGACCCGCTACGGCCAGCCACCTTGGCCCGGACTGAGGTACGCGGTAGATTCTCTCAGTCCGTACCAAGGCGTCCTGCCATAACGGGCGGTTGACTCGAACGTTAGGCAGCTACTTCCATGGCGGCAAGATATTGGTGGCAGTGCATCTCTTGCGGCGACCGGCCAGCTTGGCTTGCCGTCTGCGCGTCAAAGAGCGTTGCCGCATTTATCTGGGATGAGCTGGCACCTGGCGGTTGGGATCAGCGGTTCTTGCGCCGTACCTGCACATGTTGCGGGCGCCGCTCGGTGTACATCACGTACCGGCTGAAGCGCGGCGATCCCGATCGGATCAGTGTCAAATATATAGTCGGCTTGAGTCTGGAAGATGACTATCTGCCAATGCTGTGGGAGACATTTCGGCACGCGACGCCCAGAACCAGGTGGATCGACTTCAAGTACCAAAGGGGTCGCAGCCCTTGGGGACTGACCAAGCGCCTTGTACTGCAACAGCCGCAGTTGTCACGCCTGCTGCGCACTTACGAAAAGCAAACCGGTCGGCGCCTCAATCCCGCTGCCTGACAATTCATTCAAGCCGATACCGCTTCGTGGTTCAGTTTAATTCGGGCGTTAGCCAGCAACGGAGATTCGCATGCACTTCAAGAAAGTTCTCGCAATCATCGCGGCGATCGCGACCATCCTGCTCTGTGGACAGGTCGCCGCCGGCGCTCAGACGCATCCGCACGTGATCGATTCAAGCCGTGCGCTTGACAACATTGTCGAGAAGCAAATGACTGAAGCCGGAATGGTGGGCGTCGGTGCGGCCATCATCGTGAACAAGAAGGTCGTCTGGACGAAGGGATACGGGTTTGCAGACAAAGAGAACGCCGTGCCTTTTACACCCGACACGATCATGAACATCGGGTCGATCAGCAAGACGTTCACTGGCGTGGCGCTGATGCATGCCGTCCAGGAGAGGAAGCTTTCCCTTGATGAAAACATCAACACCTACCTGCCATTCAAAGTCGCCAATCCCAATTTTCCCAACGACCCAATTACGCTGAGGCAACTGGCGATCCACACCTCTGGCATCACAGACCGGTGGTCGATCTACGAACGCGCATACCACTACGGCGGCGATTCCCCGGAACCCCTTGGCGCGTTCCTGAAGCGCTACCTCACATCCGGTGGGAAGTACTATTCGAAAGCTAACTTTTTGAACGCCAAGCCGGGCACCCAGCGCGAGTATTCGAACATCGCTGCCGGGCTGGCTGGCTATATCGTCGAGATCGCGGTCGGTGAGAAACTGAATTCGTATACGAAGCAGCACATCTACAAGCCACTGAACATGGACAACACGGGCTGGTTTTTGTCGGAGATCGACCCGGCGAAACACTCGAAGCTGTACGTCGCGCAGGACGGTATCGCCATCCCGATCCAACACTACGGGCTGACCACCTATCCAGACGGAGGAGTCCGCACGTCGGTCGCCGACCTTTCCAGGTTCTTCATCGCCCTATTGAACGATGGCGAATATGCGGGAGCACGCATCCTGAAGAAGGAATCAGCGGAGGAGATGCTCAGGTTCCAATACACGAATTCAAACAAACCAGATAACGTCAATCTGAATGGCGAAGACTCGGTGAACTCCGGAATCTTCTGGGCGACGAAGTCCGACGTCACCAGAATCGGTCACAACGGATCCGATCCCGGCGTGAGGACGATGATGCTCTCCGATTCTGCCAAGGAGGTAGGAGTGATTCTCTTCACGAACACCTCGCTGTGCGACGAGGAAATGGGAAAGTACGGCGCCATCTTCAATACTCTCTGGAAACATGCTGTTGTATTGAAGAGCGGAGAACAACAAGCCACTGATGAGTGAGGCCCCCCAGGGTTTTCTGGCTAAAAGAACCATCTACTGTTTGGAGACCTCTATGGCCGCAACTCGAATGTCCCGCTTCGAAGTATTCATTGGCACTTGGAATACAACCGGTGAAGTACTCGAGACAGAAGCGGCCCCGGCTACGATCTTGTCGGCTACAGATACATACCGTTGGGTTCCTGGCAGGCACTTCATCGCACATGACGCTGACGCCCGTTTTGGCGATAGCCCCACTCGTTCCATGGAAGTCATCGGTTATGACCGTACAACCAAGAAATATCTGGCGCGATCATACGATGACCGGGGAACATCTGAGCTCTTTGAGGTTGCATTGAACGGGAAGAAGTGGAGCATCATGGGAGCGCTCGTACGCTTTAGCGGCAAATTCAACGCAGACAATAATCAGTTGACTGGACTGTGGGAGATCAAGGGAAAAAAGGCTGGGTGGCAACCATGGATAAAGGTCAGGTTGGTTCGCGCTTAGCAATCACGGAAGTCTGACCTGACAATTCGTTCAAGCGGACACCGCTTCGCGGCGCGGAATAATCAGGTGTGTGCGGCGTGGGGGCTCGAAACCTGATAATGGGCGTAGGAACGTGAAAGCCGCAGCGGGTATCTTTGCCGTTGCAGTTTGCGTTGCTGCGATCGACACCCCAGCATCCAAGTTGACGGCGCGCGATTGCTGGCGTTGCACATCCGCGCACATCAGCAAGTTGTTTGCGCGCCGTTCTTCCTTGTCGTTTGATTGTCGGCGCAAATGTTTCTGTTGCGGGCTCGCTTCAAGTCTTCAGCGGAAAGGGCTGGCTTGGTTCTCGCGCCGTCCTTGCATTCACGGCGTTCACCCTTGCGGTGCAGCAACAAGGTCAAGAGGGTTTCGGGCACACTACGCACAACCCTTCCTTCCCAAGGCGAGTTCCGCAGTGCCGCCCAGCTATGCGTTCAAACCGACCGCGGGGAGAGTGTTTCACTTCAACCAACGGCGCTGGCCTGTGGCGGATTAACGCGGCACCAGGCGTCACACAAATCGCGTTGGCGGTTCTCAGGAGTAATTCAATGCGGATCAATGCCCTTCATCTCGTACTCGTCATCCTCCTGCTGGGTCTGACGGATGCTCATGCAAGTGAACAAGCGACACCGTTGGGTGTCGTCAACAAGCGCACGAAAGCGCTGGCGGATCATGACTTTGGCGATTTCATGTCCACGTATGCAGAAAACGTTGAAATATTTGTATACCCCGACAAGCCGCTTGGCAAGGGAAAGGAGCATATAAGGACGCTGTTTGCTCCGATGTTCAAGGCGGGTGAGGTGGAGATAGAAGTTACTCACCAACTGGTCTCTGACAGTTTTGTCGTATGTGAGTCGACAATCTCATTTGCAGACAAGTCAGAAACCACCGTGGCTGTTTATGAAGTCCGAGATGGCTTGATTCAAAGCGTGAGGTTTTTGCGCGATAATCTGCGCGCAACCCAGTTCAAGCAAACCACTGACAGGAAAAAACCTGGTGCGAGTCAGTAGTCATTTTTCTGCACACTAAAGTAGGATACGGGCATGCGCTTCTCTGTCAAACCGCTGACCGGCCAAAAAATGCTATCGGCTGTTCTCCTAATCGACGGATTAATATTCCTCAGCTTTGGGATAGCGTCCTGGCTGGCTCCCCACTTAACCTTTGGTACAATTGTTGATCTCGCTAGTGCCGGAGATCATTCGCTGGTTTTGGCTATTCTCTCAAGCCTTTCAATTTTCTACGCCGTGATTGGCCTTGCATGTTTTCTCTCAGCAGTCCTTGCGCCACCTCATAGAGGTCGCTTTGCTGTATTAATGGCTATTATCCACATATGTACTGGATTGAAGGGCTACGGGGAAATCGGACGAGAATGGTTGATAGGTAATCCCTGGCCGGACATCATCATCCATTTTGTGTTTGTTTGCGCCTACAGCGCACTCACATTCATCACATGGAAGAGGATCCATACAAGTGCCAACGGCGGCGCCTAGCTACGTGTTCAAGCCGACAGCCAGGGGAATCCTTCGAACAGGTTGTTCGCTTGCCCGGTTCGTGGTCTTTAGAGAAGGGCTGAATAAATCTCTACATCGAGTTCGAACCAACCGCTGCAGATTTTGGTCGGACCGCCGCTTTGAGTGCTCCGTAGTTCCCGCTACTCACAACTGGAGTTCGCGCCGCTTCAGCGAGAATAGCTGCCATTCCGGCGTTTGATCTGTGCTTCGTAAGGGTTCAACTTGACTGCCAACGAATCACAGATGCAGTCTTACTACGCAACTCGCGCGCCCGAGTACGACAGCATCTATTTGAAGCCTGAGCGGCAGGCGGATCTTCGTCTCATCAAGGGTAAGCATCCGCCGAAGCCACCTTGAACCGCCTTCGGCAATTCGCTACGGCTGCGCGTCGATCATCCGGTGCAGCAAGGCATAAGCCACGCGCCACTGCTGACCGTTGCAATCGAGGGTGACGGTTTTGTCGTTGAGGCG
>JANMUE010000126.1:0-39128 GCA_031391205.1 Lysobacterales bacterium | reverse complement strand
GCCTACCGATTCAATCGTCGCTTCAAGCTACGTGAGCTGATGCCGCGATTGCTCATCGCCATGGTCCTCTGCAGCCCATGCGCTACAACGATGCTGCGTCAGGCGAGCAATTTTGTGAGCTGAGGATGGGAACTAATCAGGAAAATGGTTGTGACGGGCTCCCAGGATTGTTGCTGGTAAAATGTAGCGGAAAATAGGCGCCGATCTCCACGTTGTTCCCTCCATAATTATTCAGCTGAGGGTCGCCTTGGCTGTTGCAACCGTAGACATAGAGCTGGTGCATGCCGTTGTTGAGCGTGCTGGTATCGAGGTTGAATGTGTATCGTCCGCCCGGCGAGGCGACCGTAGTGTCGGTGCGCTTTACCGCGCGCAATTGACCATCGACCACCAGGCCCAGTTCGATCGTTCCGGCATTCGTGCCGTTACCGATCAAAGCCACGGCGTGGTGATGATTGACCTCGATCGGAATAATACCCGCGACGGTTGGATTCAGCTGCGCGGGTTCGTCAAGATGGTCCATCCAGGCCAGGATTTCGGTTGCGCCGAGGCGGCTAACCGATACGTCGGGACCAATGCGCACCGCGTTGGGCAAGGCTGGTCCGGTCGCGTGAATGGCCGGTGACGTATACGCCGGTGCCTGGTTGCGTGGAAACTCCAGTTCCGCATGAATATTCATCACTCCGGACTTGGTCAGATCAAAGCGAATGGAGTTATCGCCACGAACGAGCACAGCCGGTGGCAACTCGATAATGCTGGTATACGGAATGATGGCGGCGACCACATCGGGGCCGCGAAGTACAGGATTCAGCCCGTATGAGGTCGGTTCCGGCAACGGAAATTCATGGCCGTTGACGATGACTTTGTCCTGCGGTGACCAGGCGTAGGTCTGTGAGCCCCACATCTGCAGGGTAAACATCAATCGTCGCTGCAGCGATCCTTCGATAACGTCGGGAATGTTCAAGTGCACGGTCGGGCTGCGCAGTGGGGGATCGTTTCTGTCGACGCGAATGAAATCTGTGCCGCCATTGTTCATGCGGTAGTTGTGAACCACATTGGGCGCCGGTGTGCCGGCTGGTGCGTCGAAACCAAAATTGTCCCAATGCACCAGTACGTTGACGTGGTTTCCTTTTGGGGTGTTGTAGGTAAAGATCTGCCAGCCCACGGTGTACTCATCCAACAGCAGATTGAATGTGCCTGGCGGGGTTTCCAGTACCTTCCTGTCATCGATGAACAACTCGGCATGGGTCCGCGAGACGCGCAGTTCCCAGTGTCTGCGCACATTGGAGATGAACTCGCGACCGGCGAACTCCAGGCTGGGGAACGGGTTCCAGTCCGTATCGGCGATAAAGGCTGGGATTCCCGTAGATCCGATCCACACAAACTGCACTCGTCCACCATTCTGCAACACGCGCAATCCTCCTCCCGGATTGCTGATGGCAAAGTCGTCAACGTACCCATACGCATCGGTCTTGATCGGCAACAGGTCCAGATACCAGACGTCGCGGCCTTTTTCGCCATCCAGGTCGAAGGTGATGCTGCGCGTTCCGTTGTCGGCAAAACTCAAGTTGGCTCGCGGCCGGTTCGCGTTCATGCCTTTTACGCAGTCGCTGGAAGTAACCGAATTGTGGACATGGAATTGGCTGTTGATGAAAAAGCCGTTCCTTTCAGGCACGGTGCAAGCGGAGTAAGCCACGTTCCAGTTGCGTTCATCGGGCAACCCCATCGGCAGGTTGAAGTCGTCGAAAAAGCCATTCATTCGTTGGCGCAACGCATCCACTCTGGCGCTGCTGTGCTGAAACAGGATCTCCGGCGTCGGGGTTGAGGTGTCCCCCTCATAGCCTACGGCTTGCACTTGCGCGTGATACTGCACGCCAGGTTCCAGGGGTTGCAGTTGAAAGCGTCGATGCTCAGTGAGGCCTTGCTTGGTATAGGGCTGACCCACGGGCCCCCATAAAATGCGATAGCCGCCTACGCCAGCGGGCAAGGCGGTGACGACGGTACTCACTCCACTGTCCCACTCGATAATCGCGTTGCGATCATCTTCGGCGATGGTGACATTCTGAGGTATCGACAGCGTCACCGGGTTTACCGCAGATGCATAATCGAGCATTGCTGGCCAGATGGTCGTCGAGGGTGCCGGCGCCGCGCAATGATCGGCAAGTTCAGCGGGCAACGGGGGCAACGCTGAGTTGCCAGCCAAAGCCAACAGCAAAGGAATCGTATTCACAGGAACTCCGAGTCAGTAAAGTTGGGATTGAATCATTGTGAGACGTGCGCGTGCGCCCGATGGCGCTGGGCATTAGGAACCGTGATCGACCGCAGGTGGTGGCAAGAGGACATTGCCGTTCCTGTGATTGCATTTCTTTCCGGGCCGCTCACTCGAATCCTTCGCGGAAAATATGGCTGGGAATCGACTGCACGATCAGATCGATGCCCAGCACGGCGCTGGGGAAGCCAAAACTATTGGTGACATTCGTAGTAGCGAACTCGATCGTGTTGTCGCCGGGGACCAAGTCGGACAGTGGTACGTCGATCGCGTGATTGATGCCGCCGAATTGCCGTTCGCTACGCATCATGGCGATTTCTGCTGGCGTTAGGGCGCGCTCATGCCATGCGTTACCGTTGAGTCGGTAGCGCAGGACGTACAATTCGGCGGTTCCAGGACCGAAGTACTGTGTATCGCCTTGGTAGTAGGCGAGAAAAATCAGCTGCGCGCCTGTCGCGTCGGCGAGCGACACATCGCGGAAATACAGGGGCGTCATCGGCGTCTGATCACCATCGGGAATCAAATAGCCGACCTTGCGGCCCGAGTGCAGCAGCCCCGCCTCGTTGATGAAGGTGTATGGCACCAGCGCGTCGGGAATTTCATACTCTCGATACTGGTCCAGACGCGGGCCATCGAACCCCACGTTGTCCCAGATCACATTCCATGAGTAGATGGTATTGATCGGTATCGTCACTGGCGGATTGACGGACACTTGCAGTGGGTATTTGGTCGACGCGTGATTGCGTGCGATCAAGCTGACGTAGCCGCGCGCGATAGGTATTTCGATGTTTTCAGAATACAGGCTCTGCAACGCTGGAAAGGCCAATCCATCGTCTGACGAATCCGAGGCCAGTACTTCAAGATGCTGCTGCGAGATTCGAACCTCAGTGTGATTCAGATGGCCATAGCGCACTCGAACGCACGACTCCGCAGCCATTACAGTTTCCGCGAAATCGCGGAACACGCGTACTTTGACTCTTGCACGATCGGAAATGCCATCGAACGCGCAGATTTCAAAATCGATCAGTACCCCATTGCGCAGATTGGGGGATCTTTCGAACGAGGCGTAGCTCGGAACCGGAGTGGCGTCATTGGCAATGGCGATCGCGGGCCAGCCTTGTCCGCCGGGCGCGCTCAGGTCCGCATCAAATACGATGCGACCGGTTCGTTCCGCAAAATCGAACGGTTGGCGGATACGAACGCCGGTCATGCCGTAGTTGCGTTGTGCTACTGCGGTAAGCAGGTGGTGGCTGCCCGCCCGTTCGCTGGGCTCGCAGATCATCATGTCGAACGGCGGCAGTGGATTGACCGCAGCGCCTGCGCGGCAGGTTGCCGTATACCCGGGTACCGTACCCAGCAAACCCTCTTCGATGCCGAAGGTGTATCCACCGGGTTGTGTCTGCCCCACCGGCGCAAAGCGTGTAGCGCTGAAGCGCCGGCTGTCGGCGTCGCCCGCACGCCCTTGGTACATCGCCGGCGCGGCCCCTGCTTCGAAGTCTTCACAAAATGCAGGAGAGGCCAGCCCACAGGTCGCTGCCTGTATGCGTGAGCAAGCTCCTATTCCGAACGCAAGAATAACGACCCACGTTGACGGTGTCCGTGTTCCATACATTGAGAACAAACGGACGGTAGCCATTGCAACTCCGTAAGGCCGATGCAGGATAGCCGTTCAATGCGCTCGGACTGCCGAAGGATTCGCAAATTGGGGCAGGGAATTCGGAATTTGTGATTGTGGTCACACGAAGGCCAGCTCGGACGGCGGGAGGCGGTATCACTAAATATTTGACTTAGGGAACCTCTGAATAAGTCACCACATCGTCTTCGCTACGCAGTTTATTGCTTGCCACACCCCGAAAAATCTGCGGTTTTTCGCCTCCTGACTCAGGGGACAATCGCGGCTCCGGGCTTGTTCAGAGGTTCCCTATCGGAGGTTATTGTCCAACTCGTTATGAATGGTGGTTGCGGCGATTGCGCCATGCGCCATCCCGACCGTCATCTGGTTCAGTGCCATCACCAGATCGCCAGCGGCGAATAGTCCCGGCACCGAGGTGCATTGACCCTTATCCACGATCAATTCGCCTTTTTCGTCGCAGCGTGCTCCAAGGCGCGTCGCCAAGCTTGATTGCGCGACGCAGCCTAACATCGGATACAACGTATCGAAGCGCAATTCATTTCCATCGTCGAAGCCTACGGCGACTTGATCGAGGTCAACCAGCCGAATGGTCGTCACCGGCGTTTCCACCAGCCGGACGTCAGCGGCCTGCAGAAGGCGCCGATCCGAGGGCATCAGGCTGGACATTCCAGGACGCAAAATCAAAGTAATCCGCTTGGCGTAAGTTCGCAAAAACAGCGCATGCGCGACGCCCGCCTCAGCAGAAGCGATCAAGCCGATGTCTTGATCCAGTACCTCGTACCCATCGCAGATTGGACACCATCGAATGCGGCCTGCCAGAGTCGCTGCGCGCATGTCGGGTAATGCGGTAATGCCCGGTTTGTGATCCACCACGCCCGTGGCGAGCAGCACCTTCGCCGCCCTGATGCGATCCTGACCAACAATGGCGATGAATCCGTCGTTGTGGTCAAGCTCGTCCACAGTACCGCGCTGCACTTGAACACCGTAACGGAAAGCTTGGGCTTCCAAGCGTTTCAGCAAATCCGCCCCGGAAATACCTTCGGGAAAGCCTGGGTAGTTGTGCGTCGTTGGGATCAATTCAGCGCGACTGTGGCCGGCATCCACCAGCGCGATCCGTCGGCGATAGCGAGCCAGATACAGCGCTGCAGTCAGCCCAGCGGGCCCAGCGCCGATGATCAGGCAATCCAATTGCGGTTCTTCCATAGGGGTCCTGCACTCTTGGATTGCGAACGCGGAGGCAGGGAGCAGCTCTGCGTACGCATAACGGCGAATCACCGCCTTTAGAAGTCACTTCTCTGGCGCACGTTGTCGCCACTCTAGTCGTTCACAACGTCCACAAGTAAAGCTTTCATCTGGGCAATCTCTTTCCTCTGCGATGACTCGATGTTCTGACACAGTGCACGGACTTTCGCGTCGCGGAGGGAAGCGTTTTCGCACATCAAGATGGCGCCGGCATGGTGCGGAATCATTGAGCGCAAGAATTGCCGATCGCCAATCAATCCCTGTTGACGGATCAGGAACCAGCAGCCGACAAGCAAGACCAGCATCACCAGCCAGATGATCGCATTGAAGCGTTTGTTGGGGTACATCCCGCCCATCAGTGCCAGTTCAAGCATCGCCATTGGAGCGGTCATCAGGCCGGCCATGTAGGCCTGGTTGAGGTTGGATGTGACATTGCTGAAGGAATCGACCATCGCGAACATCAGGACATACATTGCCACGAACGACAGGACAATCATCAGGGTAAATCGTCCGTAGTGTCCTTCGCTGTGGTTGCCATGTGCGCCACCACCATTTTTGGACGCGGATGTCGCCGCGGCTTCGTGCTTTGCGTGTTGCATGAAAAGTCTCCTTCGTTCGAGATTGGACTACGGCGGTAGCCCATGTGTCGGGAAATCGCGGCACCGCGGCGCTCAGTTCCCACGCAAGTCAAACCCCATCATCCTAGGCAATCTCAGCGACAACCACGGACACAAAAGCTAATACTCGTACCAGTGGTTTAGCGATGTGCGCTAGCAGACTGAACTCTTTCGAGATCGGGCGTAGTTTTGGGTGCCAGTTGACGTTCAGGCCCCGCTTGTCCTCACCCGGAGGAGAAAGTGCAGGACGTCGAACGCTGAATTCACGGGTTCGTGACGCAGCCTTGCGGGCAAATCTTTGCCGTCCTACTCGGCCACTTCCAAGTTCCAGGAGATTCCTCATGCCTTCAAATTTCAAACATCCTCGTGCTCACCGTTTCGCCGTGACGGTATGCGCACTCGCCTTTGCGACCACGGCCTTTGTATCAACGCCATCATCGGCGCTTGCCAACGACGCGGCAAAGCCCGGTACCGCACATGGACAAATGGATCATTCCAAAATGTCCGGCATGGATGGAAAGTCCATGCACAACATGTCGATGACCGGCGATGTGGATTACGATTTCGCCGCCAATATGCGCAAGCATCATCAGGTTGCGGTCGACATGTCGCAAAAAGAGCTCGACAAGGGCAAGAACCCTCAGCTTAAGCAGCTGGCCCGAGACATCATCGTCGCTCAGAAAAAAGAAATTGCAGTACTCGATAAATGGTTGACGGCGAACAAGGCAGTGGCTAAGGCAAATTAGTCTGCAGCTTCCCGCAAGCTAGTCTGGCAACCGCGCAACAAGACCGTTACCGCTACTTATCTGCGGTAACGGTCAACGTCACGACTGCATTCATCTGTGGGATATTTCAAATGGCCAGCGCAGTTGGCGCCAATAGGTTCGCGGAAACGCTCGATCCTGCAGCCCCACGTCACCGTCTCGAACTTCGGATGAGTGATCGAAGAAGGTGCCGAACAGACGATCCCAAATCATCCAGAATTCGCCGAAATTCACCTGCGCATCCTCATAGTCGCGCTTGTGATGCCAACGATGAATTTCGGCGACGCCGAGCCAGTAACGCAGCGGGCCCAGACGATAGTCGAGATTGGCGTGCTGGAACGCCAGATGCACGGTAAGGAACGACAACCATGCGGCGATGACCATCGGCGGCGCGCCGATGGCGACAACTGTCGCGATACCGGGTGCCGCCAGCACCACCGCCGATAGCGGGTGCCGACGTTCGCCATTGAGCCAATAGAGCCGTTCCGAACTGTGGTGGATGGCGTGCAGGCGCCATAGCCAGCTATTGGTATGACTCCATCGATGCATCAGGTACAGACCCAGATCGATCACGGCACCCGCCAGCAGAATCTGCAAGACGAGCGGCCACGTATGCGGCCAGATGCCCGAGAACAGTGTCAGTTCGCGCAGCCAGAACAGGGATTCGACGGTCAGCAGCAACACCGACAGGTTCACCATCGTATGTACGCTGTCGGTGAACAGATCCCCATGATCGGACTGCCACGCAGGCTCATAGGGCGCGACACTTTCTAGTAGTGCAACTGCTAACAATCCAACCGCAGCGATCAGTGGAAAAGTCGGCCAATAGGCTAGGCTTTGCCCCGCGGCAGCGGCGATTCCGACCGCTGTGCCTCCAGCAACAAGTGGGTACGACGCGTAACGGATTAGTGTTCGGAACATGCGCATGCCTTTGACGTTCATCGGCAACTAGTGTGCGCCGGCCACCCTATGCCTGGCTTGAACGAACTGGCTATCTGTTGCCCATACCCGCCAGCATCGCCGGCGTGATGCCGAAATGGCGACGGAATGTACGGCTGAGATGCGCGCTGTCGGAAAAACCCGCAGCATGCGCTGCATCAGTCGCCGACTGGCCCGAGATGATAGCTGCGGCCGCCCGTTGCAAACGCAGCCAACGCAAGTAGGGGCGAAGTGGCAACCCCGTATGCAGACGAAATCGGTGTGCGAAGCGACTGGTCGATAGGTGTGCCCAGCGGGACATTTCAGTTGCGGTGACGTCGAGACGCTGTGATCGATGCAGGCGTTCCAGCACGCTCGATACACGTTCATCGCTGTGGCGTCCAGGTGTCTGGAGCGCAAACTGCGTGAGCAGTCGCTCCAGTCCTTGCGCATGCCCGTCGATCGCGTCTTCGAAGGCGGATCGCATCGCTGCCAAATCGATTGACGGCGGCAACCACAGCGCCTCGCTCACTGAACCGAGCGCTCTTCCGGGAGCAGACTCCGCATCGAGGTAGAGCAATCCAACCTCCGCTTCGCTTGGCATCAACGTGTGTGGTAAATCACTGGGGATCACGGCAACGCGCACGACGTTCGGTCCGCTCGCAGAGGCCCACAGCGTCACGGGCGCGCCGAATGCGACGACAATCTGCACGGCATGGTGGGCGTGGGGATCATTGTCTCCGGCCGTGCCCAGGAACGCTGCCCAACCTGTTCCCACATGGGCACGGCCACGCCAACAATCGACTGAAGCAGTGATTGTGCTCATTGATAAGGCAGCGACCCGACCACCAACATGCGGAAATTAGGTTCGCGCATTGGCGCCCCGCAGCCGCAACGCATTGGCGACCACGGAAACCGACGACAGGCTCATCGCGAGTGCGGCGATCATCGGGCTGAGGAGCAAGCCAAAAACCGGATACAGCACGCCAGCAGCGATCGGAACACCCAGCGCGTTGTAGGCAAATGCGAACACCAGGTTCTGTTTCATGTTGGCCACGGTCGCCTGAGATATCTCACGTGCACGCAGGATGCCGCGTAGATCTCCCTTCACCAGGGTGACCTGGGCACTGGACATCGCCACATCGGTGCCGGTGCCCATCGCGATGCCGACGTCCGCGGCTGCGAGTGCGGGTGCGTCGTTGATCCCGTCCCCTGCCATCGCCACGCGGCGGCCTTCGGCTTTTAGTCGTGCCACCAGATCGGACTTGTCCTGTGGTCGAACCTCACCGTAGAACTCGTCGATGCCAAGTTGCTTGGCTACGGCCGCGGCCGTGGTCTTGCCATCGCCGGTCGCCATCACGACGCGAATGCCGGCGGCGCGCAAAGCTGCGATCGCTTCGGGCGTGCTGTCCTTGATCGGATCGGCGACCGCGATCAAGCCAATGGCGCGCTCGTCCACCGCCAGGAACATCGCACTGGCGCCGTCGCGGCGCAGGCGTTCGGCGTCTTCCTGCAACACCGATACGTCGGCACCGATCTGCTGCATCAGCGCGGTGTTGCCAAGCGCAACGCGTTGCATGCCGACGCGACCACGCACCCCGATGCCGGTCGCCGATTCGAAATCGACAGCGGGTTCCAACGTTAATCCACGGCGGCGGGCTTCGGCGACGATGGCTTCGGCGAGCGGATGTTCGCTGCCCTGATCCAGACTCGCAGCGAGACGCAAAACTTCATCGGGGCTGACCGTTCCGCTTGCCACCACTTCGCGGAACGCGGGTTTTCCCTGCGTCAGCGTGCCGGTCTTGTCGACGATCAACGTGTCGATCGTACGCAAGCGCTCGATCGCCTCGGCGTCACGGAACAGCACACCGGCCTGAGCAGCACGACCCGTCGCCACCATGATCGACATCGGCGTCGCCAGCCCCAGCGCACAGGGACACGCGATGATCAGCACCGCGACAGCATTCACTACGGCATAGGTCCAAGCTGGCTCGGGACCGAAAAATCCCCAGACCAGGAGCGTCGCCAGCGAACTGGCGAGCACCGCGAGCACAAACCAGAAACTCACTTTGTCTGCCATGCGCTGCATCGGGGCGCGGGAGCGCTGGGCGAGCGCGACCAGTTGCACGATTTGCGCAAGCACCGTGTCCGAGCCGATCTTGTCGGCACGCATCACCAGGCTGCCAGTGGCGTTGATCGTCGCGCCGATGAGTTTGGTGCCTGGCGTCTTCTCGACGGGCATCGGTTCACCCGTGAGCATCGACTCATCGACGCTGGATCGGCCCTCGACCACCTCGCCATCGACCGGCACCTTTTCGCCGGGGCGTACGCGCAAGCGGTCCCCGACATGCACATGGGTCAACGGGATGTCCTCCTCGCTGCCGTCGTCGCGCAGACGCCGCGCCGTCTTGGGTGCCAGACCCAACAACGCTCGGATCGCGGCGGACGTGCTCGATCGCGCCTTCAATTCGAGCAACTGACCGAGCAAGGTCAACGACACGATGATCGCCGCGGCTTCAAAGTAGACCCCGACACGCCCGTGTTCGCGGAACGAATCGGGAAACACTCCTGGCGCGAGCGTCGCCACCAGGCTGTAACCGAACGCAGCGCCGACGCCCGTGCCGATCAAGGTCCACATGTTCGGGCTGCGGTTCGCGATCGACTGCGCCCAGCGTTCGAAGAACGGCCAGCCAGCCCACAACACCACGGGTGCCGACAGAACCAGTTCGATCCAGGTGCGCGTGCCCGCAGACAGAAAGTTCAATTGATGGCCGAACATCGAGATCGCCAGCACCGCGACTGACAGCGGCAAAGTCCACCAGAAGCGCCGCCGAAAATCGGTCAGCTCGGGGTTCTCGGCGTCGTCCAGGCTTGGCATCATCGGCTCAAGCGCCATTCCGCAGATCGGGCAGCTGCCGGGCGCATCGCGCACGATCTCGGGATGCATCGGGCACGTGTATTGCGCACCGGAAATAGGCGCTACCGAACGTGCGTCGACTTTCGGCCGCAGATACCGGACGGGGTCTGCAACGAACTTGCTGCGACAGCCTGCAGAGCAGAACCGATAGTCATGACCTTCGTGCATCGCATGATGCGGCGCGTCGGGGGCAACGCTCATGCCGCATACCGGATCGATGTCACTCTGCGCCGTGGGCGAAGATGGCCCATGTGGGGAATGACCATGCTGGGCGTGAGCATGCTGAGCGCCTGGCGCGCCATGCGGAGATGACGCCGCCGGGTCGTTCGTGCTGGCCGCGTTACCGTGATCGCCTGGTGCAGCAGCGGCCGATTCGGGATGCTCAGGTGCATGACAGCATGGCGGTTGGGACTTGGCGGGCGAAGTGTTCATTGGTGCGCCTCTTGAGTAAGTGCATTGAGAATCGGGCAGGCTTCGGCGCGGCCATGGCCGGGGCATGCGGTAATCAGCGAACGCAGACCATCACGAATGCGTTCGAACTCGACGATGCGCTGCTCGATGTCGGCGAGCTTGGCCTGCGCTTTGGTCTTGATCTTGGCGACATTGTGTTCGTCGCTGAGCGTCAGCAGTCCGCGAATATCCTCCAACGAAAACCCCAGTACTTTGGCGCGTCGAATGAAGCGAAGCCGTTTCAACTCGATCTCGCCATAGCGCCGATAGCCCGAAGCGAGCCGTCCGGAGGGCGGCAGCAAGCCATTGCGTTCGTAGTAGCGCACCGTGTCGATGGCGACATCAGCGCATTTTGCGAGTTGACCTATTCCGAAGGTTGCCATGCCCGATCTCCTGTGGCGCCCAGTGTGCAGTCTGGACCCTGGTCCAGAGTCAAGCCCCTGGTGGGGACCGCAGCTGAACGTACTTGGCTCGTTGCTCTGGCGTCAGGACCGGTGCCGCGGCGAGGTGGGTCGTCAGATGAACGTTGCGCAGCCGGCCGCGGGCGCGACCGACTGCCTCCGAAAGTGCAGCGACACGATCAGCGTTCGGCGCGGACCGGGACAATTCGGCATCCAACGCGATCTCGGCGTCGAGGACTACCTTGCCTTCCCGCACTGCAGCGGCGTGCATCGCACTCATCAACGCGTTCATGCGATCGCGCTGGGCTTCATCGAGCGCCAGCGCCTGGGCATTTTCGAGCACGTGTTTCGGGCCGGGAAGTCCGCGCGCTTCGGCGGCCCGCGCCATCGCGAAGCCCTGTCCTGTCTCAATGGCCTGGCGCTCGACAGGGTCCATCCACGCGAGCGCCCCTTCCGCAGTAGGTGCAGCGCCGTGTTGATGTTCTTGATGAAACGTAGCGCTCGGTTTGGCCGACGCGGTCGGGCTGCGCCGCGAAGACCAGTGGATGTGCACGATCTTCCACGCTGCCCCCGATTTGCGCAGGATCACGGTCTCGGTGGAGTCGATCATCAGCATGTCCTTGCCTTTCATCGCATGGATCTGGCTCTCGCTCGCGACCCAGGCGAGGTCACCGCTCGCGTGCGCAGTCCTGCGCTTGAGCGTGGTCATCGCCGTCTTCAAGAAGGCCGCATCGCTTTTGGCATGACCGCCCATGTACTCGTCACGGCTACGCTCGACACCGCCGCTTTCCAGAATGATCACTTTGGCGTCGAGTTCAGCACCGGCCTTGGTAAGATCGCCCGCGCTCAGCGCGGTGGAAAATCGTTCCACCGCTGCAACGGCATCGGCAGCAGCAGGCGCGATGCTGAGCTCGGCCTTGGTCGCTTCGCGTCCTGTTGCCATGGTTGCGGCTTCATGTTTTTCATCTCCGTGCGCAAACACGGAAGATGTGCACAGCATTGATGCGAGTGCGAGGACAAGCAGATGGGTTTTCATGGTTGCTCCAGTGTGGAATCGGAAGGCGCGGCGGCCTCAATAGGGGTGACCAGCGGGTGTTCAGTGCTCATGTCCGTCGTCGTGCTCTTCCTCCGGTATGGCTTCGGCCATGGGATCGTCGACGGGTTCGAAAGACGATCGCGGCGCGTCTCCTGAGTGGTGATCCGTGCCTTCGGAGTCGGATGTCGTTGCATCGTTGTGCGGCATGCTTTCGCCGCCGCCATGCTGGTGGCCACCGCTACCGGCGACGAGTTCCTGGTAGCGCGCAGCTGTCATCTTCGGAAACTGCTGCATCAACGCGACCATGCCCCAGATGTACTTGTCGTCCATACTCTTGCCCCAGGCCGGCATACCGCTCATCTTCACGCCGTGCTTGACCACCCAGAACGCTTGGCGCGGATCGACCGTGCCGAGCTCCGACCAGGTCGGCGGTGTGGGATAGAGTCCGAGGCTCAGTTCGGTGTCTGATGCACCGGGGCTGAGATGGCACCCGATGCACATCGCGTGGTAGTTGCCTGCACCGCTTCGGATCAGCGCATCATCGTCCAGTGCAGGTACTTCGATGTTGTTCGATCGGGTGCTGATCGAGCGTTCGCGCAGCGTCTCCATCACGCGGTAGGTGATCCCCCAATGTGGATCGTCAGCGGCGACGTTGTAGATGCCGAGCCCGATGAAGGCACCGACTCCAATCGCAGCAACGATCAGCAACACCACAAGCGTTTTGATGAGTTTCATGGCGGTGTCCTCAGCCGTGCTTCATAGTGGAATGATCGACGGGCTTGGCTTTCAACGTCGGGGCGGGGCCCGGTGGTGGCCCGCGACGGGTAGGTGCGCCGAAGTCAGGATCCTGACTAACGCGATGAGCCAGGGTGGCTTTCGGGTTCGGGTACCAGCCTGGATCGGAAAAGTCGCCACGCGCGAGGTCGTCGCGCACCTTGATCACAGTGAACATGCCGCCCATCTCTAGGTTTCCATGCGGACCTTTGCCCATCATCATTGGCAAAGTGTTCTCGGGTCCTTTCATGTGCCCCGAATCGGTGTGCTCCTGATGTTCGGCCATGCCGTCCTTGCCCATCGTCATGTAGCCGGGCAGCATTTTCCGAATCTCGGCTTCAACGCCGGATTGATCGACCCCAAGAGCGTTCGGAATTTCATGCCCCATCGCGTTCATCGTGTGGTGCGACATATGGCAATGGAACGCCCAGTCGCCGGGCACGGCCACAAATTCCAGATCCCGCGTCTGGCCAACACCGACGATCTCGGT
Organism: Lysobacterales bacterium; assembly: GCA_031391205.1. GTDB lineage: Bacteria > Pseudomonadota > Gammaproteobacteria > Xanthomonadales > Ahniellaceae > 0-14-3-00-62-12. Next base: position 25,620 of record JANMUE010000126.1, on the reverse strand, counting down.
GACTTCGGGCCGCCACAGGCTTTTCTGCCAGCGTCCGCCATCCGAACCGGTGACGAGAAACTGTACGCCGTGCATGTGCATCGGGTGATTCCACATCGACAGATTGCCGACACGTACACGCACGCGCTCTCCGGTACGCGCGACCATCGGCTCGATCGCCGGAAACACTTTGCTGTTCATCGTCCACAGATCGAAGTCCTGCATCACCGACGGATCCGGGCGATAGGTGCCGGGATGCAGCGCCCAGTTGTGCAGCAGCACGACGTAGTCGCGATCGATCGGCTCGGGTTCCCCATCCTTGGGATGGATGACGAACATGCCCATCATGCCGACGGCCATCTGCACCATTTCATCGGCATGCGGGTGGTACATGTGCGTACCATGCTGGCGCAGCGTGAACTCGTAGGCGTAGGTTTCGCCGGGCTTGATGGAAGGCTGCGTTAACCCACTGACCCCATCCATTCCGCTCGGCAGCAGAATGCCGTGCCAGTGCATGCTGGTGTGCTCAGCCAACCGATTGGTGAGGTAGATGCGGATGCGATCGCCTTCGACTGCCTCGATCGTGGGCCCCGGTGTGGTGCCGTTGTAGCCCCAACATTTGGCGCGGCTGCCGGGCGCGAATTCGTGCTCAACTTCTTCTGCGACGAGGTGGAACTCCTTGACCCCATCGACCATACGGTGCGGCAGCGTCCAGCCGTTGAGCGTGCGAACCGGAGTGAAACGCGAGTCACGCTGCGTGGTAGGTACTGCTGCCGCGTCGGGTGTAGAGGTTGTCTCGGGCATTGTGTGACCTTGGTGTTCCTGGCCGAGGGCGCGCTGCGCGGACAACGCCAGCGGTGCCAGCGCGCCTGCGCTGGCCCAGCCGAACAGATGACGTCGGGAAAGCTTCATGGGGTATCTCCGTGATCGTGCGGTGCGGGTTCGTCATCTTCCGGCGCGTCGTTGGACAGGGAATCTTCCGCAGGCATCGGCATGTCATGCCCTGCATGGGGATCCACCTCGGGTGCCGGGTCTGCCGCGGGCATCGACATGGAGTGACCTGCATGAGGATCGACTGGCGCGTCCTCGGTCTCCATCGGCGCCATGCCATGCATTGAATGGTCCATTGCCGGCGCCGTCATCGCCGGCAGGATTGCCTCAACGCCGACAGCCGGTTGCAGCTTGGCGCGATCGTCGGGCAGACGGCCGCCAACAACGCGTCGCAGCTCTGCACGCGCGGTCCAATAATCGCGCACCGATTCCAGGTACTCCTGATAAGCGTCGTATTCCTGCTGTTTGGCCTGGATCAGTTCGAAAACGCCCATGAGCATGAAATTCACTTGCTCCTGGGTTCGCGCGACGATCGCCTCGCGACGCGGTACCAGCAGGGTGCGGTAGCGTTCGGTAATGTCACGCTGCACCGTCAGCCGCTCGACACCCAAGCGGGCGTTGTTGTGCACCGCCAATGCCAGGCCATCGAGTCGGGCGCGGGCATTCGTCAGCTCAGCGTGTGCACGAGTGATCGCCCCTTGGCCCTGGTTGAAAACTGGTAGCTGCAACGAGAGTGTGGGACCCCGGATCACGCTGCCGTCGAGTTCATGCTCTCGCTCGTAACCAAGTTCCACCGCGCCCAGCCAGCGCCAGCGCCGGGTGACAACGAGCGCATCTTCGCGCAGCGTGACCTCCTGCTTGACGGCGGCCAGGTCCAGACGTTGCGAAAGGGCCAGGGGGACCAAGGCCTCCGCCGAGAACGTGGCACTGGGAGGCGCGGGCAATTGCTCCAGCGTGGTCCAACTTGCGTCGCCCGGCAGACCGACCAGGCCGGCCAGGGCGCTGCGGGCGCGCAAGACGTCGGCCGCTGCACGCACGGCGGCAATACGTGCCTGCGCCGCTGCAGCGATCTCCTGTTCGAGCTGCAGCCGCGTGATGTTGCCAGCATCGAAGAAGCGCTGAGCGAGTTCAGCTGATTGCTCCGAGGCCTCGGCCACAACATCGCGCATTGCAGCAATCTGGACGGCGCTCACCGACTCAAACCAGGCCACCTCTACATCCGTGGCAAGGTCCAGGAGTTCGGCGGCAACGGCCTTCTGCAGGCGGTCCAATTCGCCTGCGGCGAAACGCCTGCGCGCCGGAAGCAGCAGCAAATCGGTGAAGCTCAACGACAGGCTGCGAGTAACTTGGGTACCGTTACCGGAGCGTGGATCAAGCTCGACGTAGCCGAAGCTGGGATTGGCGATACGCCGGGCCTCCTCCAGCTCAGCACGACCAAGGCCGAGGCGGGCGTACGCTTCGCGAATGCTCGGGTTGTACAAGAAGGCGGATCGAATCGCCTGATCCACCGACAATGGCGCGGTCGGGATTTCGGGAGGAGGCATCGGTGAAAGTGCGGCATCAAGCGACCAAGCCGGTCGCGCGCCCAGGCGCGCCTCAATCAGATCGCCGGTCTCGGCATAGCCGCGCTCGCGCGGCAGGCTGGTACAGCTGACCAACGCCATCGCCGCCACCAAGGCGGTAGCGGGACGAACAGGGAAATGCATGTTGAACTCCTCGGAAGCGGGACGCAGCAACGTCAATCGACGTGCGGAAGCGGTCCGCAGCAACAGGCGCGCACCGTCTTCAGACGGTGCACCTCAGGAACCAGAGGAGATCAAGCCGCCGGAGGCCGGAACGGAGGCGTGCTTTCGGTCACGGATACTCGGTTATAAAGCGCTGGCTGGGCCAACGCTACGAGCCTTTGTGGCACCAATAGCACCGCGCTGAACATCAGTACCGGCGGCATGACACAGCCGCACTGGCAGGACGCACCGCCACAACAGTCGTCGGACAAATTACCGCCCATCGTCATTTCGCGGTGCGCCTTAGGTGACGGAGAGGAGTCCATGTGCATCACATGGATCGGTGCGCCTGCATCCTCCATGCCGTCCGTATGCGACATACCAGCATGCCCAGCATGACCAGCATGACCAGCATGACCAGCATGACCAGCATGTTCATGGGTCATCTGCGCCATCACCAACGGCGTGCCGAACCCGTTGAACACGAGCGTAGCAATCAGCAGTAGGCGAAGGAGGCGAGCATTCATCGTCGTCGCATAGACTGCGCCGAATGACAGAAAGTTTCAAGCATGGTCGCGGACAGTTGAATGGACGGGGTCACGGTGATCTATCTCTATTGTATGACGACTCTGTGCAAGCTAGTCGGGCGGATCACACAAGTTCAAGACGCCAGTGCCGAGCTCCCGCTTTTCGACTAGGTGCCCAAGGTGGGTGCCGTCCATGACCTGCGTCGTCGGCGCATTTACGCGCCTAAGCATGTCCAACCGGAGCGATGGGTAGATGTCGTGCAGGTAAGCATCACTGAGACACGTCGTGGTGGCAGCCGCGATCGCGCTAACGATCCACCGGCACGAGCTGACGATTGCCACTCAGGTGCTCAAGCGGTGCGCGCAGGACGACCCTCGCTCCGTGAACCTGGAAATATTTGTTCGCCAACGAGTTACGACTTTACACGTGCCGATTCGCAGCGACACCCGGCATCGCATCGCGCGCCTTGCTGCGCAACGCTCAAAATGCCTGCCTCGCAGTGGCGTCAGCCATCTCGCTTTCTTCGTCCACCGGGATCACGAACGTTCGGACCTTGGCGGTCGCAGAGGAAATCTCCGACGCACCCGCTGCGTTTAAAGTCGGATCGATTTCCAGTCCCAGCCATTCGAGTTCATCCGTTAGCCACGTGCGAATCTTGACAGCGTGCATGCCGATGCCTCCGGAGAAAACCAGCACGTCAAGCCCGCGTAGGCTCGCAGCCATAGCGGCGATACTTTGCACAACGCCAGCAACATAAACATCTATGGCTCGCCGCGCGCCTTCGGAAGCGGAGCCCAGCAAGAGACGCATATCGCCCGACTCGCCAGATAGTCCGAGCAGGCCGCTCTCGCGCCGAAGCAGTCGATCGATGGCATCGGCCGGCATCTTCAGATGGCGCTGAAGGTGTATTAGCACGCCAGGATCCAGCGATCCGCTGCGCGTGGCCATCGGAATTCCGCCGAGCGGTGTCATGCCCATGGTCGTAGTGACACAGCGACCTTCGTGCACAGCGCACAAACTGCTGCCCCCGCCCAGATGCGCGAGCACGACGCGACCGCGCACTGCCATCGGCGCGAGGGCAGAAAGCTTCCGCATCGCCGACTGGAACGCCAATCCATGAAAACCATAGCGCTTCACACCCTGCGCGTAGAGAGGATGGGGAAGCGCAAGCGTGCGGTATTTTTCCGGCATGGTTTGATGCCACGACGTATCGAACACGCCCAGCTGCCGAGCGCCGGGCCAGCGCTGGATCGCAGCGCGTACCAATGCCAAAGCAGGCGGTTGATGCAGTGGCGCCAGCGCCGACAGCTGCTCCAATTGGGCGAGCGTATCCGCCGTCAGCTCTTCCGGACCAGACCGATCTGCACCGTGCACGATCCGATGCGCGACAACGTCCGGTGCCTTGTGCAATCCCGGCATTCGCTTCGCCAGGTCCGACAGCGCCAACGTTGCACGCTCGTCCTGTGAGGTAGCGGTGTCCTGCGTCGTCTCAACGGCGATCCGCTCGGTTTCGCGGACGCTACTGCGATCAGCATCGGGATCGTCGGGAAGCACATAGCTTGCTACCTTGAGACTGGCCGAACCGAAGTTCAGTGCCAATAAGGTGCGCGCTGTCCCCAACTGCTTCATAGCCGGCCTGAGCGCGTGATGGTGACCGCAAGCTGCATAGGCCGCAAGCAACGCGGGCGTGTTCGAGTCAAATTCATCTGCAAGCTCCTAACCAGGCGACAAGCGCAACATAGCGTCATCATGGTCCGCAACCCGTTTACTGTCGACTAACGTTTCGGCAAGGCGCGGCCGACGGTGTACTGTGATTACCTGCACATTTTATTGGGCGCAGAGCGTGGTTCGAAGTAGTGGCTGATCAGAGCTCAGCCGCCGGTAAAAAAGGAGAATCCCTTTGCACCCCGTATCCGACGCATTCGTCTTTTTCGGCGCCACCGGCGACCTTGCGCACAAAAAGATTTTTCCGGCGATGCAGGCGATGATCAAACGCGGTGCACTGGACATGCCGATCATCGGGGTCGGGCGTACCAGGTGGACGGTTGCGCAACTGCGCGAGCGTGCCCGCGACAGTCTAGAGCGCCATGGTGGCGTGGACGAGACAGCCTTTGCCAAGTTGTCGGCACAACTGCGCTACGTCGACGGCGATTACAACGATGCCGAGACCTTCCAGCGCCTGCGCCTGACGCTTGCGGACGCGGCACGGCCATTGCATTACCTAGCGATACCGCCACAGGCGTTTACCGCGGTGGTGAATGGGTTGGCCGCCAGCGGCTGCGCCAGAAACGCACGCGTCGTGGTCGAAAAACCGTTTGGTCGCGACCTCGCATCGGCTCAGGCGTTGAACCGTACGTTGCACGAAGTGTTTCCGGAATCGGCGATCTTTCGCATCGATCATTATCTCGGCAAGGAGGCGGTGCAGAACCTCATCTATTTCAGGTTCGCCAATGCCTTTCTCGAACCGGTGTGGAACCGCAACTACGTCGATAACGTGCAGATCACGCTGGCCGAAGATTTCGGTGTGGAGGGGCGCGGCGCGTTCTACGATAACGTCGGTGCGATGCGCGACGTGGTGCAAAACCATCTGCTGCAGGTGGTCGCGTTGTTGGCAATGGATGCGCCGATTGGCGCAGACCCGCTTTCGATCCGAGTCGAAAAGCTGCGGCTGTTTCGCGCCATGCAGCCGTTGCAACCTGGGAGCGTAGTGTTCGGACAATTTCGCGGTTATCACGATGAGCCCGACGTGGCCGAGAATTCACAGACCGAAACCTTCGCCGCGCTGCGTCTTGAGATCGACACTTGGCGCTGGGCTGGCGTGCCGTTCTACATCCGTGCCGGTAAATCCTTGCCCATCACCACCACGCAGGTGATCGTCAGTCTTAAGCGCCCACCGCTGAAGATATTCGACGAACCACTGACCATAGGCTCGAACTATTTCCGTTTCCGACTCAGCCCCGAAGTTGTCATTTCTGCGGGTACACGGGTCAAGCGTCCGGGCGATGCGATGCGCGGCGGCGACATCGAACTGGTGGCCCGGCATCAGCCGGCGCACCAGAAAGAGCCTTATGAACGATTGCTCGGCGATGCGATCCTCGGTGACACCGGTTTGTTTACCGACGACGCCTCGGTCGAAGCGGCGTGGCGCGTGGTCGATCCGTGTTTGAACAATGCCGAGCGAATTGAACTTTACGAGCGCGGCACGTGGGGGCCAACCTCAGCTGCCGCGCTTGTGATCGGGGACGCGAGCTGGCATGACCCGAAACCCGAAGCCAGCGTGCCATGCTGACACTGGCCAGCGCAGAGTTATGCAACGTTGCGGGTTTGCTCAAGAAGCGACGGTGGGTTCGAGCTTGATCGGATGACCGCCAAATTCGTTGCGCATTGCCGACAATAATTTGTCGGCGAACGAATCGTCGTCACGCGAGCGCAGACGTTCGATCAGGGCATGCGTGATCACCGGCGCGGGCACGTTGAGTTCGATCGCTTCAGCGACGGTCCAACGGCCTTCGCCAGAATCCGCAACGAACGGTGCTATGCCTTTCATGCTCGGATTCTTGCCAAGCGCGGCGGCGGTGAGATCCAGTAGCCACGAGCGCACAACGCTGCCGTGACGCCAGACCTCGGCGATCTGGTGCAGATCCAGAGCAAACTGCTGCTTGTGTCCGAGGATCGAGAAGCCCTCGGCATAGGCCTGCATCATTCCGTATTCGATGCCGTTGTGGATCATCTTGGTGAAGTGACCGGCGCCTGCCGGACCCACTCTGCCCCAGCCCTGCGAGGGCCCCGGTGCCAGCGTCTGCAGGATAGGACGCAGACGCTCGACCACCGCCGTGTCGCCGCCGACCATCATGCTGTAGCCCTGATCGAGGCCCCAGACGCCGCCGCTGGTGCCGATGTCAACATAGTGGATGCGCTTCGCTGCGCACATCGTGCCCCGCTCCAGTGTGTCCTTGTAGTTGGAGTTGCCGCCATCGATCAGGATGTCGTCGGGCGCAAGCAAGCCCTGAAGCGACTGGATGGTCGCATCAACCGCCGCTCCAGCCGGCACCATCATCCACAGCACGCGCGGTGCCGGCAGCGCATCCACCATCGCTTGCAGTGATGCCACCGCGTCGATGCCTTGCTGCGTGCTGAGCGCCCGCGCCTCTGCGCTGGGATCGAAACCGACCACAGCATGACCGCCACGCACCAGGCGCTGCGCCATGTTGGCGCCCATCCGACCCAACCCCATCATGCCCAGTTTCATGTCTGCTCCTTGGAAGACCGCGTTGACGCCGAAGACTGAAGCCCTCCCGCATCGCGGGAAATGGCGAGACCATTCCAGCCGTGGATGACCGGCTCGGTGATGTCGTGGTGGTATCCAAGCACGCTCAACGATGCAGTCCCCAGCAACAGGCCACGTCCTTCGATGGACGCAAGTCCGATCCAGCGCACGGCCAGGACGCGAAGGATTTCACGATGCGCGAAGACGAGCACGTTGCCGCCCTTGGTGCGAATACGATCAGTCACTCGGTCCGCCCGCGCGCCAACAGCATCGATGGTTTCGCCACCTGGGCAGCCATCGCGAAAGAGATTCCAGCCGGGGCGCTCGGATTGGATGTCGACGGTGCGTCTGCCCTCGTAGTCGCCATGGTCCCATTCCATCAGATCATCAACGGCCTCGATTCGCGTGTCGCGCAATGCGAGTTCGGCTGTCCGGCGTGCACGCACCAGCGGACTTGAAAGGATGTGATCAATGTGCAGTCCGGCCAGGCGCGTGCCCAATTCCCGCGCCTCGCGCTCGCCTTGCTCGTTCAGCGCAAGGTCGGTGCGGCCGGTGTGCTGTGCGGTCTGCGTCCAGGCGGTGGCGCCGTGGCGCACGAGGTAACCCATCGGTAGGGTGTCGCTCATTTCGCCGCGCTCATTGCGGTGCGTTGTGCGCCCCAGCGCCAGTTGCGAATCTCCGGCATGTCCTCGCCGTAACGCTCGATGTAATGCTTGTGTTCAACGAGTTTGTCCTGGATCAGTTGCGCCACAGGGGCGGCGCGCGCTGCCAAGCCCGCGACGCGGTCGATCACGTCGTTGGCCAGATGGAACCGGTCGATGCGGTTCAGCACGCCCATGTCGAACGGTGTCGTGGTTGTGCCTTCCTCGTTGTAGCCGCGGACATGGAGATTGACGTGGTTGGTGCGGCGATAGGTGAGTCGATGAATGAGCGAAGGGTAGCCGTGATACGCAAAGATGATCGGTTTGTCGCGCGTGAACAGAGCGTCGAAATCGCGATCGTTGAGTCCATGCGGATGCTCGCTCTGTGGCTGCAACGTCATCAGATCGACCACATTGATGACGCGAATCTTCAGCTCAGGCAGATGCTCGCGCAGCAGGTCCACCGCGGCCAGTGTCTCCAACGTCGGCACATCGCCTGCGCAGGCCATCACCACATCCGGCTCGCCATCGTTGTCATTGCTGGCCCAGTGCCAGATGCCTACCCCCGCAGTGCAATGCGTGATCGCCGCATCCATGTCGAGCCATTGCAACGCCGGCTGCTTGCCGGCAACGATGACGTTGACGTAATGCCGGCTGCGCAGGCAATGATCGGTGACCGACAGCAGCGTGTTGGCATCGGGTGGTAGATAGACCCGCACCACGTCGGCTTTCTTGTTGACGACGTGATCGATGAACCCCGGGTCCTGATGACTGAATCCGTTGTGGTCCTGCCGCCAGACGTGGGAAGTGAGAAGATAGTTGAGTGAGGCGATCGGCCGTCGCCAAGGGATACCGCGTGTCACCTTGAGCCACTTGGCGTGCTGGTTGAACATAGAATCCACAATGTGCACGAACGCTTCGTAGCACGAGAAGAATCCGTGCCGACCGGTGAGCAGATAGCCTTCGAGCCAACCCTGACACAGGTGCTCGCTCAATACTTCCATGACGCGGCCTTCCGGCGAAAGCTGCGTGTCGGAGGGTTTAATATCGTCGGTGAACGCACGGTCGGTAACCTCGAATACCGCGCCCAATCGATTGGACTCGGTTTCATCGGGCCCAAAGATTCTGAAGTTGCGCTGTGTCAGATTACGTTTCATCACATCGCGCAGAAAGGTGCCGGTGACGCGTGTCGCTTCGCCCATCACCGTACCCGGGCTCGCAACCGCCACGGCGTAATCCCGAAAGTCGGGCATGTGCAAGTCACGCAATAGAGCGCCACCGTTGGCATGCGGATTGGCACCCATGCGGCGCTCACCCTTCGGCGCAAGCTCGGCGAGTTCGGCTATAAGCGCTCCATTCGCGTCGAAAAGCTCTTCCGCTCGATAGCTACGCAGCCACTGTTCGAGCAGCTTGAGGTGTTCCGGATTACCGGCGAGGTTCGCCAGCGGCACCTGATGCGATCGCCAGGATCCTTCGGTTTGCAGCCCATCAACGAACTTGGGTCCGGTCCAGCCTTTGGGCGTGCGTAGCACAATCATCGGCCAGATCGGCCGCGTGTGATCGCCGCTGGCGCGCGCGTGTGATTGGATGCTGCGAATACGTGCCATCACCAGATCCAAAGCCGCGGCCATGGCCTGATGGACTTGGTCCGGATCGTCACCCTCGACGAAATGCGGCTCGTATCCGTAGCCGCGAAAAAGCTGATCAAGTTCTTCGTGACTCACGCGCGCCAGAACAGTGGGGCTGGCGATCTTGTAGCCATTCAAGTGCAGGATTGGCAAGACCGCGCCATCGTGTGCAGGATTCAAGAACTTGTTCGAATGCCAGCTTGTAGCAAGCGGCCCGGTCTCAGCCTCGCCGTCGCCGACGACGCACGCAACGATCAGATCCGGATTATCGAATGCGGCGCCGAACGCATGCATCAGCGAGTAGCCGAGTTCGCCGCCCTCGTGTATGGAGCCCGGCACTTCGGGCGACACGTGGCTGGGAATGCCACCGGGAAAGGAAAACTGTTTGAAGAGGCGCTGCATGCCGCTCGCGTCCTGAGAAATCTCGGGATAGACCTCGCTGTACGTGCCCTCAAGATAGGTGTTTGCCACTAAGCCTGGACCGCCATGCCCAGGACCGGTCACATACAGCATCTGAACATCATCACGCTTGATGATGCGATTCAAATGTACGTAGATGAAGTTGAGCCCTGGGGTCGTTCCCCAATGTCCGAGCAGGCGCGGCTTGACGTGTTCGATGGACAGTGGCGCTTTGAGCAGTGCGTTGTCGAGCAGATAAATCTGGCCGACCGATAGATAGTTGGCGGCACGCCAATAGGCGTCCATCTTGGCAAGAAGTTCGGGAGCAAGCGATTCGGTCATAGGTATGTTCCGCCAGATGCGGGTTGGGCGACGCGGGTACTGCTGCGCGGTCGATGAGTACCATCACGCCACACGGATTGAAGATCGGCGTGGCCCGCGTCGGTACTGCCTGAGTTCAGAGCATTCACAGCCAGCCACCGCGAAATCCCGCTCGCCGCAAACCGTTGCCGATGTACGGGCAGCTGCGCATCAATCGCCAAATCAGGTCGCTGCGATAGTTCTCGATCATCAAAACAATCGGGCCCTGATTGAGTCCGAAATGCCACGGTGACACCCACCAGCCATACGGATTGCCGGGCGTTCCCGGATGCGAGGGATTGAACGATGCTTTGAAACCGTATCGGTTGTATTCGGTCAACTTTGCCTTATGGATGCAGTAATCCAGTGTCGGCAAGACGATTTCAGGCGCGAACGGCAGTGATGCCACCACCGCCCAAGGCGCAAGCGTGCCGTCGTCGGGCCCGTCGGGCACACTGCGTGCGATGTAGTCGAAGAATTGGCGATCGATACCGTTGACCTCGATGGTCTCCGGTCCCGGTCCTTCGCTCGCGGTTATCCCCCAGCAATGGCTGCCATAGCCCTCGAACTTGCGCGGATTTTCGATCGCGTACTGTTGCTGGGCATAGGTCGCGCGGCGGCTGTTCTCGAAATAGTCGATGCCCTTGTCGCGCATGAAGTCATCCTGGATACCGCGAAAATCAATCCAGACATGCGAGAGCTGATGGATGAAGAGAGAGCCCGCGTACAGATAGTCTTGTCCGCAGCAATGCGCCCAGCGATAGGTGGAGGCCCACGCTGTGTAGCTATTTTCTGGCAGCGGATAGGTCGGTGAGCCTAGCCCTAGAACGTATAGCAGCATCGCCTCGTCATAGCCTTCCCAGCGGTATTGGAGGAATCCGCTTTCCGGTGTCCAGCCGTGCGTTACGGTAGCGCCCTGATCTTGCGCCCATTGCCAATTGGCGCGGCGATAGAGCGCGTCGGCCAATTCGCGGATTTCGCACTCATCGGGGGTGCTGGCGTCGAAGTACATGGCTGCGGTCAACACGCCCGCCAGCAAGAAAGCACTATCCACCGTAGACAATTCACATTGCCAAGCGCGCCGGCCAGTCTGCATATCGAGAAAATGGTAGTAAAACCCTTGATAGCCAGTTGCGTCGGGCTCTGGGCCTTGCGGGCTGCTCCAGAAAAAGCGCAGCGTCACCAGCGTTCGCTCGACCGCCGAAGCCCGTGTCATGAATCCGCGCTCGACACCCACCGGGTAACAGGCCAAGGCAAGACCGGTCGCAGCAATGCTCGCGGGCCAATTTTCTACCGTCTTGTCGATCACCAAGCCGTTGGCCGAATTGGTCTCATTCAAGAAATAGCTGAATGTCTCGCATTGCAATTTTTCCAGTACATCTTCAACGGTGCGCTGATGACCGAGGATATTCCCGTCCGGTCTGCAGTTGCCGCCGTGAGTAGCCGCGCTCTGTGTCATCGTCGCGCGGCCGAACGCGCGGGAGGACCAACCGAGATGCCGAAATGCGAATTTCCGAGTGCGAACAGGCGCGCCTTGCACAAGCGTTGCCCAGCGGCGTTCACGGTAACTCGCCTCTGACATACCGAGTCGACGCCGGGCTGGACCTGCTGTGTTGACCAAACAGCATCGGCGCCAGTCTTCGATAAATTGCTACCATTGAGGGAGGCAGAATCAACCACTGCAATAACGGGGAAAGCCCGATGCCGGAAATCAACGGCATGTGCTCGGCATACGCCCAGTTCCCCACGCTATAGACGTTGTACCACTCGCTCCATGCGGTGTAGCCCAGCGCGCTGCTCACGACGATCGCCGTGCCCGCCACCGGACGCGCGCTTGGCCAGTCGGCATGCCACAGCAGAATGCCGGCAAGCGCGAACATCGCGAGCGCAATCAAGACATCGCCGAGTGAGCAGTGCAACAGTGACCATGCCACGGTCTTGGCGTCCGCGACGGCCCAGAGGGTGTAGAGCCTGACGTGTGCTGTTTCCCAGATGAGATTCAAGACAAAGGCGAGCGCTGACCATAGTCCAAGCCGGGCGAATAAATCGGTTGTCGTCATGGTGCGCGTCGAGGCTGAACTCATGGCATTTGCGGCATTCATGCAGTAGCGCTTGCAACCGGCGCGACGCCCGTTGATTCGGGCGCAGGCCGCGCTTGAGTGATGCCGTCAAGCTTGGTGCGTTTGAGCATCAGCGCATTGATCGCCACCACCAAAGTGCTGCCGGACATCGACAAGGCGGCGACTTCAGGACTCAGCACAAACGGGTAAAACACGCCGGCGGCCAGCGGGAACGCGATCGTGTTGTAGCCCACCGCCCACCACAGGTTCTGATGCATTTTGCGCAAAGTCGCACGCGACAACTCGATGGCAGCGACGATGTCGTACGGATCGCTTTTCATCAGCACGACATCAGCACTTTCCATCGCCACGTCGGTGCCGGCGCCGATGGCAAATCCGACGTCGGCCTGAGTCAGTGCGGGTGCATCGTTGACGCCGTCGCCGACCATGCCAACCCGCTTGCCAGTGGCCTGCAGCTCCTTCACCTTTTCGGCCTTCTGGCCTGGCAGTACGTCCGCCATCACGCTGTCGATGCCGAGGTCGGCGGCAATTCGCTTGGCCGTGGCGGCGTTGTCTCCGGTCAGCATCACCACTTCGATTTTGCGTTCCCGAAGCTTCGCAACCGCTGCCTTGGACGTCGGCCGGATCGCATTGGCAATGGCGATCAGCCCAATCACGTTGCCCGCCTGAGCGACATGGACAACGGTGCGTCCGTCTGCCTGCAGCCGCGCCGCTTCGGCTTGCAATGGACCGAGCGCCAGCTTTTGCGTGTCCATCAACAGCCGGTTGCCCAGGAACACGGTGCCGCCGGCAGTCTCGGCGCGTGCGCCCATACCGTCGAGGCTTTCAAAACCCGTCGGCGCCGTGACTGTGAGATGCGCAGAGCGGCGCAAGATGGCCTGGGCGAGTGGATGGTCGGAGCCCTGCTCGACGGCAGCGGCTGCGGTAAGCAAACCATCCTCGGTCACGCCATCCGCCAGCGCCATCTCAACAACCTCGGGCTGGCCGATGGTGAGCGTGCCGGTCTTGTCGAAGATGATGACATTGAGCTTGGTCGCATCTTCCAGTGCCGATGCGTTCTTGAACAGAATGCCGTTCATCGCGCCGAGACCGGTGCCCACCATCACGGCCATCGGCGTGGCCAGTCCCAGTGCATCCGGGCAGGCGATCACAAAAACGGTAATGGTCAACGTGACTGCAAACAGTAGCGGCTGTCCGATCCACCAGAACCAAACCGAAAACGTTGCTAGTCCAATCACGATGGCGGCGATGACCAGCCATTGCGCCGCCTTGTCCGCAAGCAATTGCGCCGGCGCTTTCGAGTTCTGCGCCTCTTGCACCAACTTTACGATCTGCGCGAGCGCTGTGTCGGCACCCACCTTGGTTGCCTTGTAGCGAAAACTGCCACTCTTGTTGATCGTTGCACCGATCACCGTAGCGCCTGGTCCTTTCTGCACCGGCATCGATTCGCCGGTCAGCATGGACTCGTCGACCAGGGATTCACCGCTTTCAACAACGCCATCGACGGGGATCTTGTTGCCGGGCCTGATCACGATGATTTCGCCTGCCAGCACTTCAGCGGTCGGTACTTCAGTCTCGGCGCCATTGCGGATCACTGAGGCCTTGGCCGGCGTCAGATCCATCAAAGCCTTGATCGCCGAGGAAGCACCGGCGCGCGCCCGCATTTCTAGCCAGTGGCCGAGCAGGATGAACACCAACAGCACAGCAGCCGCTTCGAAGAACTGCCCGTCCGACTTGAAGAAGAATGTGGCGCCGACACTGAAAAGATATCCGGTACCGACGCTCAACACGATCAGTGCCGCCATGCCCAGCGTACCCTTCAGCAGTGCGCGCCACGCGGCGACGAAGAACGGCCAGCTGGGATAAACAATGGCCGCACTGGCCAGGAAAAACAGCCATAGGTTAAGTTCCAGTCCGAACGGTGGCGCCGGTGGCTTGAACATGCCGCCCATCGGCGCGTAGATAAAGATGGGAATGGTGAACAGCAAGCAGATCCAGAAACGATTGCGCATATCGCGCACCACGACCGGTAGGTCTTCGTCGCCATGACCCATCTCGTGCGCCATGTCTGCCGCCATGGCACTTTTCTTGCCCGGTGCCTTGTGGCCTTCGTGATCGGAGTGCGCAGACGCGGACGTCGCCGCGTCTGCGGTTTCGGCAGGTGACGCAGCGGCTGGTTTCGGCGAAGTGGCTTTGGCTGTTGCGGGGTCGGAATGCGAGTTCGATATATCTATTTCTTCGCGATGTGCAGCAGCGGGCGGCAGGGCGACCGCCGACTTCGGCGCACCAGGTTCAAGTGCTACGGAAGTGGGATCGGCAGCAACGCCCGCGTCAGCTGGCTTGACAGGAGCAGGAGTCGAAGCAACGGGCGCGAGCGCGTTCGGCGAGTCGCCGAGCGGTGAATCGCCATGCTGATTGTCGCCCGCCGGGGCAGTGTCGGCAGCAGCAGACTCGTATCCGTTTTGACGCAGGACCGACCTGATGTCGGCGACTTCAAGTCGGGTTTCGTCGTAACGGACCGTGGCGCTTTCTGCCGCGAAGTTCACCGTGACGCTTTCGACACCAGGGACTTCGCCAATCCGTTTTTCAACTTCGTCCACGCCCCATACCGACAGCATGTCGTGCACCTTCATAACGCTCGTTTTCATCGCGCTTCCTTAATGGATCAGGTGCAATCCAAAAAATGGTTGACCACGAGGGATCAGGGGATGCGCGCGTGCGTCGTAGCCGCAAAGCACGGATCGACTAACTGAGCTTGGGCATCTTGTGTTGGATGCGACGGTCTTCATCGTCCAGCCCTTCATGCTCAACCATTTCGCATGCTGCCACCGGTTGCGAGGCACCGGCCTGCCAGATCCATCCCACTGGAAGAAAGCGACCGGGCTGGCTGGCAACTTCCTGCCTCGATTGGAAGGACACTTCCGAACCGGATTCGACCTGGATGATGTCGTCGGGCAGCGCCATGAAATCACCACTGGTTTGTTCGTGCATATGCGGCATGAAGATGCCGAGTTTGTACTCGGAGAGCTTGCGCAGCATCTCTTGAACTTCTGGATTTTTGATGGCCGCCTGGGCAATCTGCAACGTGGATGGCAAGCCGCGAACATTGACTTGCGGAACATTTCCTGGCGTCATGACGTTCTCCTCAGACTGAACCGGTCGAAGCGATGGGTAAGCCGCTTCGTACATTCATTTTCGTGTTCGGAAACCTGGATAAATAATCCGCTGTACGCGCGCTGCTACCGCTCTACTTTGATCGCTCCACCGGACGCTGCGATTGTCTCGGTGCGTGCACCGACACTACCTCGCGGACTTTGTCGCGGTTAGCAGCCAAACGAGTCTGAGTTTTCAGCGGGAATTGCTCCGAATCCACCGGATGGCTCGGTGGAGTTGCTTTTGAAGTGAGCTTTGGTGTCTTCATGATGATCCTGGGGAGGACCGCAGGGCGGAAAGCCAGGACGACTGTGTTCCTTGGGCAAGTTGCGGTCTGTGCGTTACCGAACCAGCGTGAGCTGGGCTCACCGGCGGAGAACCCGTTGCATGCCCTCAGCAGCGGATTTATTCATGCGCAATGTTCGGCTGATCAGTTTGCTCAGCTCGCTGTACCAAAGCACCACGCTGGGCATCGCAGCGCAGAGGAGCCATCGGCTGCCGGTGGACGCTTCGTTCAACGCGTCGCTCGCCGCGCACTTTGAACAGACCTCGCCAAATCCCGAGAAGCCACTTCGCGACGGTGACAGTGCCGGCCGTGGTACGTATTGGTAGCCGACGATCGGCGGGTGGGTGCGGCGCCGGTTGTAATGGACTTTGGCGGAGGGGCCCGAGCCTCAGAATCACCACCATGCCGTCGCCAACAAGGGCGCCACGTGGGGCTTACGCGGAAGTTGCGTGCGTCGGAGGGCATATCGCCGTGAGATCGTGCCCTGGTCAAGCGTAGAGCGCTTTCGATTGATCTGCGTCAACTGCGTGCGCCGTCACGCTCGATATTGTCGTTGTGAAGTTCGCAGGCAGCGCCGGCCGCTCGATTTGCACGACGGCACCACGCGTCGCTGGGATCACGTCGTATGCAACGCACAGCAACGGCGGGCGATTCCGAGTTCCGAGGCGAACGCGTGTCGACGTCGCCTCGGTGTTCCAGCGAACAGAGGTTTGGGCGGCAATGGCGTAGGTTCGGATGAATTGACGGAGAAGTGAGCGTGGTCCCATTGCGTACTGGCGTCACATTGGCCATCACGGTTGCACTGTTCTATGCCCTCTGCACCGTGATCTGGGTACTGGCCCCCGGCCCGTTCCTCAATTTCATGAACAACCTGTTCCATGGCATGGACTTCAGCCCGATGGTTCAGTCACGACCCTTCGAGTGGCCGGGATTCTTGCTCGCGCTGCTGGTACTGAGCCTCTGGGCGCTGCTTGCCGGGAGCTTTTTCGCCTCTCTTTTCAACCGTCTGGCGCGGTGACTGTGATTCGCCTGCATTCGCTGCCGCCCATGGGCAGCTCCTCAACCGGGCCTTAGGAGGCATGATCATGAACACCTATCCAATCCAGCACAGCGTCAAAATCCTTGCTCTACCGTCTCCGCGACGTCTGTCGCGAACCTTTGGCATTGCCTTGTTGCTGGGCTCTGTCGCGATGAGCGGCTGTGCGACCAACAGTCCTGCGCGGCATGAATACATCATGCGCGGGCAAGTGCTTTCAATCGACGGCGCCAGTGTGGAGATTTGCGTCGGCGAACGGGATGGCGCAGAGGTTGGCCAAGTACTCGATGTAGTGCGACACACCAAGCGAAACCAGTCGCCCAAGGCCAGCGGTCCCGATTACAAGCGTGAAGAAATCGGCAAGGTGCGGATCACCAGCCTGTTCGACGAGCATTATGCCAACGCTACGGTAGTGGATGGCCAGCCTGTGGTCAGCGACACCGTTGAACTGCAGCGCTGACCCGAATCGCAATGCCGACACGGGCCGCTTTGGCCACGGTCGGCGCTGCACTTGCGGGTAGCGTTTTCAAACGGATCAGCAAGGCGTTGGCACCCCTATGCGGGATGCGATTCATGCTACTCCGCTGCGGGCGCCTCTCGTCGCGCCGTCGCAACCGCGTTGGTCAGCGCGCGCTGTTTCCGTTTTGCCCGAAAGTCCGCAACGACGGTGTAAACATGAAATCCGCAGCGAAGAAAGGTGGTTCGTATCGCATGCGCGAACACTTGCTTGCAGCGTGCATCCTGTTTTCGATTTCGACCCATGCACAGTCCCCGGAAGAGCACGCCAGCCATCATCCCGCCGCTGCCGCAGGTGATGCCTCATCGACTCAGATCGTCAATACTGATACGCCCGGAGCAACTGCTGCAGCTGACGGTTCGTCCACCCTGGTTCCCAGCACCGTTCCTGGCGTAGCCATGCCGCCCGGCGGCGCGGAGATGATGGGCGAGATGATGCGGCAGATGGGTGTGCCGCCGCGCAAGGAACTCTATCCTGCACTGATGGAACTTGAAGTCCTGACGCCGGCGACGCGCCTGCAATTCGAAGCTTTGGCACGCGAGCGAATGGCATCAGGCGCGGCGCAGATGTCTTTGGGATTGGAACAACTCAACGCGTCGGCATCGACACAAGACTTTCTGAAGATGCAGGCGGCGACGGCGCAGATGAAGCAGGGCGTGTCGCGGTTCGACAGCGGGATCGCGACACTCAGCGCGCTTTCCGGTAACACGGCGCCAAGCGCGGTGGCCCTTGAATGGTTCAAAAGCAATATGAACCTGCTACCGCCTGCTGATGCGCAGGTTCCCCATGGCATCTTCGGGCTCAGCGGCTTTCACTATTTTACGATGTTCATCCTGTTCGCGGTGGCTGCTGCGTTGATCTGGGCCAGTGTCAAGAAAATGCAACGGGCTCAGGCATTGGTAACGAGGCTCGCCGGGAGCAATCTGGACTCCCCGCTACCCGTCAAGACAGTGCTGTCTGCCGTGCAAGTTTCGACGCCAGCGCTGCGCCCCGACGATGCGCCATCATTGTCCAACGCGTGGACCGGGCTGTTGCGCGTGGTCAGAATTTTCGATGAAACCCCGAATGTTCGCACCTTGCGGTTGGCCGATCTCGCGGGCGGCACCGTGCCGTTTCGCCACCTGCCCGGTCAGTTCATCACGTTCACGGTGCAACCCAACGATCAGTTGGTGAAGCGCTCCTACACGATCGCTTCTTCGCCCACACGCCGCGATTTTCTTGATATCACCGTCAAGCGTGAAGAACGGGGCACGGTTTCGGGCTTCCTGCACAACGTGCATGAAGGCGACACCCTGCAGACGACCGGTCCCTCCGGAAACTTCACCTTCCTCGGCGACGCAGCCAACAGCATCGTGTTGATTTCTGGAGGCGTAGGCATCACGCCGATGATGAGTGTGGTGCGTTACCTCACCGATCGCTCCTGGCCCGGCGACATGTTTTTTATATTCGGCTGTCGCGGCGAGCAGGACGTGATCTATCGCGAGGAGCTTGAGTACTTGCAACGAAGGTACCCGAACTTGCACCTCACCATCACTGCGATGGAAGCCCCGTCCTCCAATTGGCCGTATGCAAGAGGAACCATTACCAAGGACTTGCTCGTGGCGGCCGTTCCGTACATCGCCACACGCCGGGTGCATCTGTGCGGACCAAAGCCGATGATGGATGCCTTGAAGCCGATGCTGGCCGAATTGGGCGTTCCCGCCGAACAGATCAAGTCGGAAATATTCATCGGCAAGGAGCGCCCGGCGGCTCAGCCTGCTGGTGCGCCCGCAATTGACGCGAATCAGCTCGCGAACGGAGTTCCCGCGCAGGAAGGCGCCGCAGCGACGGGCACCGCGGTGGCAACTTTCGCCCGCTCCAAGCGCACCGCCATGCTTGCGGCTGATAGGACTGTGCTCGAAGCGTCGGAAGCCGTCGGCGTCAATATCGATTACTCATGCCGGGTCGGCACCTGTGGGGTCTGCAAGGTCAAGTTGTTAGCGGGAACTGTCACCATGGAAATTCAGGACGCACTCGATGCAGGCGACAAGCAGAACAACATCATTCTCGCCTGCCAGGCGAAGTCGACCAGTGATGTAACGGTCGACGCGTAGACGAATAGCCGAGCGACTATTCGATGACACGCGAACGCAAGATGCTCAGTACCTTGATCGCACTGTTGCTGGTGCTATGGCTGGGATTCATCGTCCATCGTTCGCCGCGATTTCCCGGCAGTCTTGCAGGTGGCGTCCTCGCGATATCCGGCGCCAGTCTCATGGTGCTGTTCTCCATCGCCTATGCTGCTGCCAAGCGCCTGCCGTGGCTGCACCAGGCAATCAACAAACGCGGAGCCATGCGCGGCATCATGACCTGGCACGTCTACACCGGCGCGGTCGGCGCCATGCTCGCATTACTGCACAGCGGACATCGATTCGAAAGCAACCTCGGTATCGCGCTGACGACTCTGATGTTGCTGACATCGCTCAGCGGCTACGTCGGAATGCACTTGCTTGCCCAGGTGTCGCTTGAGCTCCGCGACAAACAGGATTTGCTGACCAAACTCGAAACGGTTTACAACGAGGCCGTGAATGCGCTCGCAAGCAGCCCCGACCCATTGGTTACTTCCGCCGCATCCCACGGCTTCTGGTCGGTCCTTGGGTTGCAAAGGGCAGTGTTCGCGGCAAGAGGTGACCCGGACTCGGAAACACCTTCGAGACGTGCGGTTCGTGCGGCCGAATCGATAGCCGAGGTCGAATACTCGATCACGTCGCATCAACGCTTCAAGCGGCTGTCGTCCCTGTGGCTGAAGCTGCACATCGTGACTGCCTTGGGCTTCTACATCCTGCTCGCATTGCATATCTGGGCGGGAATTCATTTTGGGTTGCGGTGGTTCCAATGAGGCGGCGCCGATGAGACGCACACTGGTGCTGATGCTCGTTGTGACCATCGCGGCTCTGATGTTGAGCGGTTGGCGATGGCGTGACGTCGGTGATCTGTCCACTTGGCAACGCCAAACCATGCCAGGCGCGCTTTCATTGGCGCACGCCGAGCTGCAAAATGATTGCGCTGCCTGCCATACCTCTGTCGTGGGTGCCGATGATGCGAAGTGCATCGGCTGTCACGCGAACAACACGGCGCTCCTGCAGCGTCAGGCGACGGCGTTTCACGCCACTATCGGGAGCTGCGGTCGCTGTCACATCGAGCATCAGGGCGAAAGCGCGAATCTGCAGCAGATGGATCACACAACTTTGGCGCGCATCGGCTTGAAGCGCATCGAAGCATCGGCAGGCGAGCACGAGTCGCTGGTTCAAGCAGACCTAGTGCACTGGGTGCAACAGCATCCGATGACGCAATCACCCAACCGCAGTCATCCTGAGCTCGATCCGTTCGAGATGACTTTGAATTGTCGGTCATGTCACGCGACAGCCGAGCCGCATGCGGGTCTGTTCGGACCGGAGTGCACCAATTGTCATGTCACTTCGCAATGGACGATTGCGCAATTCCAGCATCCCGGGCCCGGATCGTTTGATTGTGCGCAATGCCACCAAGCGCCGCCGAGTCACTACATGGAGCACTTTGCGATGATCTCGAAGACCGTCGCGGGGCAAACCGATGCTGAAGTGGCCCAGTGCTGCGGACCGGCCCAGGTCAACCAATGCTATCGCTGCCATCAAACGACGTCGTGGAACGACATCAAAGGGGTGGGTTGGTACAAACACCATTAGGGAAGGTCTGAACTAGTCACCACTTCGACTTCGCCATACAGTTTAGTGCTTGCCACACCCCGGCTCTGAACGGCGGAGCCGGTCAAAACCTGCAGTTTTTTGCCCCCTGACTCAGGGGGCTATCGCGGCTCCGGACTTGTTCAGAGGATCCTTGGGCCCATTCAATAAGTGATGGGACAAATTCGAGACTTTTCAGTTCGTCAAAGCGCGCTAAGCGCTGCACCGAACAGTGACCCGCGAACCGACCGAGTACATGATGGTTGGAATCGCAATTTGCTTCGAGGAGAAACACCATGACATTTCGTTCAAACATGCTTTCGGCGATGTGCACCGGCGGATTGATCGCAGGGCTTGCTACCTTCCAACTGAACGCACAGGCACCTGCTCTAACCACGGATATGACACAAATGCAGCGCGATCTATCCAACCTGCGTGAACAGGCACGCGCGCTCGAGCAGCGCATGCAGGCAGCCGCGGCAGGCCACGCACAGCCGGGCGCACGTATGGACACGAGGCCGCAACCCCCGCAGTTGGCGATGGCTATGGGCGAAAAAGAGATGATGGACGACAAGATGGGCATGCCGACGCCGCCGATGGCACCGGCGTCGACTATGCCGCCGCCCGCGGCTGCCGGAATGGGCGGGATGGAAGACGACATGGGCAAGCCGATGACCCCGATGGCTCCAGCGTCTGCGATGGCTCCGCCCGGTGCCGGCGGCATGGGTATGGGCATGGACATGATGAAAATGATGGAGATGATGCAGCCGATGATGAGCGGTAAAGCGATGAGCGGCACCAACGCGATGGGCGGCGTGAACAGCGCGACAGCGATGGCGACGCCCTCAGCCTTGCCCGGCTTCCCAGGCCAGTCGCACCTCTATCACATTGGCGCGACGGGGTTCTTTCTCGATCATCCAGAACATATCTCGCTGACCACCGAACAACAGCAAATGCTGGCCCAGCACAAACAGCAAGCGCTGCTCAAACAGACTGAGCAGCAAGGCCAGATCGACGCTGCCGAGCAAGCACTGTGGCAGCTGACGGGTGCAGACCAACCGCAAATGGGCGAGATCGAGAAGAAGACGCGCGAGATCGAGCGGCTGCGCGGTGACCAGCGCGCAACCTACATTCGCGCAGTGGGCGGCGCAGCCGTGGTGCTTACCGATGAGCAACGCATGCAGCTCGTCGGCCTGGCGCCGGCTCAACCGATGGCTGCCCCGGCAGCGATGGCCATGCCCGAAGAACCGGGGGAAATGTAAGGACTCTCGTGAACGCCGCCCAATTGGCATGCGCCGTCAAGTGTCCAGATGGGCTTGATTGCAGCGGGGGTCGCTCATGACGCTAATCATTACGCCTTGCTCGCGCCGCATATTTGTTCAAGGTGCCAGCGCTGGCGTCGCGCTCGGTGCACTCGCTTCATCGTCTGCGCTTGCGCTCGAATCGGGCGCCCGCAGGCGTGAGTTGGTCGGCACCGAATTCGATCTCGAGATCGCAGAGCTGCCGGTAAATTTTACGGGCCGGGCTAGCATCGCGACAGCGGTCAACGGACAAGTGCCGGCACCGCTGTTGCGCGTTCGCGAAGGCGACACGGTGACGTTGCGCGTTACCAATCGTTTGAAGGAAATGACGTCCATCCACTGGCATGGCCTGCTGGTTCCTCCCGAGATGGACGGCGTGCCCGGCATCAGTTTCCCTGGCATCGCACCGGGGGCCACGTTTACCTATCGGTTCACCCTGCGTCAAAGCGGGACCTACTGGTACCACGCGCACACATTGCACGAGCAAACCGGTCTGTATGGCGCGCTGATCGTCGAACCACGAGTGGCCGATCGTATACGCGCGGATCGCGACTACGCCGTGCTGCTCAGCGACTGGACCGACGAGGAACCGCTGCAGGTATTCCTGAACCTGAAAAAAATGGGCGGCTATTACAACTTTGGATTGCCAACAGCGGGTGCTTTCGTCGCCGATATTGCCCGCCTCGGCCCTTCCAGGGCGTTGTCCCGGCGCGCGATGTGGAATCGCGCGCGGATGAACGCGACCGATTACAGCGATGTCTCGGCCCAGACGTACACCTATCTGATGAACGGCCAATCGCCTGCCGGCAACTGGACCGGCATCGCACGCGCTGGCGAGCGCGTGCGGGTGCTTTTCATGGGTGCCGGCACCGCGACTTTTTTTGACGTGCGCAGTCCCGGACTCAAACTCATCGTAGTTGCCACCGACGGACAAGACGTCGAGCCGGTGGAGGTCGACGAGTTTCGCATCGGCCCCGGCGAAACGTTTGATGTGATGGTGCGAATGCCAGACGACCGCGCCTATACGATTTTCACGCAGTCCATGGATCGCAGCGGCTATGCCCGCGGCACCTTGGCGCCGCGAGCGGGTATGACGGCGGAGACACCAAAGACAGATGCGCCTGTCTGGCTCACCGAAGTCGACATGATGGGCGCAATGGGGGCGATGACATCTATGTCCTCCATGCCGCCGACAGCGAGCGGTGCTGATCCAAAGATCAGAAAGGCCAATCATGCGCGCAGCGAATACGGATCGGGCGTAGACATGCGCGTCGACAACCCGCGCGACTCGCTCGATGATCCGGGTGTGAACCTGCGCGACAACGGCAGACGTGTGCTGACTTATGCCGATCTGCGCACGCTGGGCGGCGCCCTGGACAGTCGCGAACCCGACCGCGATATCGAGCTGCACCTCACCGGCAACATGGAACGCTTTCAGTGGTCGATCGATGGCGTGAAACTCAGCGACGCTAAGCCAATTCATTTCCGCGAGGGCGAGCGCCTGCGCCTGGTGCTGGTCAACGACACGACGATGATGCATCCCATGCACCTGCACGGCATGTGGATGGAATTGGAGTCCGAACATGGCGGGTTTCAGGTGCGCAAGCACACGATCTCCGTGCAGCCGGCGCAACGCGTGCGTCTTGCGGTGACCGCCGATGCGCCTGGCCGATGGGCGTTTCACTGCCATCTGCTCTATCACATGGCAGCTGGTATGTTCCGCGAAGTGGTGGTGGCATGAACGCGCAAGACAACACACGTCATGCGCTTTCGCGCTCGGTCCGGCGCGCGTTGGACATGTGCCTGCTGTGCGCTGCAAGCGCCTTTATCGGCGCTTCGGCGTTTGCGCAGGAACCCGTTGTGGATAGCGCGCATTCCCAGCATCAGTCGGTGACTCCGGCGCCGGTTACCCCGGCGGAGATGGAAGACTCGATGCAAATGCCGGCAGTTGATAACCGTCCGAACGAGGAACCCGAGCCAGTCCTAGATCCGTCCGAAGCCATGGACCCCGACATGGACATGGGCCAGGAGCCGGAAAGCGAGGAACCAACCCAAGCGGCACCATCCGCAGAGATGGATATGGAATCGATGGACGGCGGGTCCGCACCGGATAAATCATCACCACCGCCAGCCATGGACATGGGATCGATGGAAACCGATCGCCCACCGTCAGGCGCGCGCGATCCTGATGCCTATGCAGAAGGCTACGAATACACCGGCATGCCGGGGATGGAAACTTCCGACCAGATCGCGTTCGGCTATGTGCTGTTCGACGAACTGGAGTATCTGTCCGGCAATGACGGCGATGGGTTTGCATGGAATATGCAGGCGAATTACGGCGACGATCGCAACAAGCTCTGGTTTCGCACCCAGGGGCTGAAGGTGCCCGGCGAGCTGGATCCGACCTCAAGCGCTGAAGTGCTCTGGTGGCGCCCGTATTCCCCGTTCTGGGGCACGCAGCTTGGCATTCGTCAGGACATCGGTCCAGATGCGCGCACCTATCTAGCCGCCGGTATCGAAGGCTTGTCGCCGTATCGATTCAAGGTCGAAGCGACCGGCTATCTCGGTGACGATGCGCGCGCTTCTGCGCGGTTCAAGGCATCGTATGACATCCTGTTAAGTAACCGGCTTATTCTGACGCCGAGCGCCGAAGCAAACCTCTACAGCAAGTCCGACGATGCCCGCGGCCTCGGTGCCGGGCTCGGCAATCTGGAAGGAGGCCTGCGCCTGCGCTACGAAATGCACCGCAAATTTGCCCCTTACGTCGGCTACGTCTGGGAGCACGCGTTTTCCGGGACTGCACAGCGTCGTCGCGCTGAAGACGCACCCACAAACGAACACCGCTTCGTAGTCGGCATTAGAGTTTGGCTTTGATCGGTTGTGACCGATCCGAGCTCGGCAGCCCGGCAGCAAGGAGATCTATTTCCGAGTCGCCTGTGCCTTGCGCGAGGCGGAATCGCAATTACGTCGATGCGCGACGTGGTGCGACTCCTGCTGCAGGTGGTCGCGCTTTTTTTTCGATGCTGCACCGACGGGCGCAGACCAGTTTTCGACTCTAAGGAACCGCTAGTCGAAAAGCTGCGGCTATTTCGCGCCATGCACCGCTGACTCCGGGCAGCGCAGAGTGCATGCCGGAAAGCGTGGCCTGACGCGACCGTTGGCTAAATGTTCCTGCTCGATATCGCCAA